>JAWVZO010000008.1:0-28327 GCA_033722135.1 Gammaproteobacteria bacterium | reverse complement strand
CCCGGGGAAATCCTGCAAAGCCTCGACCAGCGCGTCGCGCATCAGCATGTCGAGGTGGTTGGTCGGCTCGTCGAGCAGCAGCAGGTTCGGTTCGCGGTGCACGATCAGTGCCAGCGCGAGGCGGGTCCGTTCGCCGCCCGAGAAGGTCGCCACGCGCCGCAGAGCGTCGTCGCCCCGGAACCCGAAGCCGCCGATGAAGTCGCGCAACGCCTGTTCGCGGCTGTCGGGCGCCTGGCGCTGCAGGTGCTGCAGCGGGCTCTCGTCGGGCCGCAACGCCTCGAGCTGGTGCTGGGCGAAATAGCCGACCTCGAGCCGGCGCGCCTCGGTGCGGCGCCCCGACAGGGGTGTCAGCGTACCGGCGAGCAGTTTGACCAGCGTCGACTTGCCGGCGCCGTTGCGACCCAGCAGGCCGACCCGCGTGCCGGGGCGCAGCGCGAGGTCGAGCCCTTCGAGCACCGCCTTGCCATCGTAGCCGGCGCGCGCCTCCTCGAGGGTCAGCAACGGTGACGGACAGCGCCCGGGATCGGGAAAGGCGAAGCGGATCGGCGAATCGACCTCGGCTGCGGCGACCAGCTCCATGCGCTCCAGCGCCTTCAGACGGCTCTGGGCCTGGCGCGCCTTGGTCGCCTTGGCGCGGAACCGGTCGACGAAGGCGCGGACGTGCGCGATCTCACGCTGCTGCCGCTGGGCCAGCGCCTGCTGCTGGGCGAGCCGCTCGGCGCGCTGGCGCTCGAAGCTCGCGTAGTTGCCGGTGTAGAGCGTGACCCGCCGGTTCTCGATGTGGGCGATGTGCCCGGTGACGTTGTCGAGGAAGTCGCGGTCATGGGAGATCAGCAGCAGCGTACCGGGGTAGCGCTGCAGCCAGCCCTCGAGCCAGATCACCGCATCGAGGTCGAGGTGGTTGGTCGGCTCGTCGAGCAGCAGCAGGTCGGAGGGGCACATCAGCGCGCGGCCCAGGTTCAGCCGGGCGCGCCACCCCCCCGAGAAGGTCCCGACCGGCTTCTCCTGCGCCTCGGCCGTGAAGCCGAGGCCGTGGAGGATGGTCGCCGCGCGGGGTCGCGCGCGGTAGCCGTCGCGCGCCTCGTACTCGGCGTAGAGGCGGCCGAGCAGGGTGCCGTCCCCGGCCGCCTCGGCCCGCGCGATCTCCGCCTCCAGCCGGGCCACCCCGGCGTCGCCGGCGAGGACGAATTCGAGGGCCGGCTCCGCGCCTCCCGGGACCTCCTGCGCGACGTGGGCGGTGACCAGACCGCCCGGCAACTCGACCTCACCGGTCTCGGCGTGCAGTTCCCCCAGCAGCAGCGCGAACAGGCTCGACTTGCCGCTGCCGTTGACCCCGGTGATGCCGACCTTCTGGCCGGCGTGCAGCATCAGGTCGACGCCCTCGAGAAGCGTGCGGCCGCCGCGTTGGAGCGAGATGTTGCGCAGCGCGATCACGTGTCGTTCGTTCCCCGTACGGTCCGGTGGCGGCGTGGGCCGTCGCCCGACCGCCCAGTCTAGCGGATCGGGTCCGGCAAGCCCCGTCCACGGACTCTTTTGCGGCCCCGGGACCCCGGCGAGGTTGCGTGGCATGTGCCGTCGCGCTCCATCTCCTCTCCTACCGCGAGCCACTGAACCCCTTCGTCACAACCTTTTTGCTACATTCTTGGAAAGATCGTCCACGTCGCAGGGGGAGGAAACGTGATGGCTGACTACCCGTACCGGACGCTGAAGACGGAACCGCTCGCGGACGCCCGCACGCTGCTGCCCTATCAACGGCGACGGGATCGCTCCGTCGAAACCGACGGACCCGCGGTCACGGTGATGACCGACCTCTCGCAGAGCCGCTTGGTGACGGTGCGCACCGAGGTGGGCCTCGACGAGGCGCAGGACCTGATGATGCGTTCCGGCGTGCGCATGCTGATGGTGATCGACGACCGCGACCGGATCGTCGGCCTCGTGACCTCGCGTGACCTGATCGGCGAGAAACCGATCCACTTCGCCTCGGAACAGCGCGTGCGGCGCGACGAGATCCGTGTCGCCGACGTGATGACGCCCAAGAGCCGCATGGACGTGATGCGTTTCGAGGATGTCCAGAAGGCCCGCGTCGGCGACATCGTCCAGACGCTGCGCGAGTCGGCGCGCCAGCATGCCGTCGTCGTCGAGCCGAACCCCGGGGGCGACGAGATGCTCCTGCGAGGCATCTTCTCGATCACCCAGATCGGCCGCCAGCTCGGCATCGAGATCGAGCCGACGGGGGCCGTGCAGAGCTTCGCCGAACTGGAGGCCGTGCTCAGCCCCGCGAACAGGGCCGCGGTCTGACGTACGGCGTCCGACGCCGGGACGCGAGGCCCTTCACCGGCCGGGGCGGCCCGGTCAGTTCACCGCCGATCTTGGTGGCTCGCCACCGGGCTGCGGCCGGCCGAGCCAGGCCTCCAGCTCGACCACCGGCAGTGGCTTGCTGTAGTGGTACCCCTGGGCGAGGTAGCAGCCGTGGCCGTAGAGGAACTCCTGCTGGCCCGGGATTTCGACCCCCTCGGCGATGATCTCCATGCCGAGGCTCCGGCCGAGGGCGACGATGGCCCGGATGATGTCGGAGTCGACGGTGTCGTTGGACCCGGGTCCGGTGATGTTCTGCAGGAAGCAGCGGTCGATCTTGAGGTAGCTGGCCGGGATCCGCTTCAGGTAGCTCAGCGACGAGTAGCCGGTGCCGAAGTCGTCGATGCTGATCTCGATGCCGCGATCGCGCAGCGCGCTGATCACCGCGATGCTCTGGTCCGGGTTGAGCATCGCGGCGCTCTCGGTGATCTCGATCTCGATTTGCGCCCCGCTGACCCCGCGCGCCTCGAGGATGCGGTCGACCCGCTCCACGATGTCCCGGGCCTGGAGCTCGACGACGGAGAGGTTCACCGCCACGCGCATGTCGATGCCGCTGCGCCGCCAGGCGGCCGCCTGCGCGCAGGCCTGGTCGAGAACCCAGCTGCCGAGGCGGTGGATCAGGCCGCTCTCCTCCGCCACCGGAATGAACTGCGCCGGCGAGACAAAGCCCAGGTCCGGGTGGTTCCAGCGCAGCAGGGCCTCAGCGCTGTCCGAGCGCCCGGTGCGCACGTCGATGCGCGGCTGGTAGTGGAGCGAGAACTCCCCCGCGTCGAGCCCGGGCTCGAGGTCGCGCTCGATGCGCACCCGCTGGCTCAGCTCAAGTTCTTGGCTCGCCTCGAAGAAGGCGAAGGTGCCGCGCCGGCGCTTGGCGCGGTACATGGCGATGTCGGCGCGCCTCCACAGCGTGTTGAAATCGTCGTCGCGCCCGGTCAGTTCCGCCGCGCCGATGCTGCCGCCGACCCGGATCAGCTTGCCGTCGAGAGAGAACGGGGCGTTGAGTTCGCGGATCAGGCGCTGCGCCACGCGGGCGGCGACCTCGTGGTCGGCGCCCGGCAGCAGCACGGTGAACTCGTCGCCACCCATGCGCGCAAGAACGTCTTCGCCGCGCAGGCAGCGCAACATTCGCCGCGAGGCCTCCTTGAGCAGGCGGTCGCCGAGGTCGTGGCCGAGGGTGTCGTTGACGTTCTTGAACCGGTCGAGGTCCACGTAGAGACAGGTCAGGCGGCTGCCATCCCGCAGCGCCCGGGCGATGAGCAGGTTGGCCCGCTCCTCGATGTGGTGTCGGTTCGGCAGGTCGGTGAGCACGTCGTGGTTGGCGAGATGCTCGATGTGCTCGTGGGCGCGCTGGTTCTCGGTGACGTCGAGCAGCGTGCCGAGCACGACCCGGCGCCCGTCGATCTCGACCCCGCTTCCCATGACCTCAACGGTGATCGTCTCGCCGGTCTTGCGCTTTACGCGGAAGCGGTAATTCGCCGACGCGATCTCGCGATCGTAGCGTCGGCGCAGGTTCTCCTGGACCGTGGCCAGATCGTCCGGATGCACCAGGTCGGCCACCGTGAGCTGCCCCACGATCTCCTCGGGCCGGTAGCCGAAAATCTCCGCGAACATCGGGTTGACGTACAGGAACCGGTCGCCCGCAGTCATGTAGACGCCTGCCAGCGACTTCTCCACCAGGGTGCGGTACTTCGCCTCGCTGGTGCGCAGCGCCGCCTCGCCCTGGATCTGGTTGCTGATGTCGATGACCAGTGCCGCGGCACCGATGAACTCGTCCTGCGGTGTGATCAGCGGCGTGGTGATCCACTCGCACCAGATCGTGCGCCCGTCACGGGTCCGGTTCTGACCCGTGGTGTGCTGGCCGCCCTCACCGTCGCCACGACCATGGACGATCGCCTCGAAGGCGATCCGCTCGTCCTCGGGAACCAGCACCTCGACGACCGGCTCGCCGAGCATCTCGGTGCGGGAGTAGCCGAAGATCGACCGCGCGGCCTCGTTCCAGTCGGTCACGCGCCCGTCGCGATCCCACTCGATGACGCCGAGCGGGGTCTGCTCGACGTGCAGCGCGAGCTTCTGGCGCGACTCGGCGAGGGCCTGGTTGCGTCGCTCGAGCTCCAGGCGTAGGCACTGGCTCTGGCGCAGCGCCCGCCCGATCCGCCGCGCGGTGACCAGCAGCACCATCATGAACAGCAGCCCGGTGATCGCCAGCGCCGTGCCGACCTGGGTGCCCTGGGCGAACTGCAGCGCGATCAAAGGCAGCAGGGCCGGCAACGTGAACAGGTAGGTCGCCGTCGACATCGCGGCGTGAACCGTCATCCCACCGGCGCAGAGGCCGGCCAGCATCATGACCAGGAACGCCTGGAGCACCGGGTCGTCCGCTGGATAGAACAGCAAACCGGCCAGCCCCCAGGCCATGCCGGCCGCGAGGATGCCGCCTAGGAACCAGAGGCGCCAGTTACGGAACAGCTCGGGCGTGAGCCGGGCCCTGCGGAACCGGGCGATGCCGACGTAGCGCACCAGGGTCAGCATGACCACCAGCGCGAACCAGAGCAGGAGGTTGGCGCGATCCGCCACCGGCCACATCACGGCCGTCAGCGCCACGGCGGCCACGACCGTGAAAACGAGGGCGACCGGCAGGCTCGCCGTCATCAGGCGCAGGTTCTCGGCCTGGAGGCGTTGCCGGTCGTCCTGTTCGTGGCCGGGCTCCGTTTCAGGGAGGCCGGCCCGTATCGCCTGCTGCATTGCTGCTCCGGGAAAGATCGCGGCTGATCCGCTACCTACCGAATTGTAGTGACATGCTCGCCCCCGCTTCTGTCGTCGAAATCCGACAGCCAGGGGTGTCGATTCCGTACACGCCGGCTTAGCGATCCCGCACACGGATCGCGATACCGCGCAGGGGCCCGTTCGACCGGTCGCGAACTATGACCCCGTTGGCGCCGACCGCCGCGGCGCGCTCGCGCAGTGCGGCGAGGGCATCGCTCCTCGTCGGGGCCACCGAGTCGGTCTCGACGTTGGCGACGAATTCGTAGGCCTGGGAAGGCGGGACATGGTAGACCGCGACGTCGGCCGGGCGCACCCCCGTGGGGCCGGCGCAGGCCGCGATCCCGAGCAGCGGTAGCAGCAGGAGGGCACGCCGGCCAAGGCATGCGCCCGGACGGTTCACGACGCCTCCCCGGTCCAGTTCTCGACGTAGTCCGAGATCCGCTCCTCCGGAAGGCGCTTGGGCTCGCCGGCGACGGTGCCGATGTAGAGGAAGGCGATGACGCGATCGCTCGCATCGAGACCGAGCGCGTCGTTGAGTCCGGGCAGGTAGGTGACGGACCCGGTCCGCCACATCGCGCCGTAACCGAGGGCGTGGCATGCGAGCAGCATGCCGTGGGCCGCGCAACCGGCGGAAAGGAGCTGTTCGATCTCGGGCACCTTCGGGTTTTCCTGGAGCCGCGCGGCGACGACCACGACCATCGGCGCCCTCAGCGGGGCGTTGCGCAGCTTGGTGCGCTCCTGCTCACCGAGGTCCGGGTTCGCACGGGCGGCCACCTCGGCGAGCCTCCGGCCGAGGTCCTTGCGCGCCGCGCCTTCCACGACCAGGAAGCGCCAGGGTCGGAGCCGGGCGTGATCGGGTGCGCGCAGTGCCGCGGCGAAGATCTGGTCCCGCTCGGCGGGGCCGGGTGCCGGTTTCACCAGGCTCGGGGCGGAATTGCGGGTGTGCAGGGCGGTCAGTGCGTCCATGGCTCGCTCGGTCGGCTCGATGATCGGTGCCAAGCATGCCGGATTCGCCCGCCGCTGCCCACACCACGCGCTTCCCGGGGTAGGCGACGGCTTACAACGATATCAGCGCCGGCCGATTGGTCACGATCCTGCCGGCCGCTAGAATGCGTTACCCCTGCCCACCAGCCATGCACAAGGAGATGCGCATGCCGGCCCCGCCCGTAGCCGAAACGGAATCGACCGAAATCGAGACGATCGCCCTCCTCCACCCCGGCCTGATCCGGTTCGCCGAGGCGATGCGGCGCAACCACCCCGGAATCACCGACGAGGAGATCGCCGAGCTGTTCGAGGCCTGGTCCCGCTGAGCAGCCGGACGAACGCACTCGCGGCCCATCGAGCGGCGCGTCTTGCGCCCGGCGCTCGTGTATCGGGACGGTCGCCCGTCTCCGGGTCGCTGGTGTCGCTCGCCTGCGCGGCGCTCCTCGCCGCCTGCGCCTCGGAAGAACCGGACGTCGTGGAGCGCGGCGCGGTCGAGATCCCTGGCACCCTCGGGGCCGACTACCTCGGCTCGCGACCCTTCAGTCTCGCACCGGGCGGCGCACGGCTCGTCTACGCAGTGACCCCGGTTTCCGGCACGGACGACCCGGACCCCGAGCGCCTCGACCTCGAGTTACTGCGCAGCTTCCGGATCCTCGACCTCGAGACCGGGACCCGTGACGCGCTCCCGCCCGCCGGGAAGACGGCCCGCGAGGCGCTGGTCAAGTACGGCCTGCTGCACGAGGCGCCCTGCTGGCTCGCGGACGGCGAAAGCCTGCTCTTCCGGACCGCCTTCCCCGCTTTCCTGCGGGTCGACACCGGCCGCGAGGAGGATGCCTGGCAATTGTTACGGGAACGTCCCCCGGGCTACGACCCGGAATGCCACGCCCCGCGCGAACCGCTCGTCGCCAGCCGCGTCATCGGCCCGTTCCGGGTCGAACGCCCGAACGGAACGGGCCTGCGCGTCACGCTCTCCGGGGCTTCCCGGACGCTCCTCGATCTGCCGCCGGGCGGGTTAGGGGACCAGATCACCGTCGCCGAGGCACGGCTCGCCCCGGACGGGACGCGGCTCGCGCTGGTCTACGCCGAGGGCACGGGATCCTTCACCGGCCCGTCGTCAGGCGTGGTGCTATCGGCCGGGCCCGGCCCGATGGAACCGGTCCGACTCGGGCGCGGCGTGCTGACGCTCCGCTGGCGCGACGAGCGCCAACTGATCGGCTACGCGCGCCCCTCGGGTCGCCGCGAATACGCCCTGTTCGCGTGGGACCTCGGCCGCTGAGACCTGCGCCCTCCCCGCCGCGCTCCGTATAATCGGCCCATGAAAGCGCTCGCCACCGTCATCGTGCTCGTCTTCTTCGCCTGGGCCGCGCTGTTCCTCTCCAACAAGGGCGTGCTGGTCGGCAGCGAGGTGGTCACCGAGGACCGCGTCGGCAAGTTCACCGAGTCGCTCGGCTTCCAGGGCCTGAGCCTCGAGGAGGAGCGGCTGGTCTGCACCTACTTCACCGGCTCCGGGATCGTCCGGCGCAGCCACTCCCTGATCGTCGGCGAGGCGACCTGCCTCAACGTCGTCGACCTGCGCTGAAAACGTCGCCCGGTCGACCGGTCCCCGCGGCGACCGGCGCGGCGGCGTTTTCCAACCCCTGCACGGCATCTGGTCTCACCCACCGCGGGCACATGGACGTGACCCATCCGTCATGTCGGGGGAACGAATCCGGGGTTGCGCACCAAAAAAAAGCCCGCCGGGGGGCGGCGGGCGAACAGAGGAGGAGGAGATTCGGTTTCAATGTAGACCCTATGTTGCACTGCGTCTATTGCGCTGCGTCAATTTCGGTGTCGATTTTACGCTGATCATCGAATGGAAGATCGATTCCGGATCAGTTTCCGTCGTTTGCCTTCTGTTTACATGGGGTTTTATGGCACGCCAACACGGCAGCATGGCATGCCTGAACGCCCTTGCCGGGTTGCTGCGAAGGGGCGCCGGCCGCTCGCGGACCGGGGCGCAGACCGCGGTGAAATTGGCGTGACCGGGTTCCCGGCGAGGCGTCAGAAGGTGGAGTTCGCCCACGCACCCGGGTCGAGCGAGGCGCTCTGGACGGCCGAGGCGGAATCGAGTTCGACGATGAACTCGCCGATGGCGTGTCGGCTGACGAAGCGCAGCGGCAGGCGGCGCGGGCCCGCGTCGATCCAGACGTAGACCGGGGGGTGACGCCACGCTTCGTCATCGGCGGTCGAAGGTGCCGGGAGCTCGGAGCCGGCCTCCTCGACCGAGACCTCCCGACCGCCGTCGGCCTCGAAACCCTCGATACGGATCTTCCAGGCCTGGCGGGTTCCCTGCCCCGTTTCGATGGCCTCCCGACCCACCACGATGGCCAGGTAGGGCATGTACTCCTTGCCGTCGGTGGCGACCAGCTCGCGGCTCACCCCGGCGCGCAGCGGCAGTTCCCTGAGTTGCTGGAGCAGCGCGAGGCGATCGAGCGTGGAGCCGGGCGGCGCGTCGAGCGTCCACGGCTGGGGAGCGAGATGCGGCGCATGATCGGGAAGTCCCGCAGCGCGAAGGACGGTCATCAGCGGGGGGAGGTCGTCCGGCGGTGCGCCGCGCCTAGCCTCCGCGATCTCGTAGCGCGTGACACGGCGACGATCGCGGTCGAGCAGGATGAGGTCGTGGCGGGTCCGGGTGGTCTGCTTTCGCCGTTCGTAGGCGAGGCTGCGCACGTCGCCGCGCTGGTGATAGCTGGTGAAATCGTAACGGAACGGGTAGAAGCGCTCGACGACGGGATAGGCCTCCGAGCTTGCCGTCAGCCGGGCCCGGTAGACGGCCTGCCCCTCGTAGGTCGCGTCGGTGCGGTCGACGACGAGCCGCACGTCGCCCACGGGCACCTCCTGGAAGGCGCTGAAGACGCCCTGGTACGTGGCCCTGTAGTCGAGTGTCTCGGCGCCGGTCCGCGCGGAGCACGCGAGACCGAATGCGAGCAGCAGGATGGCGGGACGCCACCTGTCGGATCGTTTCATACGCTTGCTCCCCTCGACCCGGGCGCCCGGCGTGTTCGGATCATAAACCATTCCGACCTCGATTCGACCTTCGGGGTTCCACCCGGAACGCCCGTACGCGGGGCATGACACCACGCGCGCGCTGAACCGTGGCTGAACCGCGATGCGCCGCGCTTGCCGGCCACCGGGAAGACACCCGGGCTCGGAGGTTCCCGACCCACGGCACGACGTCCCGGCAAAACACCGGGAAGTCATCGACCGCTGGGTCGACTAGGGAATGCGGCTTGCCGGCGCCGGGGATTCGATGCTTAACATTTGTGGTGGTGCCCGACTCGTCCGGCCCCCTGTAATCGGTGCAAAGACCCGCGAGCGGGAGTTGACCGATCTCGTACGAACACGACCCGCGCATGATGTTGGCTGTCCGGGAGTTGCATTCGCGACGCCCATAGTCATAATTTTCCTGAGGTTGTTCGCGAGACGCCCTCCGGTCGGGAGCCTTGCGAACGTCCCGGATGCCCAGGGACCAAGGAGGACCCGATGGCGACGAGAAGCCTGACCACGCTCGCGCAGCGGACCCGCGGCATCGAGCCGTGCCGACAGAAGGTGGAGGCCCTGCTCGCGCTGGCCGACACCCGCATCGACGGACGACGTGCCTGGGACATCCGCGTCCACGATCCACGGTTCTATCCCCGCGTCCTCGGCGACGGCTCGCTCGGCTTCGGCGAGACCTACATGGAGGGCTGGTGGGACTGCGACGACCTCGTGGGGCTGATCTCACGGGTGGTCTCCGCCAAGCTGCACGAGCGCGTGCGCACGCCGGGAGACCTGCTGATGTGGGCTCGGGCGAAGCTGGTCAACCTGCAGAGTCCCGCACGCGCCGACGAGATCGCCCACGCCCATTACGACATCGGTAACGACCTCTACGAGCGGATGCTCGACCGGCGGATGATCTACAGCTGTGGCTACTGGGCCGAGGCGAACGACCTCGATGCCGCCCAGGAGGCGAAGCTCGACCTGATCTTCCGCAAGCTCGGCCTGGAACCGGGCATGCGCGTTCTCGACATCGGCTGTGGCTGGGGCGGCGCGGCACAGTTCGCCGCGGAACGCTACGGCGTCGAGGTCGTCGGCGTGACCGTGTCGCGCGAACAGGCGCGGCTCGCCGAGGCGCGCTGCGAGGGCCTGCCGGTCGAAATCCGGCTGCAGGACTACCGCGCCGTCAAGGGGCGATTCGACCGCATCTACTCGATCGGCATGTTCGAGCACGTCGGGGTCAAGAACTACCGCACCTACTTCCGCGTAGCCCGGGATCTGCTCACCCCCGACGGCCTGTTCGTGCTCCACACCATCGGCGGCAACACGCCCATGCCGCAGTGCGACCGGTGGATCGCGCGCTACATCTTTCCCAACTCCGTCCTGCCCGCCCCGAGCCAGGTCACCGCGGCGTGCGAGGGGCTGTTCGTGATCGAGGACTGGCACAACTTCGGCGTCGACTATGAGCGCACGCTCACCGAGTGGCTGCGACGCTTCGAGGCGGCCTGGCCGGAACTCGAGGCGCGCTACGACGAACGCTTCCACCGCATGTGGCGCTATTACCTCTCGGCCAGCGCCGGGTCGTTCCGCGCCCGGGACATCCAGCTCTGGCAACTGGTGCTCTCCCCGGGCGGCGTCGCGGGCGGTTACCGCGCGCCGCGCTGATCCCGTCCAGGGACTATGCTTCGACGCGGACCGGCGGGTCCGGCGCCGGGTGTCGTCTCGCGGTGCGGCGCCGTCCCGCGCCACCGTCATCGAACCAACCGGAGTCATCCGCCATGAGCAACGAGAGCGTGATCGCGCAGAAAGGGCCCTTCGCCGTCGAGGTCGAGGCCGGAAAGAGCTACTTCTGGTGCGCCTGCGGCCGCAGCAGCACCCAGCCGTTCTGCGACGGCAAGCACAAGGAGACCGGGCTCACGCCGGTCAAGTTCACCGCCGAGAAGACGGAGACGGTCTACCTCTGCGGCTGCAAGCGGACCGCGACCCCGCCGTTCTGCAACGGCATGCACAAGTCGCTCTGATCGGTCACCGTCACGGCGGATCCCGTTCAGGAGAGCTTCTCGTCGAGGAACGCGAGCGTCCGTTCCCACGCCTTCTCGGCTGCGACCGGGTCGTACTTGAGGAAATCGAGGTTTTTCTCGTCCGCGGTCTCGTTGGCGAAGGCGTGCTTGGCTAGGTAGCGGTGGAAAGTGTAATCGACACCCGCTGCGTCGAGCTTCTTCTCGAGTTCGTCGACCCCTTCGATGGCGAACGCCTGGTCCTCGGTGGCCCAGTGGCCCATCAGCGGGATCTTGATGCGGCCCGCGTCGACGTACTCGAGCGGCGGGTAGCCGTACCAGGTGACCGCGGCATCGGCCTCGGGAACGTGGACCGAGGCGAGCACGGTGAGCGCGCCGCCCATGCAGAAACCGGTCACACCGACATGCCCGCTGCCGGTCGCCTTGAGGTGCTGGACCGCGCCGCGGATGTCCTGGCTCGCGGCATCGCCGAAATCGAGGTCGTTCATCAGGTGCTCGGCCTCGTTTGCCTCCAGCGCCTGCCGACCGCGGTAGAGGTCGGGCACCAGCGCGCGGTAGCCGGCCGCGGCCAGGCGGTCGGCGACGCCGCGGATCTGGTCGTTCAGGCCCCACCACTCCTGGATCACCACAATGCCCGGGGCCTCGTTGCCGGTGACCGGCTCGGCGAGGTAGCCGTCGACCAGCCCACCGTCGGGCCGCTTGAAGTTGATTATCTCGCTCATCGCTCTACTCCTGTCGACTTGATGGCACACCCTGTATAGCAGGCCCCTGAGGTCCGGGCGCGGCGCGGCGCGCCCGACACGCGGCCACGTCAGGCAATGTCCATCACCTCGACCGTCACCTGCCGTGTCTCCCCGTCGCGCATCACGGTCAGGTCGACCCGGGCGCCGATGCCGGCCCGCTCGAGTTCACTGGCGAGCTCCGCGAGGGTGTGCACACGCACGCCGTCGACGTGGGTGATCACGTCGCCGAGCCCGCCGCCGCCCGCGTCTACACCGCGCAGCCCGGCGCGATCGGCGCTGCCTCCCGGCACCACGTCGACGACGACGATGCCGTCAACCCCGAGACGCACCGCCGTCTCCTCGCTCGCGACGCGGATGCCGATCCCGGGCCGGGCGGCCTTGCCTCGGTCGATCAGTTGCGGCACCACCCGGTTGACCACGTCGACCGGCACCGCGAAGCCGATACCGGCCGAGGCTCCGCTGCCGGAGATGATCGCTGTGTTGACGCCGATCAGCCGGCCCGCCGAGTCGAGCAGCGGGCCGCCGGAGTTGCCGGGGTTGATCGCCGCGTCGGTCTGGATCACGCCGGAGACCTCGCGGCCGCCGTCGGTCGGCAGGCGGCGGTCGAGGGCGCTGATCACGCCGGTGGTCAGAGTGCGGCTCAGGCCGTAGGGGTTGCCGATCGCCAGCACGGCCTGGCCGACCTTGAGGTCGCGCGAGGTGCCGACCGGGATCGGCTGCAGACCGCTAGTGTGCTCTCGCAGCCTCAGGACCGCGAGGTCGTAGTCCGGCGCGGTGCCGACCACGGTCGCCGGGATCCCTTCCCCCGAGTCGAGCCGTACCGCCACCTGCGAGGCCCCGGCGATCACGTGGTGGTTGGTGACGACGTGCCCGGCACCATCCCAGATGAAACCCGACCCGGCCCCGCCCGGCCCGCCGTCGCCGAACAGGCCGCTGGGCGACCCGCGCACGAAGATGTAGGCGACCGACGGCGAGATACGCTCGAAGAGTTCGATGTGCAACGCCTCAAACTCGGCGAGCGATCCGCGGGCGGTGACCGCGCGCGGCGCATCCCCAGTCAGCACCACGTCGCGATAGATCATGTGCCCGAGCCACAGCGTGGCGATAGCGAGCGCCCAGATCAGCATGACCCTGCCGAGCGTGCGTTCCACGGGCCCTACCTCGCGCAGCCCCACCGGGGGGCGGCTGGCAGTTTCGTCGACGGGGGAAGTTGAACCGCGTGCCGTCGCATGATCCGGCGCCGTGTGGCGCGGTTCACGCTCCGTGCCCGGTCAACCTCGCCGGGTCGAGCAGGTGCTGGAGTTCGTCGCGGTCGAGGTCGGTCCGCTCCGCGGCGACGTCGAGCACCGGCCGGCGTTCGGCGAAGGCCTGCTTGGCTATCGCGTAGGCGACCTCGTACCCAACCCTCGGGGCCAGCGCCGTGACCAGGATCGGGTTATGCCCGACGCGCTCGGCCAGCCGCTCGCGGTTGGCCTCGAACCCGGAGACGGCCTTGTCGGCGAGCAGCCGCGCGGACGAGGCGAGCAGCTCGACCGACGAGACCAGGTTCCAGGCGCTGACCGGCCACATGACGTTGAGCTGAAAATTGCCCGACTGCGCGGCAACGGTGATGGTGACGTCGTGGCCGATCACCTCGGCCCCGGCCATGGCCACCGCTTCGGGGATCACCGGATTGACCTTGCCCGGCATGATGCTCGACCCCGGCTGCAGCGCCGGGAGCGTGATCTCGGCGAGGCCGGAGTTCGGACCCGACCCCATCCAGCGCAGGTCGTTGGCGATCTTGATCAGGTCCACGGCGAGGCCGCGCAGCGCACCGCTGGCCGCCAGCACGGCCTGCTGCGTGGCGAGGCCGACGAACGGCGACGGGTTCCGCTCCAGCGACAGCCCGGTCCACTCCGCGAGGCGCGCTACGGCCGCGTCGACGACGCGTGGATCGGCATTGACGCCGGTACCGACCGCGGTGCCGCCCAGGGCCAGGCGGTGCAGCCCGGCCCGGGACGCCTCGATGCCGTCCCGCGCGTTGCCGAGCTGCGCGGCCCATGCGCCGACCTCCTGGCCGAGGGTCACCGGCATCGCGTCCATCAGGTGGGTGCGGCCGGTCTTGACCACGTCGGCGAGTTCCCCGGCCCTCTCGCGGCACGCCGTGATGAGCCCGTCGAGCTCCGGCAGCAGGCGTCGCCCGATCTGCAGTGCCGCGGCCAGGTGGGTCGCACTGGGAATCACGTCGTTCGACGACTGGCCGAGGTTCACCGCATCGTTGGGATGGACCGGCTCGTCGAGGCGGCGCGAGGCCAGCGTCGCGATGACCTCGTTGGCGTTCATGTTGCTGCTGGTCCCGGAGCCGGTCTGGAAGACGTCGACCGGGAAGTGGGCGTCATGGTCGCCGCGTGCCACCTCGCTTGCCGCGGACGCGATCGCCTCGCCAACCTCGCCGGGAAGGTGCCCCTGCGCGGCGTTGGCCTCGGCGTACGCGGCCTTGATCAGGCCGAGCGCCTCGATCATCGCCCGCGGCAGCCGTCGCCCGCTCACCGGGAAGTTGTCGACCGCGCGCTGGGTCTGCGCGCCGTAGAGGGCATCTCGCGGCACCTCGACCTCGCCGAGGGCGTCGCGGACCGTGCGTGTATCGCTCATGATCGGTTCCGTTCCTGGTTATTCCGCGGGAAACGTCGTCCCGCGCCACCTATAATCACCACTACCACTTTAGACGCTGTACCTCGAAGGCGGGCCGGACCGCCAACGGGTCGGCCCCCACACGCGCCTGAGAAACCCTGCCCCGGATGAGCGAAGAACAACGTACGAACCCCCTGCTCTGCACCGGCGCGAACTGCTGGCGTCACAGCGCCTCGCAACGTCTGGCGCTGCTGGTCGATGGCGAGACGTACTTCGCGGCCGCACGCGACGCAATGAGGCATGCCCGGCGGCGGATCGTCATCCTCGGCTGGGACATCCACAGCAAAACCGACCTGATCCCGGCCCGGGACGACGGGCTGCCGAACCGGCTCGCACCGTTCCTCAAGGCCCTGCTGGTCGAGAACCGGTCCCTGGAGATCTACGTGCTCACCTGGGATTTCGCGATGATCTACGCGATGGAACGCGAGTGGGTGCCGGTGTTTCGACCCCACTGGTTCGAGCACCCGCGCTTCCGTTTCGAGATGGACGACCGCCACCCCGTCGGCGGCTCCCAGCACCAGAAGATCATCACCGTCGACGACGCTCTGGCGTTCGTCGGCGGCTTCGACCTGAGCAAATGGCGATGGGACACCCGCGAGCACCGCCCCGGGGACCCGCGGCGCATCGATCCCGACGGCGATCCCTATCCACCGTTCCACGACATCCAGGCCCTGGTCGACGGCGACGCGGCCCGCGACCTCGCGGCCCTCTGCCTGGAGCGCTGGAAACGCGCCACCGGCGAAACCCTCGAACTGGTGGACTGCGGCGGGTCGCCGCACTGGCCCGACGGCATCGAACCCCGGTTCCGGGACGTCCCGGTCGCCGTGAGCCGCACCTTCCCGAAGCACGAGGAGCTGCCGGAGGTGCGCGAGATCGAACGGCTGTTCTGCGACGCCATCCCGTCGGCGGAACGGTTCATCTACATCGAGAACCAGTACTTCACCTCGGACAAGATCGCGGAGCTCCTCGAGGAACGTCTCCGCGATGAGGAAGGTCCAGAAATCCTCCTGCTGGTGCCACGCGAGACCGGCGCCTGGCTCGAGAAGAAGACCATGGACGTGCTCCGCGCCCGCCTCGTCCGGCGCCTGCGCCAGGCGGACGCACACGACCGGCTGCGCATCTGCTACCCGCACATCGACGACCTGGGCGGCGACTGCCTGTCGCTGCATTCCAAGGTGATGATCGTCGACGAGCACCTGGTCACGGTCGGCTCGGCGAACCTCAGCAACCGCTCGATGGGACTCGACAGCGAGTGCAACGTCGCCATCGAGGCGCACGATGCCCGGCTCGCCGAGGCGATCGCCGAACTGCGCGCCGACCTGCTCGCCGAACACCTCGGCCGCGATCCGAAGGAGGTCGCCGCGCTGTTCGCGGCCGACGGTCCGGTCCTGCCCCGGATCGACGCGCTCGACGACCACGCCGGGCGGGGCCTGCGCCCTGCCCCGGACGAGGTGCCCGAGGCGCTCGACCGCGAGGTCCCTGACGGCCGCGTCCTCGACCCGGAGCGCCCGCTGGGTCCCGATGAACTGGTCGAGCGGATGGTCGACCGTACCGCGCCCCGGCTGCTGAAACGGCGCGTGGTCGTCGCGATCCTGATCACCCTGGCGCTGCTCGGTATCGCCGCGATCTGGCGCTGGTCGCCGCTCGGCGAGATGATCTCGCCCGAGGCCCTGGCGCAGCTGGGACGGCGTATCGTCGGCAGCCCGTTCGCCGGGCCGATCGTGGTGGTCTGTTTCGTGCTCGCCAGCCTGGTCGTCGCGCCGTTCACCGGCCTGGTGGTGGCGACGGCGATCGTCTTCACGCCCGGACTGGCGTTCCTCTACTCCATGGCCGGGGCCGCGGCGGCGGCGATGACCAACTACGCCATCGGGGCGCGGCTCGGCCGCCGCGGCGTCCGCCGTCTCGCCGGCGAGCGCATCAACCGCCTGAGCCAGAAGGTGGCCGACCGTGGCGTGATCGCCGTCGCGCTGCTCAGGATGGTGCCGGTCGCCCCGTTCACGATCGTCAACCTGGTCGCCGGCGCCTCGCACGTCCGCGCGCGGGACTTCTTCGTCGGCACGCTGCTCGGCGTGCTGCCATCGGTGTTCGCGATGACGTTTTTCGTCGACGGGCTGCAAGCGCTGCTGTTCAGTACCGACCGGTTCGATGCCCGCCTGCTGATCCTCGCCCTCGTGACGCTGGCGGTGATCGCCGGGTTCGGGTTCCGGCTCCGCCGGAAGAACAGCCAGGGTGGGAACTGAAACGCTGCGCCTCGTCAGCTACAACATCCACGGTGCGATCGGCGCGGACGGGCTGTACCGACCCGACCGGCTCGCGTCCTTCCTGGAAGGCCTCGGCGCCGGCCTTTTCGCCCTGCAGGAGGTGGTGCACCGCGGGGCTCAGGGGCGCGACCTCCTCGACTTCCTCGCCGAACGCCTCGGCATGCACGCCATCCCGGGGCCGACGATGTTCGGGCCACGGGGCCTCTACGGCAATGCCCTGCTGGTCCCGTCGCGCGACGTGGAGGTCCGTCGTCACGACCTGAGCGTGCCCGGCAGGGAACCGCGGGGCGCCGTCGCCGCTCGCGTGCCGCACGACGCAGGCGCGGTCTGGATCCTGAGCACGCACCTCGGGCTCCGCCACGCCGAGCGCCGCGCGCAGGTGCTGCGCCTCGCGACGTGGGTCGACACCCTACCCGACGAGACCACGGTGCTGCTCGGCGACTTCAACGACTGGCGTCCGCGGCGGATCGGCACGCTGCAACCGCTGCGGGCGCGCTTCCGCGACGAGTACGCGCCGGCGACCTACCCCGCCCGCCGGCCGTTACTGGCGCTCGACCGCGCGTTCCTGCGCGGGCCCTACCGCCGGTGGCGCGGGACAGTCGTGCGGAGAAACGGCGCGGCGCGCGTCTCCGACCACCTGCCGCTCGTGGTCGACGTCGAACCGGCCGGGTGAAACCGGCCGATGCATGGTCCAGTTGGACGGGTGCGAAAATTCGTTTTCTTGCACCACGCCGTCGATGAGAGGTTCCTTTCGGCCCTATGGCTTACCGAGGCTCGCAGCCGGCCAGGGTTGAAGCCCTAAGGGGCGCGGCGTCCGGCGAGACGCGAGGGCACCCCGCAGGGGTAAGCCTTCAGGCACTTCCGCCGCGGCTGCGATGCCCGGCTGCGTCGGCGGGATTGATCCATCTCGTCGAGGAAACGGTTCGGAGTTGCGAGATGAGCCCTGTTTCCACAGGTGCCCCGCCGAGACCGGCACCATCGGCATCGCGCCGTCGGCCAACCTCAACCCGAAGCGGCGGGGAGGCAAAGCGCTCGCCGGCGGCCCTGCGGAAACCGCCCCCGGTGCGGGTCACGCGGGACGCTGCGCCAGGTGGCGGGTCTCCTCGTGCATGATCCCGGCGTAGTGATCGAAGTGCGCCGCCTTGTCGAGGTCACCCCATTCCAGCCCGCAGGCGTGGCGCGCCACCTCGAAGTCGCTGTCGTACTGTTTCTCGTCCCAGTCGACGTCGAGGCGGTCGATAGCCTTGTGGAAGCGGTCGAAGAAGAGCGCCGCCGAGTCGCGGGCGAGTCGTTCGAGCACCGCGTCGAACTGGCCGGGGTCGATCCGCAGCGGGGCCTCCAACTCGCCCTCCGCCTCGCCGGGCTCCCAGCCGCCAATGGCGACCTTCAGCCCGCACTGCTCGGTGATCGCCTCGGCGACGGCGTCGAGCTCACCGTCGAGCGGTCGGCCGTTGTCCGAGAGCCGGTCGGGGATGGCGTGCTCGTAGTGGACGTCGAAGCCGTTGGGCAGCCGGGCCCAACCGTTTGCCGTGGGTTCCCGTTTCATGGCCCACCTCCTCCGGTGACCGGGTATCGCCCCGTTCACCCTTGACTCTCATCCCATTCTAGTCGATTCCTGAAACCATCCGATGCGGCGCGACATACCCCCGCTCACGCCACGACCCCCGGCGAGGCCATGGATCAGGAGACACGCGACCATGCCATCCGAACACCAGGAACCGCCCCGGGCCAGATCAGGCGATGCCGCCGGAACCGGGTTCCCCAAACGGCTCTTCGGGATCCTGCCGATGCTGCTGGTCGCCGCGCTGCTGCTGACCCTCGCCACGCCGTTCCCGGAGCGTAATGCGGCCTACCTCGATGCGGCGGCCGAGCGGGCCCTCGCTTCCTTCGCGATCGCGAGGGGGCTGAACGGGGTCATCTCGGTGATCCAGGAGACCGAGGTCGGTTTCTCGCTCGGCGTGCGCGGCAGCCTCGAACCGGGCCAGGTGCTCGACCCGCTGAACGATCTCGTGGAGCGGTTCTCGCTCGTCGCGCTGGCCGCCGCGACCCTGCTCTGGTCATTGAAACTGCTCGGCGCGTTCGTCGTCACGCCTTGGCCGTTGGTCGCCGCCCTCGCCCTGTGGCTGGTCGGCGATCTGTTCGTTCGCCGGGACCGCTGGGGCAGCCGCGAGATCGGCCGGCTCGCCCATCGCCTGCTCCGGGTCTTCGCGGTCGTCTGGCTGTTCGCCGCCGTCACGCCCGTCCTGATCGAGACGGTGCACACCAGCCGTACGGTCGGCGACGTCTACGCCACGGCGATCGGCAACCTCGACTCGGCGGGCAGCGCACTCGCCGACCTGGGCCGTTACGACGGCCTGCCCACCCCCGAGGCGCTACGCGGTCGCGTGGCGCGGGTCGCCGGTCTCGCCGACGCCATCAGCCGGGACGCGGTCGCCGTGCTGGCGGTCTACCTGTTCGAGGTGGTGCTGCTGCCGCTGTTCGTCTTCTGGCTCGGCGCGCGCCTGTTGCCCGCCACCTGGGTGGGCGAGCGCTCCCCGTCGACGTGACCGGTCCGGAGGCCGCGCGTCACGCGGGGAATCAGAACTTGTTCAGGAACGAGCCGATGCCCTTCTTGATCTTCTCGGCCGTCTCCCCGACGCCATCCGCGGCCTTGTCCATGAAGTCGCCGCCGGCGGACTCCCCGTCGCCCTCTTCGCCCTGCGCGGTGCGCGAGGCCGACTCCGGCGTTGGCCGTGGCGGAGGCTCGCCGGCGGTGTCCCCGGCGCTCCCTCCGTAGGCGCTGCCCATGCCGCCTAGGCCCATGCCCCCCGGCATGGCCCGGTAGTCGTCCGGGACCTCGAACAGCGCGGCCGGCTGGGGCCGGATCACGAGGTCGGTCAGTTCCATGAACACGCGGACCTCTCCGCGGGAGCTCTCCTGCACCATGTCCATGCGGATCGGGATACCGTGCGCCTCGGTCAACCAGTAGTGGCCGCGCCCCTCCCGTCCTTCCGCATCGCGAAATCTCGCCCGGTACTTGCGCGAGGCGTGGCCGTTGACCGATTCCCGCCCCAGGTCGGTGCGCTCGAGGACCTCCACCTCGCTGCCCGTCCCGCCGGCGAAGCGATCCGTCGAGGTCTTCATGTACATCTTCATCGACGGCATCAGCATCCAGCTCTCGCCGGAGGTCTCGTCGAACAGGATCACCATCTCCTGGCCCTCCTGTTCCATCTCGAAGCGCATGCGACCCGAAGCACGGTATTCGCGCATCTTGGCTTCCTGGCCATCCGTCCTCATGTGGCGCCACGCGGCGTAGGCGACGTCGGGGTCGATCGCGTGGAACAGCTTCTCCTCCGCGACGGCGGTCGGGAAACTCGTGCCGATCAGCGCTGCGACCGCCACGACGCGGGCGATCCATCCTGTCGTCGTCTTCATCTGCGGCTCCCTTCGGTTCCAGAGAAGATCGTAGCCACGCGCCGTCCGGTCCGCCATGCGCCGCAGACCGGGCCCGGGTGACCTGACCCAAATTTGTGCAACGCACAAGTCTTGCGGTATGATGGCGTCGGTTTGTTGCACCGCAGCATCCCGCCATGGAACGGCGACGCAACGACGACACCGATCCGATCATGGCCGAACACGCAGAACCCCTCAGCGGAACGGGGCCCTCCCCGCGCCGATGCGCCCTCCACGGGTGGCGCGACTCCCGCCGCGTACGCGCGAGCGGCGGTGTGCTCCTGTTCGCGTTGCTGGCACTCCAGGTCGCCTGCGGCGATGCGTCGACGTCATCCCGGGCGGGCCAGGGCATGATCACAGGCGTCGACTCGCGGCAGGCCGCGGGATACGTCGAGACCGGCGATCTCGACGCGATTCGCGACCGGGGCACGCTGCGGGTGTTGATGACCGCCTCCGGCGACGGGGCCTGCCACTCACGGGCCGCCGGCCCGCTCGAACGCGAACTCCTCGATGCGATCGGCGCCGAACAGCGGCTCGAGATTGCCTGGATCTGTGTCTACCCGCCGGATACGCTCGCCACCGCCCTCCTGGAGGGCCGGGGCGACCTGGTGCTCAGCGATCTCTCCGGCCCGCCGTGGAACGCGGATGTCGCCGTGACGCTGCCGCGGGTCGTCGCCCGGCACTGGGTCGTGACGGATTCCGGCGACGGAACGGTTCACGCGGTGGCGGACCTCGCCGGGAAGCGGGTCGCGGCGGCACGCGACGGCAGCGCCTGGGCGCGCCTTGTCGAGTGGCGTCGCCGTGTCCCGTCGCTGGTCCCCGTGCCGCTCTCCGCTCCCCTGGAGCCCGACGCGGTGCGCTCGGGACTGGTGCGGGGTCAGTTCGACGCGGCCCTGGTCTCCAGCGACGACTGGGACGGCCGGGACGCGACCCGCATCGCGTTCGATGCGGGCAACGCGGCCCCGGTGCGCTGGTCGGTCCGCCCCGGTGCGACGGCACTGCTGGCCGCGATCGATCGGAAGTTCACCACCACCCGCCTGGTGGATGCCACCGCGCCGCTGCGTCGTGGCGACCTCGGCGAGATCCGGCGCCACCGGGTGCTGCGCGTGCTCGCTCGGCCGCGCCCCGGCAGCTTCTACCTCCGGGACGGCGAGCTGCGGGGCTTCGAGCACGACCTGCTGGCCCGCTTCGCCGACCGACACGGCGTCGAGATCGAGGTCGTCGTGCCTCCCGCGGACGAGCGCCTCGTCGACTGGCTGGCCGAGGGACGCGGCGACGTGATCGGCCTGCCGCTGGAACCGGCCGATGTCGCCGACACAGTGGGACTGCGGACGACACGGGCCTACCGCGTCATCGCCACGGAGATCGTCGGTCCCGCAGGCGCCGCGCCGCTCGACGGCCCCGGGCAGCTCGCCGGGCGCACGGTGTACGCGGTGCACGGATCGAAGGCGTGGTCGCGCCTGACGGCGCTGCGGGCGAAGGGCATCGACATCACTGCCGTCGCCATGCCGCGGGGGACCCCCACCGTCGAACTCCTCGCGCGGCTCGACGACGGCGACGGCGCTCTGGTGGCGGTCAGCGAGCCCCGTCCCGCGTCCCGGGACCGTACCGCGCTGCTGGAACTCGACGAACCGAGTCCCCGCGTCTGGGCGACCCGTGACACCAACCCTAAGCTGCACGCCGCGCTCGACCGTTTCATCCGCGACAGCTACCGCGGGGTCGACTACAACGTCCTCGCCAGGCGCTACTCGCGAGCGCAGGCGGCGGATGATCCCGCGCCGGCCGCCGAAACCCTGTCGCCCTACGACGAACTGGTCCGTGAACTGGCGGAGGAGTACGGCTTCGACTGGCGGCTGATCGTTGCGCAGATGTTCCAGGAGAGCCGCTTCGATCCCGAGGCGCGCTCCGAGGTCGGCGCGCGCGGGCTGATGCAGGTGATGCCGGCGACCGGACGCGAACTCGGTTTCACCGACCTCGAGCACCCCGCGAAGTCGATCCGTGCCGGGGTGATGTACCTCGCGCAGCTGCGCGACCGGTTCGGCCGCGACGTGCCGGTCACCGAACGGCTCCGGTTCGCGCTCGCAGCCTACAACGCAGGCTTCGCTCGGGTGAGCGCGGCGCGTCGCCTCGCCGTCGAGATGGGACTCGACCCGGACCGCTGGTTCGGTCACGTCGAGCGTGCCCTCCACCACCTGCCGCGGGCGGACTCGGAGATCGCCCGCGGGCACCGCGGCTGCCGGTGCGGCCAGCCGGTGCACTACGTGCGCCGGATCCAGGCGCGCTTCGCCGCCTACACGCGACTCGGCAGCGGCCTCGCGAGCAGCGATCGCATCGCGCTGCTCGAAGGTGGGCGCGAGGCGGCCGCCGACGCGTCGCTGCTGTAGTCGCTCGCCGGGGGAAGACGGTCAGCCGGGTGCCGCCGGGCCGACCAGCGGCGGCTCCTCGCTTGCCGCTTCGAACAGCAGCTTGTCGAGATCGATCACCCGGGATACGACCTTCCCGCTCTCGAAAGCGATCTCGCTGATCACGTGCCGGCCGCGAGGCGCGTCGCGGTAGGTCCGCACGAAACCGTCCGGGTCCGAGACGACCTTCTGGCCCAGCCCGATCAGCGTGTCGACGAACTCGGCGAGCGGGTACCCCTCGTCGGCGATCCGCCCCGATTTCAGCAGGCGGATCTCGTGGAACGTCGAACCGGCCTGCAGCTTGCGCAGCGACAGCTTCCACTGCGCACCGCCAGTCGCGTCGAGATTGCTGATCATCAGTTCGCGCATCGCGAGGTAGGCCAGGATCTCCATGTTCACCGCCGCGTTCTGGATGATCTCCTCGGTCCGGTCGCGGACGTAGCCCGCATCCGTGGTGACCTCCTCGCTGCGCTGCTGAACCAGGCGCACCAGCAGCACCTCGTCGCACCCCTCGCGGAACAGGTAAACGAACGGCGGATTGCAGGTGTAGTAGCCGTCCCAGTAGACCTCGTCACCGATTCCGACCGGGGTGAAGAGGGCCGGGTGCGCCATCGAGGCGTAGACCCCGCGCATGGTCAGTTCCCGGATGAAGCGCCCCTCCCTGGCCAGGCCGAAGCTCTCGAATTTGCGGATCATGCGCCGGTTGCTGGTGAAGTAGTGCGCGCGCGCCGACTTCACCTCCGTCGCCGCAACCGTCACGTAAGGGCGCGACGACGGCAGTAGCGGGTCATCGAGGTCCGCGACCAACCCGGGGTCGGCGTGGCGCATCATGCGGTCGATGGCATCCCAGAGATCCGGACGCACGTCGCCGAATCGGCCGAGGGCGGCCGCGAGGCCCGGGTGGTTCTCGCGTCCACGCCGGACCAGGCCGATCAGTGCCGAGAGGTAGGCGTCCGGCACCAGTTTCAACCCGAGATGGCGGCTCTTGAGCAGCTTCTCGAGCCGGTTCACCTGCCAGAGCCGGTTGACGTAACGGAGCGGGCTGCGGCAACCGTCGTGGATCGCCTTGCCGAGCAGCGCGGCGTTGAGCGCGCCGCCGGAGGTCCCGCTGAGCGAGCGGATCGCCTCCGGCGTGAGGAACCGCGTCCTGCCGTCGAGCAGGCGCCTGAGCACGCCGCACGTGAACGCGGCGTAGGAACCACCGCCCTGCAGTGCCAGCCCGATCTGTTTGCCGCGCATCGATACCGATCATAACGCGCGGTACGCGACGGGACGTGCCGAGGGCCGATGACCGCGCGGCGACCCGGTCGGGCCGGCTTGGCAATTCCCGCACGATCCGTCCAGAATGAGACGCGAAGCGGCGCGCGCGGGCCCTGAGGGACGTGGAGCACCATCGTCGCGCAACCGGGGGTGCGGAGATGAACATCGAGAAAGTCGTCTTCGGGTTCTTCATCGTGCTCTCGCTGACGCTCAATTTCGGATTCGTCCTCGGCGAGATCGACAACCCGGCGCATCACAACGTCATCGAGATGTTCGTCGTGGTGCTCGTCAACCTGATTGCGATGGGCCTGAAGCTGGGCGACCGCTCGCAGATCGGGGCGCTGCTGCTGGCGACGAGCATCGTGGCGGTCCTGCAGCTCGTCGCGGCCGCCCTGGTCTGGACCGTGGCGGTCCATGTCACCGGGACGGGTCTGGTGCCCGAGGTGATGGCGAGTATCGTCTCGCTGGCCAGCGGCGCGATGCTCGCCAACATCATCTCGGTGGTACTGCTGGTCGGTGAGACGCTGATCTCCCGCCGCTAGGCCCGGCCCGTGCCCCAGGTCTCCCAACTCGACCGGGTCGCCTCCATCGTCCTGCGCCTGATGCGGCGCCCCCTGCTGACCCTGGTGGCCGTCTACGCGGTCTCCATCGTCGGCATGGTCCTGATGCCCGGCATCGATGCCGAGGGCAACCCGGGGCACATGAGCTTCTTCCACGCCTTCTACTTCATGACCTACACCGCCACGACCACCGGTTTCGGCGAACTGCCGGTGACGTTCTCCAATGCCCAGCGCATGTGGGCCATCGCCGCGCTCTACATGAGCGTGGTCGCCTGGTTCTACGCCATCGGCTCGATCATCCGCCTGGTGCAGAACCCCCACTTCCGCCGGGCCGTCGCGGAGCGCGCCTTCACCCGCTCGGTCAGGCGGATCACCGAGCCGTTCTTCATCGTCTGCGGATTCGGCGACACGGGCAGCCTGCTCACCCGCGGCCTGAGCGACTCGGGGTATACCGCGGTGGTCGTCGACGACGACGGCGAACGGATCAAGGCGCTGTCGCTGCGCGATTACCGCGTCACCATGCCCGGCCTGCAGGCCGACGCGAGCGTGCCGCGCCACCTGCTCAACGCGGGCCTGCGCAGCCCACTCTGCCGCGCCATCGTCGCGCTGACGCCTGACGAGGACGCCAACGTCAAGATCGCCGTGATGGCCCGCCTGCTCAATCCCGAGGTCCGGGTGATATGCCTGGCCACCTCGCTGGAACAGAGCGACTACCTGCGCGCCCTGCCAGAGATCGAGACCGTCAACCCCTTCGCGGTGTTCGCCCGCTACCTGAGCCGGGCGCTCTCCTCGCCCAAGGTCTACGCCCTGACCGAGTGGCTGATCCAGGCACACGGCGCGAGTCTCGACCGCACGCTGCTCGTACCCAGGGGTGACTGGATCCTGGCCGGTCACGGGCGCATGGGTCGCTGCCTGAGCGAGGCGATGCGCCGACACGGCGTGACCACCATCGCGATCGATCCGGCCATCGACGAGGAGGAGGCCGTCCCCGGCGAGACCATCGCCGGGCGCGCCGACGCAAGGGCGCTGGAGGAGGCGGGCATCGAGCGCGCCGTGGGCATCGTGGCGGCGACCAACAACGACGCCGACAACCTCGGCGTGCTGCTCAACGCCCACGCGATCAACCCCGACTTGTTCATGATCGTGCGCCAGAACGACCACGAGAACGAACTCGCTTTCGCCGCCGCCGAGGCGGATCTGATCATGCAGCCGAGCCTGGTCACGGCGCGCAAGATCCTGTTCATGCTGATCTCACCGCTGATCGACGAGGTGCTGCACTACCTCGACGACGAGGGTGGCGGGAAGATCGACGACCTGCTGCAGCGTCTGCACGCGCTGGTCGGCACGCGCAACCCGCGTCTGTGGACCGTGCATCTCGACAGTGACGAGGCACCGGCCGCGCTTGAGGCGATCGCCCGCGGACGGACGCTGCGTATCGAGGACCTGGTACGCAGCCGGTGGGAAACGGGGGAGACGCTCCCCTGCCTCGTGCTGGCTCACCGGCGGGGCGACAGGGTGGACGCCGTGCCGTCGACGGAGAAGATCCTGTACGAGGGCGACGAGTTGCTGCTTTGCGGAACCACGCAGGCGATTCACCTGCTGGGTGCGACGCTGGCCAACAGCTACCGGCTCGACTACCTGATCACCGGCTACGACCCGCCGCGTGGCTACCTCGGGCGCTGGCTGCAGGCGCGCCGGGCGCGGTAGCACCAGGGGAAGCGGATTCGCCGCCGGCAGCGACCCGCTGAGCCATACTGTCCCCAGGGCGCCGCCCGACCCGCGTGCCACGCCGAATCCTTTCCCGACGGCTCGCTGCCGAACGGCACTGCCCAAAAAGACCGCCTGGAGAGCCGCCATGAGCCGAGATTGGACAAAGGAACAGGCGCGCGATGCCATCCTCGACGCGGCGCTCGCACTTGGCGAGCGCCATGGCTGGGATGCTCTGCACATGCACGAGATCGCCGAGACGGCCGGAACCGACCTCGCCGAGCTGGGCCGCTACTTCGACCAGAAGGACGCCCTCTGCGAGGCCTGGTTCGACCGCGCCGATGCCGCGCTGCGCGAAGCGCCCCATACGCCGGGCTGGCGTCATTTGACGCCACGGGAACGGCTCGGGCGGGCGCTGCTCCGCTGGCTCGACGCCCTCGCCCCGCACCGTCGGCTCACCGCCGCCATGCTGGGATACAAGCTACAGCCCGAGCACCCCCACCTGCAGCTCCTCGGCCTCACGCGGATCAGCCGCACCGTGCAGTGGCTGCGCGAGGCGGCGCTGCTGGAGTCGACGGGCTGGCGCCGCGAACTGGAGGAGGTGGCCCTGACCGGGATCTACCTGGCGACCTTCCTCTGCTGGCTCGGAGACGAATCGGAGGGCGCGAGGCGCACCCGCGCCCTGCTCGACCGCCAGCTGGCACTGGCCGAGAAGGCGGCACTCGGGTTGCACGGCGACCCGGCAAGCGGGAAGGCGCACTCCGATGCGGCCGCCGCGAGGACGCCACCGTCCAGCGGTCGTGGCGAAGCCTCAGGCGACGCCCCGGACGCGGTCCTGCACTGAGGCCCTCGCGCGGGCGTGGACGCCGTCACGCACGCGCTGCTGGGCGCCACGGCGGCCTGCGCGACGGCACCGCGCGACGCTCACCTGGCGCGTCGCGAGTGGATCTCGCTGGGCGCGCTCGCAGCGGCCTTTCCGGACATCGATTTCGCGGGGTTCCCGTTCGATCCGCTGCGCTTCCTGGCCCACTGGCACCAGGGCCCGACCCACTCGCTCGTGCTGCTGCCGCTCTTCGCGCTGCTGATCGCGGCCACGTACGTCACGCTGACCCGTCGCCCGCGCGCCCTCGCCGCCGCCACGGCCGTCTGCGCGCTGGGGATCGCGACCCACGTCGCCAGCGACCTGATCACCGCCTACGGGACCATGCTGCTCTATCCGTTCAGCGACCGGCGTTGGGCGCTCGGCATCACCTACCTCCTCGACCCGCTGTTCACCGCCCTCGTCGCCATCTCTCTCGTCGTCGCGCTGGCGACCCGGCAACGCCTGGGCGCCTGGATCGGTCTCGGCGCGACCGGTTTGTACGTGGCTACGCAGTTCGGACTGCAGCAGCACGCCCTCGAGCTTGGCCGCGTCTCCGCCGCGGCCCAGGGCCTGCCGCTCACACGGCTCGATGCCATCGCCCAGCCGTTCAGCCCGTTCAACTGGAAACTGATCGCCTCGGCGGGCACGACTCGCCACCAGGCGCACGTGAACCTGGGCGGACCCGTCTCGGTCGTCCCGCTCCCCGCGGCCCTGGACGCCGTTGCGGAGGCCTACGACGAGCCGATGCGGATCACTTGGCGCAGGCGCGACCTGTACGGACGCGGGGCGCGCCACCGCTCGCTCACCGCCACCCTCTGGAACGACCCGCGCTTCGCCGATTACCGGCGGTTCGCGACCCACCCGGCGCTCGCCCGGATCGACGGCGAGACCCCGGAGTGCGTCTGGTTCACCGATCTCCGCTACGACTTGCCCCGCCTGCCTGAGACGTTCCGCTACGGCTTCTGCCGCGCCGGGGGCGGCGAGGCATGGCAGCTCTACCGGCTTCGCTACTTCTCCAACGACGCGCGTCAGCGGCTCGCCCGCTGAACGGATCCCCGGTCCGGCCGCCCCGCCGGGCCGGGGTGGAGATCAGGTCTCATCCTGACGGTTCGGGTGGCAGGCCGATCAGGGGCTCGCGCGCCGGAAGTGCCAGCGGCGGCAGGGGTTCGCTCCGCTCCGCCGCCGGGCGCAGGTCGATCCGAAGCGGCGAGTCCGCCGCGTTCCACTGCCCCTTGAGCACGTTGGTCGGGGCCGGTCCCTCGAAGGCGAGATAGGAGTACTTGCCGTAGTGCGGCAGCTTG
>JAWVZO010000007.1:0-28764 GCA_033722135.1 Gammaproteobacteria bacterium | reverse complement strand
TTCGTCTGTCCCCCGATGGGCGACGAAGGGCTGCCGGTCGGCAACTGCATCGCCGGGATCGCCGCGTCCCGCGGGCTCGCCGCCGTGCCGCGACGGCGCCTCGCGGATGCCTACCTCGGCCGCCCCTACTCCGGGAGCGAGCTGCTCGCCGAGGCGCGTGCCGGCGGCTTCGCCGTGGAAACGCCCGAGGGCGTGGCGGAAGCCGCCGCCGGGCTTCTCGCCGACGGGCGCATCGGCGCGATCTTCGCGAAGAGCATGGAGATGGGCCCGCGCGCGCTCGGCGGGCGCAGCATACTCGCGAGTCCGGCCGACCGCGGCCTCAACGACACGCTGAACGAGCGCCTGGAGCGCACCGAGTTCATGCCGTTCGCACCCTACGTTCTCGACGAGGACGCGCGCAGGGTGTTCGACATCGACGACCGCAACTGGGAGGCCTGCCGTTTCATGACCATCACCACCGGCGTCAAGGAGACGTTTCGCCCGGTGATGCCTGCGGTGGTGCATGTCGACCACACGGCGCGTCCCCAGATCATCGAGCGCGAGACCAACCCCCTCTACTACGACATCCTGCGCGCGTTCCGCGACCGCACCGGCATCCCGTGCCTGGTCAACACCAGCTTCAACGCCCACGAGGAGCCGATCATCAACACCCCGGCCGAGGCGCTGCGCGCGCTGGCCGACGGGCGTGTCGACTTCCTGGTGTGCGACGCGGGGCTGGTGTTTCCGGGCAACGACGCGTCCTAATCGGTTACCCGCGCACCCCGGAACGTCTTGCCATGACGCATTCCACCCTCAACCGGATCGCGCTCGCCCTCGGTGTCGCGGCGGCGATGTTCGTCGGCCTCGGGAGCGTGGCCGCGCTGTGGGAGAACCCCCTGTTCGTCCGGATGACCCCGGTCGGGGGCTTCGAGGTCACGCTGCTGGTCGTCCTCTCGGGCCTGGCAGGGATCTACGTCGCTCTGCCGCGGCCGGCGTGCGCGCAGTGGACGGCCGGCGGTGGCGGCGTTCTCGGTTTCCTCGGCATCGCCTGCCCGGTCTGCAACAAGATCCTGCTGCTGCTTTTCGGGAGCAGCCTGCTTCTGGAGTACTACGAGCCGGTGCGGTTGTACGTGACGCTCGCGGGTATCGCGCTCCTGTCCGTCGCCATCCGGCGCAAGACGGCCGGGCGCGGGTGCGAGAAGCTCGAGGCTGCGTGAAAGGGTCCGGGAAGCGGCCGGTCAGCCGGTATCGCCCCGCCAAGCGAGGTCCAGTTCCCGCGCCGCCTTGACCTCGTCGAGACGGCGCACCGGCTGGGTGTGCGGCGCGCCGGTGACCAGCTCGGGGGTCTCCCGCGCCTCGGCGAGGATCGTCGCCATCACCTCCGCGAAGTGGTCGAGCACCGCCTTCGGCTCGCTCTCGGTCGGCTCGATCAGCAGGCACTCGGGGACCAGAAGCGGGAAGTAGGTGGTCGGCGCGTGCTGCCCGTAGTCGAGCAGCCGCTTGGCGACGTCGGTGACGCGCACGCCGAGCACCTTCGCCTCCTTCTGCAGCGTGACGATGAACTCGTGGGTGGCGCGGCGGTCCGGGTAGGCCGGCTGGAAGCCGGCCGCGACCAGCTTCGCCATCAGGTAGTTGGCGTTGAGCGTGGCGTACTCGCCGACGCGCACCATGCCCTCGCGGCCGAGCATGCGCGCGTAGACGTAGGCGCGCAGCAGCACGCCGGCGTTGCCGGCGAACGCGGAGAGCCGGCCGATGCTCTTCGGCGCGTCGTCCTCGTCGATCCAGTGGTAGCGGTCCCCCTCCCGGCCGACGCGCGGCACGGGCAGGTAGGGAAGCAGGCGCTCACTTACGCCGACTGGCCCGGCACCCGGGCCGCCACCGCCGTGCGGCGTGGAGAAGGTCTTGTGCAGGTTGATGTGGACGACGTCGAAGCCCATGTCGCCCGGGCGCGCCTTGCCGAGGATCGCGTTGAGGTTGGCGCCGTCGTAGTAGAGCAGGCCCCCGGCGTCGTGCACCGCCCTGGCCATCGGCTCGATCTTGCGCTCGAAGACGCCGAGCGTCGACGGGTTGGTGAGCATGATGCCGGCGGTCTGCGGGCCCACCGCGGCCCGCAGCGCCTCGAGGTCGACGTCGCCGTGGCGGTCGGTCGGGATCTCGCGGACCGTGTAGCCGCACATCACCGCCGAGGCCGGGTTGGTGCCGTGCGCGGTGTCGGGGACGAGGATCTCGGTGCGCGCGTCGTCGCCGCGGTCGTCGTGGTAGGCGCGGATCATCGCCACCCCGGCGAACTCGCCCTGGGCGCCGGCGGCCGGCGACAGCGCGATGCCGGCCATGCCTGTGACCTCCTGCATCATTTCCTGGAGATCCCAGAGGCAGGCGAGGAAGCCCTGGCTCAGGTCGTCGTGCGCGGCCGGGTGCCGGGCCAGGAAGCCGGGCAGCATGGCCAGCCGGTTACACGCCCGCGGGTTGTGCTTCATGGTGCACGAGCCGAGCGGGTAGAAGTGGGTGTCGATCGAGAAGTTCTTCTGCGACAGCCGCGTGTAGTGGCGCACCACCTGCGCCTCGCCGACCTCGGGCAGCCCCGGCGGCTCCCGGCGCAGGAAGCGCGCCGGGAGGTCGTCGGGAACCGGCACCTCGTCCGGGCACTGGGCCCGGTTGACGTGGCCGGGACGCGAGTGCTCGAAGATCAGCACGGGCGCGGGCCTGGCGTGTTCAGCCGCGGAGTGCGGCGAGCGCCGCGTCGTAGTCGGGCTCCTGGGCGATCTCCGGGACCAGCTCGGTGTAGGTGACCTTACCGTCGGCGTCGATCACCACGATGGCGCGGGCGGTGATGCCGGCCAGCGGGCCGTCGGTGATCAGCACGCCGTAGTCCTTGGCGAAGTTGCGCGAGCGCATCAGCGACAGCGGGGTGACGTTCTCGATCCCCTCGGTGGTGCAGAAGCGGCCCATCGCGAACGGCAGGTCGGCGGAGACCACCAGGATCGTCGCGCCATCGACCTGGCTCGCCTGCTCGTTGAACTTGCGCGTCGAGGTGGCGCAGGTCGGGGTGTCGAGGCTCGGCACGATGTTGAGCAGCACGCGCTTGCCGGCGAAATCGGCCAGCGAGACGTCGGCGAGGTCGCCCTTGGTCAGCTTGAAGTCGGGCGCCGGATCGCCGACCTTCGGCAGCTCGCCGTTGGTGTGGATCTCGTTGCCCTTCAGCGTGATGGTGGCCATGTCGGTTCTCCTTGGTCTTCGGTGAGGGCGCCGGTTCGGCCGGCGCGGTGCGTTCAGAGCGCCTCGGGACGCCGCCTCGAGGGGGCCGTCTCCTGGCGCTCGATGATCTGCTGCAACTGGTCGGCGTAGGCGGCGATGTCCCCTGCGGTGCGCTGCTCGGTCGCGCAGACCAGCAGCGCGTCGCCGAGCTCGGGGTAGTCGGCGCCGAGCGCCACGCCGCCGACCAGGTCACGGGCGGCCAGGTCGCGCAGCAGCGCGTCGGTCGCGAGTGGCACCCGCAGCGCCCGTTCGTGGAACACCGGGCGGTCGAACAGCGGCTCGACGCCGGGTCGGGCGCAGAGCGCCTCGACCAGGGCGCGGGTATTGGCGGCGCAGGCCCGGGCGACCCGCGCCAGCCCGCCCGGGCCGAGCAGCGCCATGTGGACGGTCGCCGCGGTGACCAGCAGCCCCTGGTTGGTGCAGATGTTCGAGGTCGCCTTGGAGCGGCGGATGTGCTGTTCGCGCGCCTGCAGCGTGAGCGTGAAACCGGGTTTGCCCTCGAGATCGACGGTGCGCCCGGCGATGCGTCCCGGGATCTGCCGGGTCAGCGCCTCGCTGCAGGTCAGGAAGCCGAAGTACGGGCCGCCGGAGCTGAGCGGCGCGCCGAGCGGCTGGCCCTCGCCGCAGGCGATGTCGGCGCCCTTCGCGCCCCACTCGCCGGGCGGGGCGAGCAGGCCGAGGGCGACCGGGTTGACCACCGCGAGCGCCAGGGCGCCCCGGTCGTGGGCCCAGTCGGTCAGCTCGTCGACCTCCTCGAGCACGCCGAAGTAGTTGGGCTGCGGGATCACCAGCGCGGCGTAGTCGCCGTCGCCGGCCGCCTCGGCGACCGCGTCGACCGGGGTGTGCCCGCCGGCCGGGTCGAACGGCACCTCGACCAGCTCGATGCCCTGGTTGCGGACGATGGCGTGGACCGTCCGTCGGTAGGCGGGATGCAGGCTGCGCGGCACGAGGACGCGGCGCGACTTCGCCTTGCGGTTGCCGCGCACCGCCATCAGCACCGCCTCGGCGAGCGCCGAGGCGCCGTCGTAGAGCGAGGCGTTGGAAACCGCGAGGCCCGTCAGACGGGTCATCATCGTCTGGTACTCGTAGAGCACCTGGAGCGTGCCCTGGCTCGCCTCGGCCTGGTACGGGGTGTAGGCGGTGTAGAACTCGCCGCGCGTGACCAGCTCCCAGACCGCGGCCGGGACGTGGTGGTCGTAGGCGCCGGCGCCGGCGAAGCAGAGCGGTTGCCCGTCGCGCGCGGCGCGGGCGTGCATCAGGCGGGTGACGGCCGCCTCGTTGAGCCCCTCGGGGACGTCGGGCGTCGGGCAGCGCAGGCTCGCGGGGATCTCGTCGAACAGCGCCTCGATGGAATCGGCGCCGATCGTCTCGAGCATCGCCCGGACGTCGTCGTCGGTGTGCGGGATGAACGGCATGCCGCGTCGCGGGGCGTCAGTGGTCCTCGGCTTCGGCCGCGGCCCGGTAGCCGTCGGCGTCGAGCAGCCCGTCCACCGCGGCCGCGTCGGCCGGGGCCAGGCGGAACAGCCAGCCCTCGCCGTAGGGATCGGAGTTGATCAGCTCCGGGCTGTCGCCGAGTTTCTCGTTGACCGCGGTGACCTCTCCGGCGACCGGGCAGTAGACGTCGGAGGCGGCCTTGACCGACTCGACCACGCAGCACTCGGCGCCGGCGTCGAGCGCGGCACCGGCCTCGGGGAGTTCGACGAAGACCAGGTCGCCGAGCTGCTCCTGGGCGTGGTCGGTGATGCCGACGGTCACGGTGCCGTCGTCCTCGCGACGCACCCACTCGTGGTCCTTGGTGTAGCGCAACTCGGCAGGGACTTGGCTCATCGATCGGCTCTCCAGGCTGGTCGTTCGGAGGCGGGCATTATGCCGCGCCGGCGAACGGGGGTCACATGATGACGGTCACGTGGCGATACACGCCTTGCCGTGGCGGACGAACGGGGGGCGGACCAGTTCGACGGGGTGCGGCTTGCCGCGCAGCAGGGCCGTGGCCCGGGTCTCGTTGCCCGCAGGCAGGCGCGCAAGCGCGATCGACAGGCCGAGCGTCGGCGAGAACGAGCCGCTGGTGACCGTGCCGCGGCGCCCGTCGGCGAGTTCGATCTCGGTGCCGTTACGCAGCACGCCGCGCTCGCGCAGCACCAGGCCGGTGAAGCGTGCGCGCTCGGGCGCGTCGCGCTGGATCTCGAGCGCCTCGCGGCCGATGAAATCGCGGTCGGCGGGCTTCCAGGCCACGGTCCAGCCGAGCCCGGACTCGAGCGGGGTCACGCTCTCGTCCATGTCGGTGCCGTAGAGGTTCATCCCAGCCTCGAGCCGCAGGGTGTCGCGGGCGCCCAGGCCGCACGGCTGCGCGCCCTTCTCGACCAGGTCCTCCCAGAGCGACGCGGCGTCGATGCCCGGCAGCAGCAGCTCGAAGCCATCTTCCCCGGTGTAGCCGGTGCGGCCGACGAACAGGCCCTGGCCCTCGACGGCGTGGAACGGCTCGAGCGCCGGCACGGCCTCGCGCAGCGTCTCCGGCAGCAGCCCCGGGAGCTTCGCCGCGGCCTCCGGGCCCTGCACGGCGATCATCGCCAGGTCGATCCGCTCGGTCACGTCGACGTCGTGGCCCCCGGCCATGCCCTCCATCCAGGCGAGGTCCTTGTCGCGGGTCGCCGCGTTGACCACCACGCGGAAGCGGTCGTTTTTCCGCCGGTAGACGATGAGGTCGTCGAGGATGCCGCCGTCCTCCGCCAGCATGCAGGAGTAGAGCGCCGCGCCGTCCGCCTCCAGCCTGGCCACGTCGTTGGCCAGGAGCCGGCGCAGGTAGTCGCGCGCGCCGGCGCCCTCGACGTCGATGAAGGTCATGTGCGAGACGTCGAACACGCCCCAGGCGCGGCGCACGGCGTGGTGCTCCTCGATCTGGGAGCCGTAGTGCAGGGGCATCTGCCAGCCGGCGAAGGGCACCAGCTTGGCACCGAGGGTGAGGTGCTGCCGGTGGAGGGGGCTCTGCATGGGTGCTCTCCCTGCGCTCTAGTGGACGGTCGTGCTGCCGCGCGACTGGGCGATCGACCGGCTCAACAGGATCACCGGCACGATGCCGGCGAGGACGATGGCGATCGCCGGGCCGGCCGCCTCGGCGAGCCGTTCGTCGGAGGCCAGCTCGTAGGCGCGCACCGCGAGCGTGTTGAAGTCGAACGGTCGCAGGATCAGCGTCGCCGGCAGCTCCTTCATCACGTCCACGAAGACTAGCAGGATCGCGGTCAGCAGGCTGCCGCGCAGGATCGGCAGGTGGACGCGGGCCAGCACGCGTCCCGGCGTCAGCCCGAGGGTGCGCGCCGACTCGTCCATCATCGGCTTGACCCGTTCCAGCCCGGCCTCGACGGTCTGCAGCGAGACGGCCAGGAAGCGGACCATGTAGGCGAAGAGCAGGGCGAACAGCGTGCCGCTGAGCAGCAGGCCGGTCGACACGCCGAGGGTGTCGCGGGCCCAGGCGGCGACCGTGTTGTCGAGCCAGCCGAACGGGATCATCACGCCGACCGCGATCACCGTGCCGGGGATCGCGTAGCCGAGCGCCGCGACGCGGACCGCGGCGGTGACGGCCGCCCCGCCGCGCAGCCGCCGGCCGTAGGCCATGAACAGCGACAGCAGCAGCGCCAGCAGCGCCGCCGAGGCGGCGAGGCCGAGGGTGTTCAGGACCAGGCGCGGGAACGGGTCCGCGAGCGTGGCCTCCAGCGTGCGCGACGCCCAGACGACCAGCTGGCCGACCGGCAGCACGAAGCCGAGTAGCAGCGGCATCGCGCAGGCGACGGTCGCCAGCCACGCGCGCCAGCCGGTCAGCACCTTGCGCGGCAGCGGCCGGGTGCGGGCGCCGGCGTGGTAGCGCGCCTGGCGGCGCGACCACCGCTCGGCGAGGATCAGCGCGAAGACGAACAGCATCATCAGCGCCGCGAGCTGCGCCGCCGCCCCGCTGTCCCCGAGCCCGTACCAGGTGCGGAAGATGCCGGTGGTGAAGGTGCTCACGCCGAAGTACTGGACGGTACCGTAGTCGGCCAGGGTCTCCATCAGCGCCAGCGACAGGCCGGCGATGATCGCCGGGCGGGCAGCCGGCAGGGAGATCCGCCACAGGCGCGCCCACGGCCCGGCGCCGAGCATCCGCCCCGCCTCGAGGGCGAGCAGCGACTGCTCGAGGAACGCCGCGCGGGAGAGCAGGTAGACGTACGGGTAGAGGACCAGCGACAGCATCGCGATGGCCCCGCCGAGCGAGCGGATGCGCGGGAACCAGTAGTCGCCGTAGCCCCAGCCGAACCAGTCGCGCAGCGCGCTCTGCACCGGGCCCGGGTAGTCGAGCATGCCGGTGTAGGTGTAGGCGATGATGTAGGCCGGGATCGCCAGCGGCAGCAGCAGCGCCCACTCGAACAGCCGGCGTCCCGGGAAGTGGCAGTTGGCGGTCAGCCAGGCGCAGGTGACGCCGATCGAGAGCACCCCGCCGGCCACGCCGAGCATCAGCAGCAGCGAGTTGACCACGTAGTCGGCGAGGACCGTCTCGACGAGGTGGCGCCAGACCTCGCCGACCGGCAGGAAGACCGCGCTGAACACGGTCAGCACGGGCAGGGCGAGCAGGGTCGCGACCGCGATCACCCCCGCGCGCCACGGGTCGGGCGCGCTCATGGAAAAACCCCGGCCCGCCGTCGCGGCGGGCCGGGGTGGCTCGGTGAGTCCTTCCATGGCGCTCGGCGCTAGCTCATTTCCATCCGGCCCGGTCCATCAGCTTGACGGCGGCGGCGTTGTTGCGGCCGAGCACGGCGAGGTTGAGGTCGTCGGCGCGGAAATGGCCCCACGCCTGCAGCGTGTCGGAGAGCGGCACGCCGGAGACGGCAGGGTATTCGCTGTTCGCCTCGGCGTACCACTGCTGCGACGAATCGCTGACCAGGAACTCGAGCAGCTTCACGGCGTTGTCGCGGTTGCGCGCGTACTTGGTCACGCCGGCGCCGCTGATGTTGACGTGCGCGCCGCGTCCGTCCTGGTTGGGCCAGAAGACCGCGACCTCGGCGGCCGCCTCGCGCTGCGCCGGGTCGCTGCTGGTCAGCATCGTGCCGAGGTAGTAGGTGTTGGCGACGGCCACGTCGCACTGGCCAGCCGCGACGGCCTTGATCTGGTCGCGGTCGCCGCCGCTCGGCGGGCGCGCCATGTTGGCCACCAGCCCCTCGGCCCAGCGCTCGGTCAGCTCTTCGCCGTGTACGGCGATCAGCGAGGCGACCAGCGACTGGTTGTAGATGTTGCTCGACGAGCGGATGCAGATGCGCCCCTTCCACTTCGGGTCGGCGAGATCCTCGTAGGTCGACAGCTCGCTGGGATCCACGCGGTCCTTGGCGTACATCATCACGCGCGAGCGGATCGACAGGCCGAACCACTGGTTCTCCGGATGACGGTAGGCGCTGGGGATGCGCTCGGCGAGGACGTCGCTCTCGACCGGCTGCAGCAGGTCGGCGACCACGGCGCGATGCAGGCGCCCGGCGTCGACGGTCACGAGCAGGTCGGCGGGCGTGTTGCGGCCCTCGGTCTCGAGGCGCTTTAGCAGCGCGTCGGCCTTACCGGTGACCAGGTTGACCTCGATGCCGGTCGCGTCCGTGAAGCGGTCGAGCAGGGGCTTGATCAGCTCTTCCTTGCGCGCCGAGTAGAGGTTGACCTCCTCGGCGGCGAAGGCCGGCGGCGTGGCGACCGCGACGGCGATCGCGGCCAATGCCAACAGATTGCGTAAGGATTTCATGTAAAACTTCTCCTGTCCCGCCACCGCGCTGCGACGCGAGGGGCGGGTCGATCGTCGGTTCAGGCAGATGCCGGGCTGGACCCGGTCCATTCCGGACAGGTCGCGACCCCGTCCGTTGATCTAAATGATAACTATTCTCATTTAGATTGCAAGGGCCTGTCGAACAAGTTTTTTATTTTGCTATATATCAAGTGGCGCTCCGGATCGCCTCGATCTCGCCGATCGACTTCGGGGCCGCGCCGGTCAGCACCTCGTGGCCGTCGCGCGTGACCAGGACGTCGTCCTCGATGCGCACGCCGATGTCGGCCCAGCGCGGGGTGACACCCCTCTCCCCGGCCGGCAGGTAGAGCCCGGGCTCGACGGTCAGGGTCATCCCCGGTTCGAACAGGCGCCACTCGCCGCCCACCTTGTAGTCGCCGACGTCGTGGACGTCGAGGCCGAGCCAGTGGCCGGTGCGGTGCATGTAGAAGCGGCGGTAGTCGCCCCGCTTGATGACGGTGCGCGGCCGCCCCCTGAGCAGGCCGAGGGCAACGAGCCCCTCGGCGAGCACCTCGACGGCCGCCTCGTGGGGCGCGTTCCAGTGGTTCCCGGGGCGCACCTGCTCGAAGGCCGCCTGCTGTGCCTCGAGGACGAGCTCGTAGACCGCGCGCTGGGCGCGGCCGTAGCGGCGCCCGACCGGGAAGGTGCGGGTGATGTCCGCCGCGTAGCCCTCCACCTCGGCGCCGGCGTCGATCAGCACCAGGTCGCCGCGCCGCAGCCGGGCGTCGTTCTCGGTGTAATGGAGGATGCAGCCGTTGGCTCCACTGCCGACGATCGACGGGTAGGCGGCATGGCGGGCTCCGCCCTTGGCGAACGCGTACTGCAGCTCGGCCTCGAGGTCGAGCTCGCTCATGCCGGGACGGCAGGCGCGCATCGCCCGCACGTGGGCCTCCGCGGAGATGGCCGCCGCCCTGCGCATGGCGCGGATCTCGGCCGCGCTCTTGATCAGGCGCATCTCGTGCAGCAGGTGGTCGAGGTCGATGAACTCGGCCGGCGCCGTGACGCCGGCGCGCGCCTTGTCCCGGACGCGGTTGACCCAGTCGAGCAGCCGGCGGTCGAACGCCGGGTCGTGGCCCATCGTGGCGTAGACCCGCTCGGTGTTCTCGATCAGCCCCGGGAGGATCTCGTCGATATCGGTGATCGGGAAGGCGTCGTCGGCCCCGTAGCGGTCGCAGGCGCCCTCGAGCCCGGCGCGGCGCCCGTGCCAGGTCTCCATCTCGGGGTCGCGCTCGCGGCAGAACAGCAGGAACTCGCCCTGGGGGCGCCCCGGGATCAGGACCGTGACGGCCTCGGGCTCGGGGAAGCCGGTCAGGTAGAGGAAATCGCTGTTCTGGCGGTAGGGGTGGTCGACGTCGCGGTTGCGCTGGCGCTCGGGCGCGGCGGGGAGGATGGCGATGCCGCCCTCGCCCATCTGCTGCATCAGGTGGCGTCGGCGTTTGTTGAATTCGCGGGAGTTCATGACGGTGTCACTGGGGGACTTGGCTTGTTCAGGGCGTCGCGGACGAGGTAGGTCCCGATGCGCAGGAATTCGACCAGCTCGGCGTAGTCGCGTTCGGCCTGCTCGGAGGGCGACTCACCGCGGTGCGAGGCCTGGGCGATCGCGGCGAGGTCGTGGACGAACTCGGCGGCGTCGCCGGCGAGGCGGTCTCCGCCGATCCCGGCGAGGCCGAGCCCGCCGAGGTAGCCCTGGCACCACTGCGCGAGAGCCTCGACGCGCCGGGTCAGCGGGGCCGTGTCGCCGGGCAGCCAGAGCTCGAGATCGAACCGCTCGCCGGCGAGCTGGGCGCGGGCGACCGCGTGCATGTCGTGGAGCGGCTCCGGCAGGGCCCCCGGCACCCGTGCGCCCAGGCTCGCGAGCCATGATGCCGCGTCGATTTCGGGGTCGGCGCAGAGCAGGGCGCAGAGCATGCCGTGGGCATCGGCCGCGCCCTGGAGCGCCCCGCATTCGGCGAGTGCGGCGGCGAGCTCCTCGGCGTCGGGGGCGGCGGGCGGCGTTTGCTGGACGGTCATCAGGCGGCTCCGGAGGCGGATTCGTATGCTATCACCGGGCCTGAGATGTCGACAGCAACGCGTTGACCGTCCGAGGAGCACGGCTCTATAGTGATCGGGCGATAGCGAGGATACCGCCATGCAGAGCGCCGACCTGGAACTGAAAAAACTCGAAGCGAGGATCGACGAGCTGATCAGGATCTGCGAACGCCTGGGCGAGGAGAACCGCGCCCTGCGCGCTAGCCAGCGCGGCCTGCAGATGGAGCGCGCGAACCTGCTCGAGAAGAACGACCGTGCCCGCAACCGGGTGGAGGCGATGATCATGCACCTCAACTCGATGGAACACGGCTCGTGAAGGACGACGAGAACTCGGTGGTCGTCACCATCCTCGACAAGGAGTACCGCTTCGCGTGCGCCCCCGAGGAGCGCGATTCGCTGATCGCGTCGGCCCATTTCCTCGACGGCAAGATGCGCGAGATCCGCAAGGGCGGCAGGCTGCTCGGCGCCGACGGCCTGGCGGTCATGGCGGCGCTGAACATCGCCCACGAGCTGCTAAACTTCAAGGCCCAGAAGGACGACCTTAACGAGACGCTCAGCGGGCGCATCCGCGGTATCCAGGAGAAGATCGAGTCGGCCCTGAACGACGGCCGGCAGATGGAACTCTAGAGCGACGACGGGGTCTCTTCGCTGGTGTCGGATCACCGCGCGACCGGCGTTGGCCACGGACGGAGCACGAGGTTCCTGACACCCCCTGCGGTGTGCGAAACCGGCTTAGGAAACTCTTGAGCCTAATTGCGATACCTGGGGTCGGTCCGAGTGCGGGTCGTTGTGCATGTCCGCCACCGAGCGGAAAGCCTGAGACCCCACGGCTGTCCCCCCTTGAACCGTCTGGTTCAAGATCACGAGTCGGTTACGGCTCAGGCGGGGGGTGTCACCTACACGCGCGCGCCGCGCCCGCGGCGCGGCGCGCGCTTCCCGCGACATGAGCCGGGCCGCCCTGAGGCGCGAGATGCGCGCCCGACGGCGCGGCCTGGATCCCGCGCAGCGCGCGCGGGCCGCACACGATCTGGCCCGGACCGTGGTGCGCCACCCCTCCTTCGCCCGTGCCCGGCGCATCGCCACCTACCTCGCCCGTGACGGCGAGATCGATCCGCAACCGGTCGTCGAGCGGGCCTGGGCCAGCGGCCGGGCCTGTTACCTGCCGGTCCTCATCGACCGCCCGTGGCCCCATCTCCGTTTCGCCCGGCACACGCCGGACACCTTCTTCGCGGCCAACCGCTACGGCATCCCCGAGCCGGTGGTCGCACGCCGCGAGCTGCTCATGCCCCGCCAGCTCGACCTGGTGCTGCTCCCGCTGGTCGCGTTCGATGCCCGGGGTCACCGGCTCGGCATGGGGGGCGGCTACTTCGACCGCACGCTGGCCTACCAGCTCGGCCGCCGCTGGCGGCGCCCGCGGCTGCTCGGCGTGGGTTACGCTTTCCAGCAGGTGCCGGCGCTGGAGGCGGCGGTCTGGGACGTGCCCGTGCACGGCGTCGTCACCGACGCCGGGGTCCTGCGACCGGGGTCCCCGGAGGACGACGGAGAGGCCCGATGAACTACTGGCTGATGAAGAGCGAACCCTCGGTGTTCGGCATCGACGACCTGGCGGCCAGGCCCCGCAAGACCGAGCCGTGGGACGGGGTGCGCAACTACCAGGCGCGGAACATGATGCGCGACGACATGCGCCGGGGCGACCAGGCGTTCTTCTACCATTCCAACTGCGACCCCCCGGGCATCGTCGGCATCATGGAGATCGTGCGCGAGGGCTATCCCGATCCGACGCAGTTCGACCCGGAGTCGAAGTACCACGACCCGAAGTCCGACCCCGACGACCCACGCTGGTACCTCGTCGACGTCCTGCTGAAGCGCCGCTTCCGGCGCATGGTCACGCTCGCCGAGCTGCGCGGGCAGGCCGACGCCCTCGGCGACCTCGCGCTCCTGCGCAAGGGCAACCGCCTGTCGGTGATGCCGGTCCCGGCCGCGGCCTGGAAGCGCATCCTCGACCTCGCCGAGGGTTGAGATGGCGCGTCACCCCGCTATCATCGGCACCGCGCAGCGAAGCCACCGGAGAACCCGCCTTGGACAGTGACCAGAAGAAGCGCCTCGCCGCCGAGGCCGCGCTCGACTACCTGGAGGTCGGCGCGACCGTCGGCGTCGGCACCGGCTCGACCGTCAACCACTTCATCGACGCGCTGGCCGGGGTCAAGGGCAAGATCGAGGGCGCCGTGTCGAGTTCGGAGGCGAGCACCGCGCGGCTCAAGGGGCACGGTATCCCGGTCTACGACCTCAACGCCTGCGGCGAGTTGGCCCTCTACGTCGACGGAGCCGACGAGGCGACCCGGCACCTGCACCTGATCAAGGGCGGCGGCGGCGCGTTGACCCGCGAGAAGATCGTCGCGGCCGCGAGCCGCAGGTTCGTCTGCATCGCCGACGACACGAAGCTGGTCGACGTGCTCGGCGCCTTTCCGCTGCCGGTCGAGGTGATCCCGATGGCGCGCAGCTACGTGGCGCGCGAGCTGCTGAAGCTGGGCGGTCAGCCGGTGCTGCGCGAGGACTTCGTCACCGACAACGGCAACGTGATCCTCGACGTCCATCACCTCGAGATCCTCGATCCGGTGACCCTGGAGCGCGACCTGAACCAGATCGCCGGTGTCGTGACCAACGGGCTGTTCGCGGCGCGCCCCGCCGACGTGCTGCTGCTCGGCGGGGACGACGGCGTGCGCGTGCTCGACGTTGCCGACGCGTCATGAGGCCTTCGCTGCGCCAGCTGTTGCTGGGAATTGCTTTCCTGATCGTCTATGGCGTCGTGGTCTTCGCCGCGACACGCGCCTACTACCTCGACCGGGGAAGCCAGGCCCCCGCGGCACCGGTCACCCGGGCGCCCGCACGTCCGGTGGAGGTGCCGCAGGCGCGACCGCCGGTGCCGCTCGCCGACGACCCGGCCGCGCTCTCCGACCAGGCCGACGACCTGCTGACCCAGAAGCGCTACGGGGAGGCGGTCGTCGCCTACCGCAAGCTGCTCGATCTCGCGCCCGGGAACGTCGAGACCTACAACGACCTCGGTCTTGCCCTGTTCTACGCCGGGCGCTCGGGCGAGGCGCTCGAGGTGCTCGAGGCGGGCGCCGCACGCGAACCCGATTTCCAGCGCATCTGGCTCACCCTCGGCTTCGTTCAACTCCAGCTCGCCCGGGTCGAGCAGGCCCGCGAGGCGCTGGAGACCTGCATCGAGATCGATCCCGACAGCCCGATCGCGGCCGAGGCGTCGCGGTTCCTCGCACGCATCCCGTGAGCGTCCGGGCGGCTGTTGCCTGCCCATCGTGCATGGACTAGTTTTTAAAGGCTGGGCCTCGGCCGGGTCGTCGCCCGGCTGTTCGTCCCGTAAGACCGCGCAGATGGCTCGCCCGAGGATCAAGGACCGATGGACCACGCCAAGCTGATCGAATCCCTGCGGGTGCCCGAGCTGAAGAGCGGGACGCTGCCGGTCGAGCTGTCGCCGAAGGCCCTGCAGCAGTGGCGCGAAAGCCTGCCGCTGGCCAACCTCCAGGAGACCACCCGCCAGGTCTTCACGATGCTGCGCGATGCCAACCGGCTCAAGCTCCCCGACAAGGGCCGGTTGCTGCTGCTCGACGTGCTGCGGCCGCAGATCGACTACATCAGCGGCGCGTTGACCAAGGGGGCGCAGGGTCACGCCCACCCGCTCCCGGAGAAGGTCACCAAGCTGGTCAAGCTCAACCAGGAGCTGCTCTCCGAGGCGGCCATCGCGCACAAGATCGTGGCCCGCGGGTTGCTCGGCAAGCGCTTCCTGTTCGGGGGCGGCGGGCAGCGACAGCTCGCCACCATGCTCCAGGCGACGCTCCACTACCTCGGTGGCGTCGTGCTGGAATCCTACCGGACCTACGTCCCGTTCCCCGAGGGGCTGTGGGGCGAGATCCACGCCGCGTACGCGCTGGCCGAGGCGCGCAACATCGACCAGCTCAAGTCCGACGAGTTCTCCGAGGGCGGCAAGATGACCCTGGGCGACACCTACAAGCGGCTGATGCTGCTCGCCCTCGCTTCGCCGTACCACTTCGAGCGCGGCACCATCGACCTGCTCTACCGCCGGCTGTCGGAATGGAGTTCGGCGTGCGAACTGCGCGCGCTAGAGGCCGATGGCGACGGCACGATGAACATCGTCATCCGGCTCGACGGCAGCGCACCGCCGAGTTTCCAGGTGCTCGAGGGCGACGGAGGCGGGGACGGGTCGCCGACCCAGGTGCGCGTGCTCGACGCCACGCCGCTGATCACCATCCTCGAGGACGAGATCGAGCGCCAGTCGGGGGATATGCCCGCGAAGAAGCGCGACGACGGCATGCCCAGCCTGACGACGACGGTGCTGCAGATGCTGCGCGAGAGCTGGTCGGGGCCGACCACGCGCGCCGAGACCCGTTACCAGGGCGAGGTGGAGGTACGGATCGCGATCGGCCTCAACGCCGCCAGCTACTTCCTCTCCCACGGCCACGGCGCGACCGAAGAGCTGGTCGACTCGGGAGCCCCGCCGGAACGCGACGACGCGACCGAAGAGCTGAGCATCGAGGTGACCGAGCGCACACTCGACATGCAGGAAGGCGAGTTGGTCACCACGACCGAGAAGAAGCGTGACCGGATCGCCGACATGCTGCTGCCCCAGGCGGCGGCGGCGGCCTGGACCGAGAACCGCCGCACCGAGGCGCCGAGGAGCTACACCTGCCGGACCCAGGATTTCAGCGCCAGCGGCTGCCAGCTCGTCTGCGCCAAGGATAGCGAGGTGACGATCTCCGTCGGCGACCTGCTGTGCATCGGCTTCGACGACACCGATTCGGGACGCTGGAAGATCGGCACCGCGCGCTGGATCCGCCAGCGTAGCGGCCAGGAGACCCAGGTCGGGGTGCGTATCCTCGCCAACGAGGGCCGCGGCGTGAAGGCAGGCGTCTGCGACGACACCGGCTACGTCGGCGACGTCAGCGACTGCATCCTGCTGCCGGGCAAGGAGGGCGTGACCCTGTTGACCCCGCGCATGCCGTTCGCCACCGACAAGATGGTCTACATGCTCGACGGCGAGGAGGAGCACTTCATCCGCCTCGGCGAGAACATCGAGATCAGCAGCCGCTTCGGACGGTTCGAGTTCCGTCCGTGCACGCGGAAGGAGGTCGACAGGATCCAGGCGGAGCGGAACCGCCCGGTCGCGCGCCTCTCGAAGGAGCAGATCGAGGCGATGGAGCGCGGGGAGAGCGTCGAGAAGATCCTCTCCGACAGCTCAGGCGTCTGGGACGGGATGCGCCACGACTGGTAGCGCCCCCGGCACGCCCGCGTCCGGCGACATCAATCCTCGCTCTCGCTCGGCTTGTGCCGTGAGACGATCTCCTGCTGCAGGTTGGCCGGCATCGGCTCGTAGTGGCTGAACTCCATGGCGTACGAGCCCTGCCCCCCGGTGATGCCCTTGAGTCGCGTCTGGTAGCCGTTCAACTCGCTGAGCGGCACCTTGCCGGTGATTACCAGCATGCCGCCCGGTTTGCTCGCCGTGCCGCTGATCTGCGCGCGCCTGCTCGACAGGTCGCCGCTGACGTCGCCCATGGCGCTGTCCGGGCAGGAGATGGTCACGCTGACGATCGGCTCGAGGAGGACCGGCCGCGCCTTGTCGACCGCGTCGAGGAACGCCTTCTTCGCCGCGGAGACGAAGGCGACCTCCTTCGAGTCGACCGGGTGGTGCTTGCCGTCGTAGACGGTCACGCTGACGTCCTGCATCGGGTAACCGGCGATGGCGCCCTGCTCGAGAACCTGGCGCACGCCCTTCTCGACCGCCGGGATGAACTGCCCGGGGATCACGCCGCCGACGATCTTGTCGTGGAACTCGAAGCCGGCGCCGCGCGGCAGCGGCTCCACGCGCAGGTAGACCTCGCCGAACTGGCCGGCGCCGCCGGTCTGCTTCTTGTGCCGGTGGTGCCCCTCGGCCTGGGCGGTGATGGTCTCGCGGTAGGCGATGCTCGGCGGATGCGTTTCGACCTCGGCGTTGTAGCGGTTGGCCATCTTCTCGAGCACCACGCGCAGGTGCAGGTCGCCGATGCCGCGCAGCACGGTCTCGTTGGTCGCCGTGGAGCGCTCCACGACCAGCGTCGGGTCCTCCGCGGTCAGCGCGGCCAGCGCCTTCGCGACCTTCTGGTCGTCGGTGCGGTTCTTCGGCTCGATGGCGAGGCCGAGCATCGGCTCGGGGAAGTTCATCGGCTTGAGGTGGACGTGGCCGTCCTCCTGGGCGTCGTGCAGCACGTCGTGGAAATGGATCTCCTCGACCTTCGCCAGGGCGCAGATGTCGCCCGGGATGCCGCGCTCGACCTCGATGTGCTCCTTGCCCTGCACCTTGAACAGGTGGCTGACCTTGAACGCCTTGCGCGCGTCGCCGACGTAGAGCTGGGTGTCGCGGGTGATGGTGCCCTGGTAGATGCGGAAGATGGCCAGCTTGCCGGCGTAGGGGTCGGTGGTGATCTTGAAGACGTGGGCGAGCACGTGCTTGCCTGGGTCGGGCTCGGCCGCGAACTCCCGGGGGTCCTCCTCGCCGCGGTAGAACGGGGGCGGGTTGCCTTCCATGGGGTTCGGCATCAGCCGGACGATCACGTCGAGCAACTCCTGGACCCCGGTGCCGGTGCGCGCCGAGACGAAGCAGACCGGCACCAGGTGGCCCTCGCGCAGCGCCTGCTCGAACGGGTCGTGCAGCTGTTCCGGCGCGAGCTCCTCGCCCTGCTCGAGGTAGAGCTCCATCAGCTTCTCGTCGACCTCGACGACCTGGTCGATGAGCGCCTCGTGCGCCTCGGCGACCGAGGAGAAGTCGGCGTCGCCCGACGGGTTGAAGAAGCAGTCGACGACCCGCTGGCCGTTCTCCGCCGGCAGGTTGATCGGCAGGCACTCGCTGCCGAACTCCTGCTGGAGCTGCGTCAGAAGACCCGGCAGGTCGACGTTCTCGGCGTCGATCTTGTTGACCACGAGGATGCGGCACAGCTTGCGGTTGCCGGCGCGCTCGAACATGCGCCGGGTCACCTGGTCGATGCCGGACTGGGCGTCGACGACGACCGCGGCCGTCTCGACCGCCTCGAGGGCGCCGAGCGCGTGGCCGACGAAATCGGGGTAGCCCGGCGTGTCGATGAGGTTCGCGTGGACCTTGCCGATGTCGCAGTGGGCGATCGCCGAGGTCAGCGAGTGCCCGTGGCCCTTCTCCTCGGGTTCGTGATCGCAGATCGTGGTGCCACGCTCGATCTCCCCGGCGGAGCCGATGGCGCCGGCCCGGTGCAGCAGCGCCTCGACGAGCGAGGTCTTGCCGCTGCCGCCGCTGCCGACCAGGGCGAGGTTGCGGATCTCCTCCGTGGTGTACTCTGCCATCGTCGTTCTCCTAGGGTGTTATTCTGCTGTGCCGGCTCTGGGGTCGGCTGCGGCCGGTTCGTGGCGGCACCGGCAGGGCGAACTCGACGATAGCAAAACGGCATCCTGCATTACACCCGCGTGACTGGCGACGAGACACGGCCTCCCGCAGCGCCCCTGGTGCGCCTCTCCGGCCTCTGCCGCCACTTCCGCGAGGGCGAGGCCCGGCGGACCGTGTTCGACGGCCTCGATCTCTCGATCGCCCGCGGGGAGCGCGTGGTCCTCTACGGCCGCAGCGGGTCCGGCAAGACGACGCTGCTCAACCTGGTCAGCGGGATCGACCGGCCCGACGCCGGCCGCGTCGAGATCGACGGCACGCGGCTCGATCTGCTCGACGAGGAGGGGCGAACGCGTTTCCGGCGCGCCCACGTCGGCTTCATCCACCAGTTCTTCAACCTGCTGCCGACGCTGACGGTCCTCGAGAACCTGCTGCTGCCACTCGAGCTCAACGGCCTCGATGACGCGGCGGGCCGCGCGCGAGCCGAGGCGCTGCTCGGGGAGGTGGGGCTCGCCGAACGCCGCGACAGCTTCCCCGACCGGCTCTCGGGCGGAGAGCAGCAGCGGGTGGCGGTGGCCCGCGCGCTGGTCCACGAACCGCGGCTGCTGCTCGCCGACGAGCCGACCGGGAATCTCGACGCCGAGACCGGCGCGGCGGTGCTCGAGCTGCTGCGGCGCCTCGCGGACGCCGCCGGGCGGACCCTGCTGGTCGCGACCCACAGCCGCGAGGCGGCGGCGATCGCCGACCGGGTGCTGGTCTTCGATCACGGGCGGCTGACCGTGCCCCCGCCCGCGGAGGCGCGGTGAGCGGACTGGTCCGGCGCAGCGGGTACCGCCATGCGCTGCGCCATCCATGGCTGCTCGCGCTGTCGCTGCTCGGCGTCGCGCTCGGCGTGGCCGTGGTCACGGCCATCGACCTGGCCAGCGAGAGCGCGCGCCGCGCGTTCACGGTCGGCGCCGAGACCCTGACCGGCCGGGCCAGCCACCACGTCGTTGCCGGACCGGAAGGGATCGACGAACGGGTCTACGCCAAGCTGGTCACCGCCGGCCACCGCGGCCTGGCGCCGGTCGTCGAGGGTTACCTGCAGCTCCCGGGACGGACCCTCCAGCTGCTCGGTGTTGATCCCCTGGCCGAGGCCCCGGTGGGCCGCCCCGGGGGCGGCGAGGCCGTCCTCGTGCCGCTGCTCACCGAGCCCGGCGCGCTGCTGCTCGCGCGCGAGACGGGCGCCGACCTGGGCCTGGCGCCGGGCGCGACTTTCGAGGGGGCCGCCGGAGGGCGGGCGCACCGCCTGCGCCTGGCGGGCTGGCTGCGTCCGGCCGACCCGGTGCAGGCACGAGCCGTGGCCGGCCTGGCGGTCGCGGATCTCGCCACCGCCCAGGAACTGCTCGGCCGGCATGGACGGCTGAGCCGCATCGACGTGGTCCTGCCCGAGCCGGGCCGGGCGGCGGCCGTGGCCCGGCTGGAAGCCGCGCTGCCGGCCGGCGTGCGCCTCGACCCGGCCGGGGGCGACGTGGCGTTCATGAACGAGGTCACCTCGGCGTTCACGCTGAACCTCACCGCGCTGAGCCTGCTGGCCCTGCTGGTCGGTGCGTTCCTGGTCTACAACGCCATGACCTTCACCGTGCTGCAGCGCCTGCCCCAGCTCGCCGTGCTGCGCGGCCTGGGCGTTACCCGCGGAGAGCTGTTCGCGCTGGTCTCGCGCGAGGCGCTGCTGATCGGCGCGGTCGGCACCGTCGTCGGCCTGCTGCTCGGCACGCTGCTGGGTCGCGGCCTGGTGGGGCTGGTCGCGCGGACCTTCGACGACCTCTATTTCACGCTGACCGTCACCGGCCTGTTCCTCAACCCCTGGTCGCTGGCCAAGGGGCTGCTCCTGGGTCTCGGCGCGACCTGGGCCGCCGCCGCGGCGCCAGCGCTGACGGCCTCCCGGGTCGCCCCGGGCCAGCTGCAGCGCCGCTCGCTGGTGGAGGCGACGGCGCGCCGCGTCGCGTGGGGCGCCGCCGTGGTCGGCACGCTGCTGCTCGTCGCCGCCGGGCTCCTGCCCGCGGTGAGCGAGACGCTGGTCGCCGGTTTCGCCGCGCTGTTCCTGCTGCTGCTCGGCACGGCGCTGTTCGCGCCGCTCGCAGTGGACATTCTCGGCGCGGTCCTGCGCCGGCTCCCGCTGGCGCGCGCCGGTCCGGTACCGCGCCTTGCCTTCAGCGGCCTGGCGGCGACCCTCAGCCGCACCGGCGTGGCGACCGCGGCGCTCGCGGTCGCGGTCGCCGCCGCGGTCGGCATGGGTCTGATGATCGACAGCTTCCGCCTCACCGTCGACCGCTGGCTCGGCCAGAGGCTGCAGGCCGACGTCTACGCCAGCGCGCCGGGGTCGCTGGACGGCGCGCTCTCCAACCCGCTGCCGGACGACCTCGTCGCGCGGCTCGCGGCCCTGCCCGGAGTCCGTGCGACCAGCACCTACCGCGGCGCGACCGTGCCCTCGCCGCTCGGCCCGGTCAGCCTCGCCGTGGTCGACCTGACCCGGGCCGGTCGCGAGGGTCACCGGCTCATCGACGGCGAGCCCTCGACGGCGTGGCCCGCGTTCTTCGCGGGGGCGGTGCTGCTCTCCGAGCCGTTCGCCCATCGCCACGGCCTGGCTCCGGACGATTCGCTGGTCCTGCGGACGCCGCGGGGTCCGCGGCGCTTTGCCGTCGCCGGGATCTACAGCGACTACGTGAGCGGCAGCGGCCGGGTCCTGATGGCGCGCGCGACCTGGCTGCGCCACTGGGGCGACCCCGCGGTCAGCTCGGTGGGGCTCTACGCCGCGCCCGGGGTCGACCCCGAGGCGCTGGTCGACGCGGCGCGCGCGGCGGCCGGGCCCGACACCCTGCTCACCGTGCGTTCCAACCGCGGCCTGCGCGAGGCCTCGCTCCAGGTCTTCGACCGGACCTTCCGGATCACCGAGGTGCTGCGCATGCTGGCCCTCGGGGTGGCGTTCGTCGGTGTCGTCGGTGCCTGCCTGATGCTGCAGGAGGAGCGGGCGCGCGAGTTCGGCGTGCTGCGCGCCCTCGGCCTGCTGCCGCGCCAGCTGCGCGCCTTGGTCGCGCTGCAGACCCTGCTTCTCGGGCTCGCGGCCGGCCTGCTCGCCCTGCCGCTCGGGGTGGCACTCGCCGGGCTGCTGACGACGGTGATCAACCGGCGCGCCTTCGGCTGGACGCTGACCCTCGACATCACCCCGGGCCCGCTGCTCGGCGGCCTCCTCCTGGCCCTGGTCGCGGCCCTGCTCGCCGGGCTCGTGGCGGGGCGTCACGCCGGCGAGCGGCCGGCGGCTGCGCTGCGCGCGGAGTAGGCCGGTGCGGCGCCCCGGTCCCGCATGGCTGATCACGGCGCTGCTGCTCGCCGTCGTCGCCTGGCTGGTCGCCGATCGGGACGATCGCAAAGATCCGCGATCGGCGAGCGCCTGGGAGGTCGCCGACCTGCTCGGCGGTCAGGAGCCGGGATTCGACCGGGTGACGGGGTCGGGGCCGTTCACTTTCCCCCGCGACCACGGACCCCACCCCGGCTACCGTCACGAGTGGTGGTACCTGACCGGTCACCTGGCCGACGCCGATGGCCGCCGTTACGGGTTCCAGTGGACGCTGTTCCGCTTCGGGCTCACCGCGGACCTGCCGGACGTCCCCCGGCCTTCAGCCTGGCGCAGCGACGCGATCTACATGGCGCACTTCGCGGTGACCGACGTGGCGGACGGGCGGTTCCACGCCGCGGAGCGGTTCGCGCGCCCCGCGCTCGGCCTCGCCGGCGCGCGCGCGGTGCCGTTCGCCGCGTGGCTCGGCCCGTGGCGGCTCTCGGCCGCGACCGGGGCCGCGTTCCCCTGGCGGCTCGAGGCGGCGGACGACGGTGTCGCGCTGGACGTGCGGCTGGTGCCGACCAAGCCGGTGATCGCACAGGGGGACGACGGCACGAGCCGCAAGGGCCCCGGGCCGGGAAACGCCAGCCGCTACTACACGCTGCCGCGCCTCGCGGTCGAGGGCACCCTGCACCTCGCCGGCGAGCGGCGGGCGGTGACCGGGTCGGCCTGGCTCGACCGCGAGTGGGGCAGCAGCGCGCTTGGACCCGGGGTGGTCGGCTGGGACTGGTTCGGCCTGCAGCTCGACGACGGCCGCGACCTGATGCTCTACCGCCTGCGGCGCGCGGACGGCACCACCGATCCGTTCAGCGGCGGGAGCCTCGTCGGACACGCCGGCCGGAAGGCGCCGCTCGCCGCCGCCGACTTCTCGATCGAGGTGCGCGAGCGCTGGCGTGCGCCCGACGGCGTCGCCTACCCGTCACGCTGGCGAGTGCGGGTCCCAGCGCACGGCCTGGACCTCGACGTCCGGCCCGTGCTGGCGGCGCAGGAACTGCGCCTGGCCGTGCGCTACTGGGAGGGGGCCGTCGAGGTCGGGGGCAGCGTAGGCGGGCGCGGTTATGCCGAGCTGACCGGCTACGCCGAGTCGGGCGGCGCGGCCCCGCCCCGGTAGCGGTAGGCCGTCCGGAGGGCGTGCTAGAATCGGCCGCCCCGCACCGCCTCCCGTCCCGGATTCCAGCATGTCCCCTGCCGATCTCCTCGCCCGTCGCATCCTCGTCCTCGACGGGGCGATGGGCACCATGATCCAGCGCCACGATCTCGGAGAGGCCGACTACCGGGGGGCGCGATTCGCCGATCACGGGATCGATCTCAAGGGCAACAACGACCTGCTCTGCCTGACCCGGCCGGAGCTGGTGCGCGACATCCACGCCGCCTACCTCGCGGCCGGCGCCGACATCGTCGAGACCAACACCTTCAGCGCCAACGCGATCTCACAGGCCGACTACGGCCTCGAGTCCGTGGTCCGCGAGCTCAACCGCGAGGCCGCGCGTCTGGCGCGCGAGGCGGCCGACGACGCCACCCGCGCCACGCCCGACCGTCCCCGGCTGGTGGCCGGCGCGCTCGGCCCGACCAACCGCACCGCATCGATCTCGCCGGACGTCAACGACCCCGGCAAGCGCAACGTCACCTTCGACCAGCTGGTTGCCGCCTACCGCGAGGCGGCCGAGGGACTGATCGAGGGGGGCAGCGACCTGCTGCTGATCGAGACCATCTTCGACACCCTCAACGCCAAGGCGGCGATCTACGCCCTGCTCGAGCTGTTCGCCGAGCACGGCCGCCGCTGGCCGGTGATGGTCTCCGGCACCCTGACCGACGCCAGCGGCCGCACGCTGACCGGGCAGACCGTCGCGGCGTTCTGGCACGCGGTCCGCCACGTCGAACCGCTGAGCATCGGCTTCAACTGCGCCCTCGGCCCGGAGCAGCTGCGGATCCACGTCGAGGAGCTGGCCCGCATCGCCGACGTCCACGTCAGCGTCTACCCGAACGCCGGTCTGCCCAACGCCTTCGGTGGCTACGACGAGACGCCGGAGGCGATGGCCGCGGAGATCGGCCGCTGGGCCGAGGCCGGGCTGGTCAACCTGGTCGGCGGCTGCTGCGGCACGACCCCGGAGCACGTCGCGGCGATCGCCGAGGCGGTGTCGCGGCACGCGCCGCGCAAGCTCCCGGACCTCCCGCCCGCCTGCCGCCTCAGCGGTCTTGAGCCGCTCGAGATCAACGCCGAGAGCCTGTTCGTCAACGTCGGCGAGCGGACCAACGTCACCGGCTCGGCGCGCTTCAAACGGCTGGTCATGGAGGGCGACTACGCCACCGCGCTCGAGGTCGCGAGCGAGCAGGTCGCGAACGGCGCGCAGGTCATCGACGTCAACATGGACGAGGCGCTCCTCGACGGGCCGCGGGCGATGACCACGTTCCTCAACCTCGCCGCCGGGGAGCCGGACATCGCGCGCGTGCCGGTGATGGTCGACTCGTCCGACTGGGCGGTGATCGAGGCCGGCCTGAAGTGCATCCAGGGCAAGGGGGTGGTCAACTCGATCAGCCTCAAGGAGGGCGAGGAGGCATTCCTGGAGCGGGCCCGCCAGGTACGCCGCTACGGCGCGGCGGTGGTGGTCATGGCGTTCGACGAGGACGGCCAGGCCGACACCCTCGACAGGAAGGTGGCGATCTGCACCCACGCCTACCGGCTGCTCACCGGGGAGGCGGGCTTTCCGCCGGAAGACGTCATCTTCGACCCCAACATCTTCGCCATCGCGACCGGTATCGAGGCCCACGACAACTACGCCGTCGATTTCATCGAGGCGGTGCGCACGATCAAGCGGGACCTCCCGCACGCCCTCTGCTCCGGGGGGATCTCCAACGTCTCGTTCTCGTTCCGCGGCAACAACCCCGTGCGCGAGGCGATCCACGCGGTGTTCCTGTACCACGCCATCCGCGCCGGGCTCGACATGGGCATCGTCAACGCCGGCCAACTCGCCGTCTACGACGACCTCCCCGCGGAACTGCGCGAGCGGGTCGAGGACGTGGTCCTGAACCGGCGCGCGGACGCCACCGAACGGCTGCTGGAGATCGCCGAACGCTACCGCGCTTCGGGCAGCGAGGCGCGCGCCGAGGATCCCGCCTGGCGGGAATTGCCGGTCGGCGAGCGCCTCGAGCACGCCCTGGTGCACGGCATCGACGCCCACATCGAGGCCGACACCGAGGCCGCGCGCCAGCAGTTCGCCAAGCCGCTTGAGGTCATCGAGGGACCGCTGATGGCGGGTATGAACACCGTCGGCGACCTGTTCGGCGAGGGCAAGATGTTCCTGCCGCAGGTGGTCAAGAGCGCGCGGGTGATGAAGAAGGCGGTCGCCTACCTCGAGCCCTATCTTGCAGCCGACCGGGCCGAGGGGGTCTCGTCGCAGGGCCGGGTGCTGCTCGCCACGGTCAAGGGCGACGTGCACGACATCGGCAAGAACATCGTCGGCGTGGTGCTCCAGTGCAACAACTTCGAGGTCATCGACCTCGGCGTGATGGTCCCCGCCGACACCATCCTCGAGCGCGCGGTGACCGAGAAGGTGGACATCGTCGGGCTGTCGGGGCTGATCACTCCGTCGCTGGTCGAGATGGCACAGATCGCCAAGGAGATGCAGCGCCGCGAACTCGCCGTGCCGCTGCTGATCGGCGGGGCGACGACCTCCAAGGCGCACACCGCGGTCAAGGTCGAGCCCGAGTACCGCAACGCGGCGACGGTCTGGGTCAAGGACGCGTCGCGCGCGGTCGGCGTGGTGCAGAAGCTGATCGGCACGGCGAGTCGCGAGGTGTACACCGCCGAGGTCCGTGCCGACTACGTCAAGGTGCGCGAGGGCTTCGCGCAGCGGCAACGGACCAGCGAACAGCTCACGATCGACCGGGCGCGGGCGAACGGGCTGCGCCTGGACTGGGACGGCTACACGCCTCCGGAACCGCGGCGGCCGGGTGTCCACGTCGTCGACGACATCACCCTGGCCGACCTCGTCGACCGCATCGACTGGACGCCCTTCTTCCTGACCTGGGAACTCGGCGGGCGTTACCCGAAGATCCTCGACGACCCGGAGAAGGGGCGGATGGCACGCGGGCTGTTCGATGACGCCAACGAGATGCTCGAACGCATCGTCGCCGAGCGGTGGATGACGCCACGGGCCGTCTGCGGGCTGTTCCCGGCCAACCGCGACGGCGACGACGTGGTGGTGTGGGAGGACGAAGGGCGGACGGTGGAACGGGCCCGGTTCCGATTCCTGCGCCAACAGACGCCGCGGCGTGCCGGCCAGCCGAACCTCTGCCTGGCCGATTTCATCGCCCCGTCGGGCATCCCCGATTACCTCGGCGCGTTCGCCGTCACCTCCGGTGCCGAGGTGGCCGAGCGCGCGGCCGCCTACGAGGCCGAGCACGACGACTACCGCGCCATCCTGCTCAAGGCGCTCGCCGACCGGCTGGCCGAGGCGCTGGCGGAGCACCTCCACGCGCGGGTGCGGCGCGAGTTCTGGGCCTACGCGCCGGACGAGGCGCTCGACAACGAGGCGCTGATCCAGGAACAGTACCGCGGCATCCGCCCTGCGCCGGGCTACCCCGCCTGCCCGGAGCACACCGAGAAGGGCGAACTGTGGCGGCTGCTCGACGTCGCGTCACGCACCGGCATCACCCTCACCGAGAGCTACGCGATGGAGCCCCCCTCCTCGGTCAGCGGGTTCTATTTCGCGCACCCGGAGTCCCGTTACTTCACCGTCGGCAAGATCGCTCGTGACCAGGTCGCCGACTACGCCCGGCGCAAGGGCTTCGACCTGGCGACCGCCGAGCGCTGGCTGGCCCCGAACCTCGCCTACAGCCCGGAGTGAGCCCCGGGGCGCGCCTTGACCCTATCCGGGCTAATACTTTACCATTATAGTAGGACATTGCCCCGTGAGGCGGGGCAATGGGGTTCACGGCTTACCGGAGTGACGAAACGATGAAAGTGTGGCGTTGCGTGGTGTGCGGGTTCATCTACGACGAGGCCGAGGGTCTGCCCGAGGAGGGCATCCCCGCCGGGACGCGCTGGGACGACATCCCGGACGACTGGGAGTGCCCCGAGTGCGGCGTCGGCAAGGACGACTTCGAGATGGAGGAGTACGCCGCCTGACGCGCCGTTACCCGTAGTCCCGTCACATACAGGCCGGCCACGCCACCGGCCCGCCATCTCCCTGCCCTGTCATCAAATCCGCCGCCCGTAGCGGCTATACTCGGCCGTTCCTGCCCCGAGGGAGAGAGAAGCGGAGATGGCTACACCCCTGACTTCGGTGAGCGGCATCGGTCCCGCCGCCGCCGCCGTGCTCGCCGAGCACGGCTTCACGAGCGCCGAGCAACTGGCCGCCAGTGTCGTCGATGACCTCGTCAAGGTGCCCGGGTTCGGACCCGTGCGCGCCGCGGCGACCCTGCGCGCCGCGCGGACGCTGGTCGAAGGCGTGACGAGCGGAAAGGCGGGCAAGGGCGCCAGGAAGCCGAAGAAGGACGGCAAGAAGCGGAAGAAGGACAAGCGGCTGGACAAGAGCGGCAAGGCAGGGAAGGGCAAAAAGAAGCCCGGAAAGAAGCCGAAGCCCGGGAAGAAGGCGAAGGTCAAGGAGAGCAAGAAGCCCCGCGCGCCCGGGAAAAGGAAGCGGCGGGGCAAGGGCAAGCGGAAGGCGAAAGGCTAGCCGTCGAGCGGGCCGAGGGCCCGCAACGGGTCAGGTTGCCGGGAGGTAGAGCACTGCCTCGGCCTCGACCACCGCGCCTTTCGGCAGCGCCGCGACCCCCAGTGCCGCGCGTGCCGGGTACGGCGCGTCGAAGTAGTCGCCCATCACCTCGTTGACGACGGGGAAGTTGCCCAGGTCGGTCAGGAAGAGGGTCAGCTTGACGACGTCCGCGAGCGAACCGCCCGCGGCAGCGGCGACCGCCGCCAGGTTGTCGAAGACCCGCCTCGCCTGGACCTCGAAGGTGCCCTCGACCAGTTCCATGGTCGCCGGGTCGAGCGGTATCTGGCCCGAGATGTAGACCGTCCGCCCGCAGCGGACCGCCTGGGAGTACGGCCCGATCGCGTCGGGTGCGTGGGCGCTGTGAACCGGTTCTCCGTTCATCGGTTGGTCTCCGTGGGATGCGTTGGGCAATGGCCAGACGCGCGCGGCGCCGGGATCAGATCCGGGCAATGCGCCGGACCGCCTGGATGGCGCGGAGCCGGCGCAGGATCCGCGCGAGATGGGTGCGGTCACGCACCATCAGCACGAATTGGAGTGTGCTGTGCAGGCCGTCGCGCTCCTTGGTCTTGACGTCCTCGATGTTCGACTCCAGCTCCGAGATGGTGGCGGCCACGGTGGCCAGGACGCCGCGCTGGTTGTCGATCTCGATGCGGATCTCGGTGGTGAACTGCTGGTCGATCTCCTGTGCCCATGCCACGTTCACCCACTTGTCGGGCTTCTTGCGGAACTCGGCGACGTTCCGGCAGTGCTGGCTGTGCACGACGAGGCCGCGGCCGGCGGTGAGAAAGCCGAGGATCGGGTCGCCAGGGATCGGGTGGCAGCACTTGGCGAAGCTGATGACCGTCCCCTCGCCGCCCTCGATGCTCAGGGGGGGCGGTTCGCCGCCCTTCTTGCTGGCGTCGGCGGTGGACTCCGCGGCGGCGACCGACTCGGGCAGCAGGCGGCGCGCGACCAGCATCGCGGGGCGCTGGCCCAGGCCGATTTGCTCGCACAGGTCGTCGAGCGAGGCCGCGCGCAGCTCCTGGAGCGCCTCGCCGAGGAGCCGTTCGGAGACCTGCTTGAGTCCGGCATCGTACTCACCGAGCGCGCGCTCGAGCAGGTAGCGGCCGAGCTGGATCGCGTCGCTGCGCGTCAGGCTCTTGAGGAAGTTGCGGATGGTCGAGCGCGCCTTGGCCGTGACCACGAAATTGAGCCAAGCGGGATTCGG
>JAWVZO010000006.1:0-29314 GCA_033722135.1 Gammaproteobacteria bacterium | reverse complement strand
TGAGCATGACGCCGATCGAGCCGGGGTGGTCGGGGCGCTCGGCGAGGAACGCCTCGCCGGCGGTGACCATCGCGGCGTGGCTCGCCTTCATGTCCGCGGCGCCGCGGCCGCGCAGCTCGCCGTCGCGCTCGGTCGGCTCGAACGGCGGAGTGGCCCAGGCACTCTCGGGACCGGTCGGGACGACGTCGGTGTGGCCGGCGAAGACCAGCAGCGGACCGGCCTCGCCGCGGCGCGCCCAGAGGTTGTCGACCTCGCCGTGGCGCATCGGCTCGAGCGCGAAGCCGAGCGCCTCGAGGCGCGCGCCGATCAGCTCCTGGCAGCCAGCGTCGTCGGGCGTCACCGAGCGGCGGGCCAGCAGCTCGCGGAGCAGGTCGAGCGTGGCGCTCACCGGGTGGTCCGGCCCGCGAACCGGGCCGCGTAGGCGTCGGGATCGAAGCCGACGACGACCTCGTCGCCGTCCTCCAGCACCGGGCGCCTGATCAGTGCCGGCTCCGCGATCAGCAGGTCGCGGAGCGCGGCGGCGTCGAGGTTCTCGCGGGTGGCCTCGGGCAGGGCGCGCCAGGTCCGGCCGCGGCGGTTGACGAGGACCTCGTCGCCGACCGCGGCGAGCCAGCGGTCGATCGCCTCCACGGACAGGCCGTCGACACGGAAGTCGTACCAGGCGTGGTCGATGCCGTGCGCGTTGAGCCAGCGACGCGCCTTGCGCACCGTGTCGCAGTTGCGGATGCCGTGGAGCGTGGGCATCAGTCGCTGCGCAGCAGCTCGTTGATGCCGACCTTGCTGCGCGTCTTGGCGTCAACCTGCTTGACGATGATCGCCGCGTAGAGGCCGCAGTCGCCCTTGCTCGACGGCAGCGTGCCGGAGACCACGACCGACCCGGCGGGCACGCGGCCGTAGGTGATCTCGCCGGTCTCGCGGTTGTAGATCCTCGTGCTCTGGCCGAGGTAGACCCCCATCGAGATCACCGCGCCCTCCTCGACGATGACCCCCTCGGCCACCTCGGCGCGGGCGCCGATGAAGCAGTTGTCCTCGATGATCACCGGGTTGGCCTGCAGCGGTTCGAGCACGCCGCCGATGCCGACGCCCCCGGAGAGGTGCACGTTCTTGCCGATCTGCGCGCAGGAGCCGACGGTCGACCAGGTGTCGATCATGGTGCCGCTGTCGACGTAGGCGCCGATGTTGACGAACGACGGCATCATCACGACGTTCCTGGCGATGTAGGCGCCGCGCCGCGCGGTGGCCGGCGGGACGATCCGCACCCCCTCGTCGCGGAAGTCGCGCGCGCCGTGGTCGGCGTACTTCGGCGGCACCTTGTCCCAGTAGTGGGTCTCGCCGCCGGGCAGCAGGGTGTTGTCCTCGATGCGGAAGTAGAGCAGCACCGCCTTCTTCAGCCACTGGTTGACCACCCACTCGCCGTCCCGCTTCTCGGCCACGCGCTCCCGGCCGCTGTCGAGGAGGCCGATCGCCTCGTGCACCGCCTCGCGGGTCGGGGCATCGACGTTGTGCGGGTTGATGTCGGCGCGGCGCTCGAAGGCGCCCTCGATGGCGTTCTGCAGGTCACTCATCCGTGGCTCTCCGTTCTCGGTGGGCGGGGGCGCGACAGTATAGCCAATCGGGCATCGCATGACGCACCCGTCGAGCGTCGGCACAGGCGCGCAGGATCGTTGCGTCGGGACGCGTCGGGAAGGACGGGGTGGGGGCGAGGATGCCCCCGCGGCAGGTTCAGATCGCCAGGTACTCGTGGCGGAGATCGGCGTTGTCCAGCACCTCCTGCGACGTGCCGTCGAAGACGATCCGTCCCATGTCCAGGATCAGCGCACGATCGGCGAGATGCAGCGCGGCGATGGCGTTCTGCTCGACGATGACGGTGGTCATGCCGAGTTCCTTGATCTGCTCGAGTGTGCGCTCGATCTCCTGGACGATCACCGGGGCGAGGCCCTCGTAGGGTTCGTCGAGCAGCAGCACCTTGACGTCACGGGCCAGCGCGCGGGCGACCGCGAGCATCTGCTGCTCGCCACCGGAAAGCGTGGTCCCTTCCTGGTTGCGCCGCTCGGCGAGGCGGGGAAACAGATCGTATAGCCGCTCGATGCTCCAGCCGACCGGCGGAGCGATCTGGGCGAGTTGCAGGTTCTCCTCGACGGTCAGTCCCTGGATGATGCGCCGGTCCTCGGGGACCAGACCGAGGCCGTTGCGCGCCGCCTCGTGGGCGCTCATCTCGTGCAGGGGCTTGTGGTCGAGCCAGATCTCGCCGTGGCGCAGCTCGGGAGAGTCGACCCGTGCGATGCTGCGCAGCGTCGAGGTCTTGCCGGCGCCGTTGCGCCCGAGAAACGCGACGATCTCACCCTCGCGGATGTTGAAGCTGACGCCCTGGACGATGTAGCTCTCGCCGTAGTAGGCGTGGACGTCCCATACGGAGAAATAGGCGGGCTGGCCGCCCATCGCCTGTTTCGGGGGAACGCCGGGTGCGGTCCGCTTCGCGTAGACGTCCTCCCCGATCAGGCTGCCGTCGGCCTTGCCGTTGCCGTGACTCGCGTCGTTCACAGGTGTGCTCCTCCGAGGTAGGCCTCCTGCACCTTGGGGTTGCCCTTGATCTCGTCGGGGAGCCCCTCGACGATCACGGTCCCCTGGGCCAGGACGGAGATGTGGGTCGCCAGCGAGAAGACGACGTGCATGTCGTGCTCGATGACCACCATCGACAGTCCCCGTTCGGCGATCACCCGGAGGAGGTCGATGGTGTTGTTGGTGTCCGCGCGCGACATGCCGGCGGTCGGTTCGTCGAGCAGCAGCAGTTTCGGATCCTGGATCAGGCACATCGCCAGTTCCAGGCGGCGCTTGTCGCCGCGCGAGAGCCGGTTGGCGGTCTCACCGGCACTGGCTTCGAGGCCGACATCGGCGAGCATTTCCATGGCGCGGTCGCGGATCGCGTGTTCGTCGCGCAGCGCGCGCCAGGCGTTGAGCTTGAACGCCCCGTCGCGCTTGGCGAGCTCGGGCACCATGACGTTCTCGATCAGGCTCAGCTCGCCGAAAATCTCCGGCGTCTGGAACACCCGGCTGACGCCGATCTGGTTGATCTCGTGCGGGTGCATGCCGAGTAGCGAGCGGCCGTCGAACTCGACCGTCCCGGTGTCGGGGGTCAGGCGTCCGATCAGGCAGTTGAGCAGCGTGGACTTGCCGGCGCCGTTCGGACCGATGATGGCGTGAACGGTGCCCTCCTCGATTTCGAGGTTGACCTCGTCGAGGGCCTTGAGGCCGCCGAAGCTCTTGTTGACGTCGGTTACGCGGAGTATGGGCATGGCGTATGACTCCTCAACCCACGCTGTCCGGCTGGGCCGGTTCCGCGGCGGGCTCGTGCGGCCTGCGCCACCACGTCAGCAGGCGCCAGATGCGCATCAGTCCCTCCATCAGGCCGCCCGGCAGGAAGATCACGATGATCATGAACAGCGCGCCGAGCGTGAGGTGCCAGCCCTCGCCGACGAACAGGCCGGTGACGTTGACCGCCGCGTGTTGCAGCATTTCCGGCAGGAAATCGAAGGCCTGCATCAGGATCGTGTCGTTGAATGCCGAGAAGATGTTCTCGAAATACTTGATCACCCCGGCGCCGATGACCGGGCCGAGCAGCGTCCCGGTTCCGCCGAGGATGGTCATCAGCACCACCTCGCCGCTCGCCGTCCACTGCATCCGCTCGGCCCCCGCCAGCGGGTCGGTGATGGCGAGAAGTCCGCCCGCGAGCCCCGCGTACATGCCGGAGATCACGAACGCCGCCAGCGTGTAGGGACGGGAATTGAGCCCGGTGAAGTTCATGCGGTTCTGGTTCGACTTGACCGCGCGCAGCATCATCCCGAACGGCGAGCGGAAGATGCGCATCGAGATGATGAACGCGATCAGCAGCACCACGCCACAGAAGTAATAGCCCGACCAGCCGGACATCGGCAGGCCGAACAGGGTGGTGGTCGGCAGCCCCGCGCCGCGGTCGATGCCGAACAGCGCGTCGAGCACGCGTGCGTCGCCGAGCGTGAGCTGCAGCCCGGTCTCCCCGTTGGTGATCGGCGTGAGCACCGAGTAGGCGAGGTTGTACGACATCTGCGCGAAGGCGAGGGTCAGGATCGAGAAGTAGATGCCGCTACGGCGCAGCGTGATGAAGCCGATCAGCAGCGCGAACAGTCCGCCGATGACGACCGACAGGATCAGCGCCGGGATGACGTTCATCGTCAGCAGCTTGAAGGTCCAGACCGCGGTGTAGGAACCGACGCCGAGGAACGCGGCGTGACCGAACGACAGGTAGCCGGTTAGGCCGAACAGGATGTTGAAGCCGATTGCGAAGATTCCGAAGATGCAGATCTTCTGCAGCAGGTCGGGGTAGCCCGCGCCGAGGGGCTCGAAGATGATCGGGCCGAGGGCGACGATGACCACGACGACGGCGAGCAGCAGGAGGTCACGTGACCTGGTGATGTGGGTACTCATCGCTCAGCTCTCCATGATGCCCTTGCGGCCCATAAGTCCACGTGGACGAACGAGCAGGATGATTACCGCCACCAGGTAGATCACGATCTGGTCGATGCCTGGCAGGATCGATTTGACCTCGGTCATCGATGCGAACGACTGCAGGATGCCGAGGATGAAACCGGCGGCGACGGCGCCGGGCAGGCTGCCCATGCCGCCGACCACGACGACCACGAAGCTGAGCACCAGGAAGTCCATGCCCATGTGGTAGTCGGGGGAGAGAATGGGGGTGTACATCACCCCGGCCAGACCCGCCACCACCGCGGCGAGTCCGAAAACGATCGTGAAGCGGCGGTCGATGTCGATGCCCAGCAGGCCGACCGTCTCCCGGTCCGCCATCCCGGCGCGTACCACCATGCCGAACGTGGTGAACTGCAGGAACGCGAAGACCGCGCCGATCACCACCAGCGAGAAGAGCAGATAGATCATCCGCCACCACGGGTAGACGATGGTGTTGGGATCGAAGCCCAGGAGCACGCCGATGTCCGCGGAGCCGGCGAGGATTTCGGGCGCGGGTTGCGGAATCGGGTTGGCACCGAACACGCTCTTGACCAGTTCCTGCAACACGATCGCGAGTCCGAAGGTGACCAGGATCTGGTCGGCGTGCAGGCGCTTGTAGAAATGGCGGATCAGCCCGCGTTCCATCGCCACGCCGATCAGCAGCATGACCGGAATCGCGAACAGGATCGAGAACGGCACGGAGTAGTCCAGGAGCATCGTCCCGAAGTCGCCGAACCAGGCCTCGACGTAGGGGACGCGAATTTCCATCGGCGTGCCCCAGGCCGTCATCTGGTTCGGGTCGAGCGTCACCTGCTCCATGCCGAGCAGGGCATTCAGGCTGACCGCGCAGAACGCCCCCAGCATGAACAGCGCACCGTGGGCGAAATTCACCACGCCGAGCGTACCGAACACCAGCGTCAGGCCCAGGGCGATCAGCGCGTAGGCGCCACCCTTGTCCAGGCCGTTCAGGATTTGCAGCAGGATCGCGTCCACTCGGTGCCCTCCTCCCCGACGACTGGCCGGCCGCCGACGCGCGGCGGCCGGCCAACGAGCCTCGTCACGAGGCGACTACGTGCGTTCAGCCGTTGTTGTACGGACCGAGTTCGCCGCCGAGCATCTCGGCCGGGTACTCGACCTGGGCGCGCGGGGTGACCTCGACGATCTCGAGCAGGTCGAACTTCGAGGAGGGATTCTCCTTACCCTTCACGACCAGCACGTCCTTGAAGCACTGGTGGTCGGCTGCGCGGTACTCGGTCGGGCCGTTGCCGAGGCCGTCGAACTTGAAGCCCTCGAGCGCCTTGCCGACTTCGCTCGGCTTGAAGCTTCCGGCACGCTGGCAGGCGTCTGCGTAAAGGATCGCCTGGCAGTAGGTGGTGTGCGCGGCCTGGCTCGGCGGGAAGCCGTACTCCTGGCCGAACGACTGCACGAAGGCCTTCGAACCCTCGTCCTGCAGCGCCCAGTTCCAGTTCGTGGAACCCGGGATGCCCTTGATCGCGTCGCCGGCGCCCTGCGCCATCAGACGCGAGAACAGCGGGACGACGATCTGGAAGTCCTTGCCGTTCACCTGCTTGTCGCGCAGGCCGAACTGCACGGCCTGGGTCAGCGAGTTGACCATGTCCTTGCCGTAGTGGTTGAGGACCAGCACGTCGGCGCCGGAATTCAGGACCGGGGTGATGTACTGCGAGAAATCGCCGGCGCCGAGCGGGGTCCGGACGGCGTTGGCGGTCTCCCAGCCGAGCTGCTCGGTGTACTTCTTGATCGAGCCTTCCTGCGACCAGCCCCAGGTGTAGTCGGCAGTCAGGTGGTAGGCGGTGCGATCGGTGCCGTACTCGTTCTTGAGCACCGGGGCGAGCGCCGCGCCGGTCATCTCGGTGTTGAAGAAGTGGCGGAAACCGTTCGCCTTCTTGTCCTTGCCGGTGGTGTCGTTGGAGTGGGTCAGGCCGGCCATGAAGATGATGCCCGCCTCCTGGCAGAGGCCCTGGACCGCGATGGCGACGCCCGAAGAGGAACCGCCGGTGACCATGATGGCGCCGTCCTTCTCGATCATCCGCTTGGCGGACGCGCGTGCGGCGTCGGACTTGGTCTGGGTGTCGCCGGTGACGAACACGACCTTCTTGCCGTTGACGCCGTTGCCCTGCAGGGCCTTGGACGAGAAGGTGTTGAGCATGCCGCCGTCACCCTCGCCGTTGATGTGCTTGACCGCGAGCTTGTAGGCGCGCAATTCGTCGGCGCCCTCGTCGGCGTAGGCGCCGGTCTGCGGCACGTTGAAGCCGAAGGTGACCGTCGCGCCGGTCGGCTCGTTGCGGTAGGCCGCACCCAGGGACGTCCGCGTGAAGATCATCGGTGCGGCAAAGCCGGCACCGAGAACGGTGGTCGCCTTGATGAAGTCGCGACGGTTGGTGGTGAACTTGCTCATTCAGTGCTCCTCGCTCCGGTGGTTTCGTTCGATTCGGGACACCTCTCGGACCGGAGGTCCGGGGCTCCTTGCGTCGACGATGATGACGTCAATTTGTAGTGAAAACAATAAATATTTGATTTATAGCGGAAAAAGAGTAAATATATGAACTCGACAACATGGAAATGTGTAAATTCTTTACAGGCGACGGGAGTCCGCCCGGGGATAACGAGGCACTAAATGAAACAGTCGATCGTAGGGCTGCGCATCCGCGAACACCGGCGCGCGCTCGGCCTCACGCAGGCGGAACTCGCGCGGCGGGTCGGCATCTCGCCGTCCTACATGAACCTCATCGAGCGCAACAGGCGGGGTATCGCCGGTGCGTTGCTGCGCCGGGTCGCCGACACGCTGGGCTTGCCCGTCGAGGAGCTCAGCGGGGTGGCCGAGCAGCGCCTGCTGCTCGAGCTCGAGGAGGTCGCCAGGATTCCGGAAATCGAGAGCCTCGGCGCCGAGGCGCAGAGCGTGGGCGAATTCATCGGCCGGTTCCCCGGCTGGGCGAAGGCGTGCGCGGCCCTGTTCCGCCTGGAACGGCAGTCGGCCCAGACCACGCGTGCGCTTGCGGAGCGGATCACGCACGATCCCTTTCTCGGGGACACGGTCCACGCGATGCTCACGCAGATCACCGCGTTGCGCGCGGCCGCCGAGATCCTCGATCGTTACGACACGCTCGACGAGGTGCAGCGCAACCGCTTCCTCGCCGTCATCGGTGAACAGAGCGTCCGCCTCACCGGAATCGGCGAATCGCTGGTGAACTTCCTCGAGAAGGGCGATGTCACCGAGCGTGTACTCACCCCGCTGGACGAAGTCGAGGCCATGTTCGAGACGAACGGGAATCGCTTCGACGAGATCGAGGAGGCGGCCGAGACGCTCGCGCCGACGCTCGCTCTGCAGGTGCAGCGCTCGAAACTCGAGGTGGCCCGCGAGGTGGTCGAGGCCCAATTGGCCGGGCTGATCTCGCGACGGGTGGCGGCCGAGCCGCGGATCACCACCCTCCTGGCGGAGCAGCACGCCAGCGAGGCCCTGGCCGAGTACGCGGCGGCTGCCATCCTGGTGCCGATGAGCCGGTTCGCCCCGCGCGCTGCCGAGTTGCGCTACGACATCGAGGCGCTGGCCCAGTCGTTCTCGGTGGGCGGGGGCACCATCTGCCTGCGCCTGATCGCGTTGCAGCACGGCAGCGGCGTGCCCCGCTTCGGTTACCTGAAGGCCAACGCCTCGGGCACGATCGTCCTTTCCCGCAGTCTGCCCGACCTCGGCGCGCCGCGTTACGCATCGGCGTGCCCGCTCTGGGTCCTGTTCCGGGCCCAGCAGTCACCGCATGCGGTCATCCGCCAGCGGGCCGTGTTCCCCACGGGCGCCCGTTTCGTATTCGTCGCGCGGGCCCGCAACACCGGGATGTCGGGGTTCGGCAGTCCGCGCCACTACATCACGGACATGCTCGCGATGAGCGAGGAGGACGCGGACCTGACGGTCTACAAGCCCGATCCCTACGCCCGGCTGGAACCCGTGGGCACGGCGTGCCGGAGCTGTCCGCGTCACGACTGCGCCCACCGCGTCATCGACCCGCTGGCGGGCTGAACTGGAGCAACCCGCCACGCGACCGGGCGCGGGGCTTCAGGAATCGGCGAGGTGATCGCGGATGCGCCGGGCGGCGGCCACGCAGGAATCGAGCGGCGCGACCAGCGCGATCCGCACGCGTCCCCGGCCGGGATCGCCGTCGCCCGCGGACCGGGAGAGGAACTGCCCCGGCAGGACCGTCACGTGCTGCGCCGCGAACAGGTCGCGCGCGAATTCGCGGTCGTCGCCCGGGGTCTCGGGCCAGAGGTAGAAGCCGGCGGGGGGCACGTCGAAGTCGAGGACTTCGCCGAGGACCGGTCTCACGGCATCGAACTTGGCCCGGTAGAGGGCGCGGTTCTCGACAACGTGGGCCTCGTCGCGCCACGCCGCCACGCTCGCCGCCTGGTTCGGCGGCGGCAGCGTGGCCCCGTGATAGCTCCGATAGAGGCGGAAGCGCTCGATCAGGCGTGCGTCGCCCGCGACGAAACCCGAGCGCAGGCCGGGCACGCTGGAACGCTTGGAGAGGCTGTTGAAGACGATGCAGCGCTCGAAACCGTCGCGGCCGGACGCCGCCGCGGCCTCCAGGAGCCCCGGGGGCGGACGGTCCTCGTCGAGGTAGAGCTCGGAATAGCATTCGTCGGACGCGATCACGAAGTCATGGCGCTCGGCCAGCTCGATCAGGCGGGCGAGGGTGGCGCGGTCGATGACGGCCCCGGTGGGGTTGCCGGGTGTGCAGACGAACAGGATCTGGCAACGCGCCCAGACGGCGTCGGGAACGGCGTCGAAATCGGGCACGTAGCCGTTGTCCCGGGTGCACGGCAGGTAGTGCGGCTCGGCGCCGGCGAGCAGCGCCGCCCCCTCGTAGATCTGGTAGAACGGGTTGGGCATGACCACCAGGGGCCCGCGGTGCCGGTCGACGGCGGCCTGCACGAAGGCGAACAGCGCCTCGCGCGAGCCGCTCACCGGCAGCACGTGTCGCTCCGGGTCGAGACGGCCCGGGGGCAGGGCGAAGCGGCGCGTGCACCATTCGGCGATCGCCGCGCGCAACTCCGGTGCGCCCGCGGTGACCGGGTAGCGGCCGAGGCCGTCGAGCGCGGCCACCAGCGCCTCGCGAACCACGCCGGGCACCGGGTGCCTCGGCTCGCCGATCGACAGCACGACGGGTTCGAGACCGGCGGGCGGCTCGAGACCGGCGAGCAGCGCGCGCAGCCGCTCGAACGGGTAGGGATGCAGTCGGTCGAGGTCGGGGTTCATGGCGTGCTCCGGGGTCCGGGCCGTATTGGAGCACCGCGACGGGGCACAGGCAACGCGGGCGGCCGGTCGGTGCGTGTACTATCGTTCCAATGATGAGGCGGATCGGATCGGTCGTGGGCCAGGATGCGCTGCGAAACCTCGGCCCCTGGAGTGCAGGAACACATGGAGAAGGTCTGGCTGCAGAGCTACCCGCCGGGCGTGGCGGCCGAGATCGACCTCGACCGAGTGACCACCCTGGTCGACCTGTTCGACGGCGCCGTCGACAGGTACCGCGGGCGCCCGGCCTACACCAATCTCGGCCACAGCCTCACCTACGATGATCTCGACCGGCTGAGCGCCGCGTTCGCCTCGGTGCTGCAACACCGCTTCGGTCTGACCAAGGGCGAACGGGTCGCGATCATGATGCCCAACGTGCTTCAGTACCCCGTGGTGCTGTTCGGCGTGCTGCGCGCCGGGATGACGGTGGTCAACGTCAACCCGCTCTACACGGCACGCGAACTCCATCACCAGCTGGCCGATTCGGGTGCGACGGTCATCGTCGTGCTCGCCAATTTCGCCAGCGTGGTGGAGCGGGCGATCGAAGGAACCGACGTGCGTCGGGTCGTGGTCACCCAGCTCGGCGACCTGCTGCCGGCGCCGAAGCGCCAGCTGGTCAACTTCGTCGTGCGCCACGTCAAGAAGATGGTGCCGCCCTACGCCCTCGCGGGGGAACTCGACCTGCGCGCGCTGCTCGCCGAGGGCGGGAAGCGCGCGTTCACGCCGGTCGCCGTCGCCCTCGACGACGTGGCGTTCCTGCAGTACACCGGCGGCACCACCGGCCGGGCGAAGGGCGCGATCCTCACCCACCGGAACATGGGCGCCAACGTGCGCCAGGCCACGCAATGGATCGAGCAGGCGATGCACCCCGGTGAGGAGCGGATCGTCACCGCGCTGCCGCTCTACCACATCTTCGCGCTGACGGCGAACTGCCTGACCTACCTCCACTACGGCGCCGAGAACCTCCTGATCACGAATCCGAGGGACATCCCGCGCTTCATCAAGGAGATCGCCGACGTCGGGTTCACCGCGATCACCGGCGTGAACACGCTGTTCAACGCGCTGCTCAACGCGCCCGGTTTCGACAGGGTCGATTTCAGCCAGCTGCGCCTGACCCTCGGCGGCGGCATGGCCGTCCAGCGGCCCGTCGCCGAACGCTGGCAGGCGCTCACCGGTTGTCCGTTGCTGGAGGCCTACGGCCTGACCGAGACCTGCCCGGCGGTGACCATCAATCCGCTGAATCTCGAGAGCTACAACGGCAGCATCGGCCTGCCGATCCCGTCGACCGAGGTCTGTGTGCGCGATGCGGAGGGCCGCGAGCTCCCGGTGGGCGAGCGCGGCGAGCTGTGCATTCGCGGGCCCCAGGTGATGCAGGGGTACTGGCGCCGTCCCGAGGAGACCGCCTCGGTCCTCGGCGCGGACGGCTGGCTGCGCACCGGCGACGTCGCGACCATCGACGAGAAGGGTTTCGTCTATATCGTCGATCGCATGAAGGACATGATCGATGTCTCGGGATTCAACGTCTACCCGAACGAGATCGAGGAAGTGGTCGCCCAGCTCGAGGGCGTGCGCGAGGTCGCCGCGGTGGGCGTCCCCAGCGCCCACTCGGGCGAGGTGGTCAAGGTGTTCCTGGTCTGCGATGAGCCCGGCCTGACAGTCGAGGCGGTGCTGCGCCACTGCCGCGAGAACCTGACGCGCTACAAGGTCCCGAAACACGTCGAGTTCCGCGAAGAACTGCCGAAGACCAACGTCGGCAAGATCCTGCGCCGCGCGCTGCGCGAGGAGGCCCGCGCGGGCAACTGACGTTGCCTCCTTTCACCGTGAGGCCATACCATGGCTCCGCGATCTCGACCAACCCGCGGGACAGCGGGGCAAGGGGCGCTGCACGAGGAATCCAGCAGGTGTTTTTAAGGAGCGGAGATGAACGTACCTTCGATCGATAGTCGACTTCGGGTCGGTATGGTCGCGGCCCTGGGCCTCGGCCTGGCGGGGCAGGCGAACGCGTCGGGCTTCATGATCGTCGAGCAGAGCGTCCACGAGGTCGGGCGGGCCATCTCGGGCGCCACCGCCGGTGCCGATAACCTCGGCACGCTGTTCTTCAACCCGGCGGGCATCACCAGGATCGAGGGCACGCAGGGCTCGGCCGCGCTGCACGTGATCATGCCCTCCGCCGAGTTCCAGGGCTCCGGCACGACGAACATCCCCGCATCGCCGGGTCTGCCGATCAGCGGCGGCAATTCCGAGACCGACGAGGTGGGCCTGGTGCCGAACCTCTACCTGGTCACCGACTTCGACGACCGGATCAAGTACGGCCTCGGCATCAACGCCCCGTTCGGGCTGGTTACCGAGTACGACCCGGACTGGGTCGGCCGTTACCACGCCATCCGATCGGAGCTGGCCTCACTGAACATCAACCCGACGGTCGCCTACCGGGTCGATGACCGACTCTCCCTGGGGTTCGGGCTGAGCGCCGTCTACACCGACGTCGAGTTGACCAACGCCGTCGACGGCGTCCTCGCCGCGACCAGCCTGGGGTTCTGTCCGGGCCTGCCGGTCTGCGCGGTACCCCCGGGCTCGGGAGCCGCCGACGGCCTCGTCAGGCTCGAGGGCAACGACTGGGGCTTCGGATTCAACCTCGGCCTGCTCTACGAACTCGACGACGCCACGCGCGTCGGGGTCGCCTACCGTTCGCGAATCGACCACACCCTCGAGGGCGAGAGCACCACGTCGGTCCTGGGGCTGCAGCAGGTCGAGCTGATCGAGGCCGATCTGACGCTGCCCGACACCCTCTCGGTGGGCGTGGTCCATCGCTACGGACCGCGCTGGGCCGTCCTCGCCGATGTCGCCTGGACGAACTGGAGCGAGTTCGACGAGCTGCGCGTGGTCAGCCGCACGGACGGCGGGACGCTGCTCACCCAGCCCGAGAACTGGGATGACACCTGGCGCTATTCGCTGGGTATCGAGTTCTCTCCCGATACGGCGTGGACCTGGCGGGGCGGGGTGGCGTTCGACGAGACGCCCATCCCGAGCGCCGAGCTGCGCACGCCCCGCGTCCCCGGGGAAGACCGCACCTGGCTCAGTCTCGGCTTCAGCTGGGCGCCGAGCGAGAAGCTGCAGGTCGATTTCGCCTATGCACATCTGTTCGTGGACGACTCGCGCATCGACAACGTCGACGCCAGCTTCGGATACACGCTGACCGGCGAGTACGAGAACAGCGTCGACATCGTCAGCGCGCAGCTCAGCTACCGTTTCTGACGCCGGTACCGGCCCCTGTACGCCGGTCCGCAGCCAGGTTGCATGTCCCGGCGATGGCGCCGGGACGCCCCTCCGGACACGAGGAGAAACCGATGACCCACGCGATTCGCATCCACGAGACCGGGGGACCCGAGCAACTGCGCTGGGAGGAGGTCGAGATCGGCGCGCCGGGCGAGGGCGAGGTACGCCTTCGCCACACCGCCGTCGGGCTGAACTTCATCGACGTCTATCACCGCACCGGACTCTACCCCCTGCCGGGCCTGCCGCACGTTCTCGGCATGGAGGGGTGCGGCATCGTAGAGGCGGTCGGCGAAGGGGTCAGCGAGATCGCGGTCGGCGATCGGGTCGCCTATGCCGGCGTGCCGCCCGGGGCCTACGCCGAGGAGCGGCTGATCCCGTGGCACCGGCTCGTAAAGGTGCCCGATGGCATCTCCGACCAGACCGCCGCGGCGATGATGCTCCAGGGCATGACGGCCTGCTACCTGCTGCGGCGCTGCTACCGGGTCGCCGAGGGCGACACGATCCTGGTCCACGCCGCGGCCGGTGGCGTCGGGCTGATCGCCTGCCAGTGGGCCAAGGCCCTCGGCGCCACGGTCATCGGCACCGTGGGCAGTGCCGAGAAGGCCGAGCTGGCCAGGGCGCATGGCTGCGACCACCCGGTCCTCTACCGCGAAGAGGATTTCGTCGAGCGCGTGCAGGAGATCACGGACGGCGTCGGCGTTGCCGCGGTCTACGACTCGGTCGGCAAGGACACCTTCATGAAATCGCTCGACTGCATCCGCAGGCACGGGATCATGGTGACCTTCGGCCAGTCCTCGGGCGCTGTCGAACCGCTCGATCTCGGCCTGCTCGCCAAGAAGGGCTCCTTGTTCGTCACCCGGCCGACGCTGATGACCTACACCGCCGAGCGCGAGGACCTCGTCGCCATCGCGGGCGAACTGTTTGATGTCGTCGCCTCGGGCCAGGTGAAGATCGAGGTCAACCAGACCTACCCGCTGCGCGAGACGGCACGGGCCCACGCCGACCTCGAGGCACGCAAGACCACCGGTTCCACGGTGCTGATCCCGTGACCGCACGCGCCTTCCGGACCGGGTGAGTTCCCGCCCCCGGTGGAGGCAACATAACGTTTACGTCATCTAATTGACATTTACGTTATCGCGGCCCATTCTCGCGGCATGAGCGACGATCGCGACAGGCTCTACACGGTGACCGAGCTGGCCGACCGGCTCGGGGTCACCGCACGCGCGATCCGCTTCTACGAGACCAAGGGCCTGCTCAGCCCGCGCCGGGCCGGTTCGACGCGGGTCTACAACTACCGCGACCGGGCCAGGCTGCAGCTGATCCTGCGCAGCAAGAAGCTCGGCTTCTCGCTGGCCGACATCCGCGAATACCTCGACCTCTATGACCCGGCCGGTGGGCAGCGCGAGCAGCAGCAGCTCCTGCTGCGCAAGGTGCGCGATCGCATCGAGAGCCTGCAGCAGCAGCAGGAGGCGCTGGATTCGACGCTCAGCGAACTGCGCGAGATCGAGGCCTCGGCATGCCGTTCCCTCCAGCAGCGCAAGTGAGCGCCGTGGGCGGCAGGCACCCCGGCCGGGTGCGCTGAGGCGGAAGTTCTCCAGGGCCCCGAAACGAGCAGACGAGGGCGGAAATGCCATGAACGAAGTCGTCATCGCGGGCTACGCCCGCTCTCCATTCACCTTCGCCCGGAGGGGCGAACTGGCCCGGGTCCGGCCCGATGAGCTCGCCGCCACGGTGGTGCGCGGGCTGGTGGAACGGACCGGGGTCGATCCAGGGACCGTCGAGGACCTGCTGCTCGGCTGCGCCTTCCCGGAGGGGGAACAGGGTCTGAACGTCGCGCGCCTCGTTGTGTTCCTCGCCGACCTGCCGCAATCGGTCGCCGGCGCGACCCTCAACCGTTTCTGCGGCTCGTCGATGCAGGCGATCCACGCCGCCGCCGGGGCGATCCGGATGGGGGCCGGCGACGCTTTCCTCTGCGCGGGCGTCGAGTCGATGACCCGCGTGCCGATGCCGGGCTTCAACCCGCTGCCCCACCCGGGGCTCTACGCGCGCTATCCCCAGGCCTACGTGAGCATGGGCGAGACCGCCGAGAACGTCGCGGCCCGTTACGGGATCTCGCGCGAGGCGCAGGAAACGTTCGCGGTGACCAGCCAGAAGCGCGCGGGGGCGGCGCGCGACGCGGGCCGCTTCGGGGACGAGATCGTGCCGATCGAGACGGAGGCGGGCACGGTCCGGCAGGACGGCTGCATCCGCGCGGAGACCACCGCCGAGGCGCTCGCCGAGCTGGAACCGGCCTTCCTGGCCGACGGCACGGTCACGGCGGGCACCTCGTCGCCGCTGACCGACGGCGCGAGCGCGACGCTGATCTGCAGCGAGGCGTACGCGCAGGAGCACGGCCTGCGGCCGCTCGCCCGGATCCGCAGCATTGCCGTCGCCGGCTGCGCGCCGGAGGTGATGGGCATCGGCCCCGTGCTCGCCACGCGCAAGGCGCTGGAGCGCGCCGGCCTGACCGTCGCCGACCTCGACGTCGTCGAGCTCAACGAGGCCTTCGCCGCGCAGGCGCTGGCCTGCCTCCACGACCTCGAGATCGACCCGGAGCGCGTCAACCTCGACGGCGGGGCGATCGCGCTGGGCCACCCGCTGGGCGCGACCGGGGCACGGATCACGGGCAAGGCGGCCGCGCTGCTCGCCAGGGAGGGCAAGCGGTACGCGCTCGCGACCCAGTGCATCGGCGGCGGCCAGGGGATCGCGACCGTACTGGAGGCGCTCTGATGGCGATCGAGCGCGCCGCGGTGATCGGCGCCGGCGTCATGGGCGCCGGCATCGCCGCGCACCTGGCCAACGCCGGCATCCCGGTCGACCTGCTCGATATCGTCCCCGAGGGTAGCGAGCGACGCAGCGTCGTCGCGGAGCGGGCCCTGGAGCGGTTGCGCAAGGCGAAACCGGCGGCCTTCATGGAGCCGCGCGCGGCGCGCCTCGTCACGCCGGGGAACGTCGAGGACGACCTCGACCGGCTCGCAGGGGCGGACTGGATCGTCGAGGCGGTGATCGAGGACCTCGACGCCAAGCGCGACCTCTACGCGCGCCTCGAGGCCGTGCGCAAGCCGGGGAGCATCATCAGCTCGAACACCTCGACGATCCCGCTGGCCGCACTCGTCGATGGGCTTCCGGAGCGTTTCGCGGGCGACTTCCTGATCACCCACTTCTTCAACCCGCCGCGCTACATGCGGCTGCTGGAACTGGTCGCCGGCGTGGCGACACGGACCGAGGCCGTCGCGGAGATCCGCGCGTTCGCCGACCGCCGCCTCGGCAAGGGCGTCGTGATGTGCCACGACACCCCGGGGTTCATCGGCAACCGCATCGGCATCTACTGGCTGCAGTGCGCGGTCCGCGAGGCAATCGACGCGAAACTCCCGGTCGAGGTGGCCGACGCGGTGCTCGGCCGGCCGGTCGGCATCCCGAAGACCGGCGTGTTCGGCCTGCTCGACCTGGTCGGCCTCGACCTGATGCCGCACGTCCTGGGAAGCATGCAGGAACGCCTCCCGGCGGACGACCCGTTCCACGAGGTGTTCGCGATCCCCGAGCGGGTGCAGCGGATGCTCGACGATGGCTACACCGGACGGAAAGGGAAGGGCGGCTTCTACCGCCTCAACCGAGCGGGGGGGCGCAAGGTCAAGGAGGTGCTCGACCTCGCGACCGGCGACTACGCGCCGGTGGTGCGTCCCCGGGTCGAGGCCGTGGCCGCGGCGAAAAGAGGCGGCCCGCGCGCCCTGCTCGGCCACGACTCGGCTGCCGGCCGCTACGCCTGGCGGGTGCTGTCGAGGACGCTGGCGTACGCGGCCCGGCTGGTGCCCGAGATCGCCGACGACGTCGTCGCCGTCGACGAGGCGATGCGGCTCGGTTACGGCTGGAGCCAGGGCCCGTTCGAGATGATCGACCGCCTCGGCAGCGCCTGGTTCGCCGAACGGCTCGCGGAGGAGGGCCAGCCGGTGCCCGAGCTGCTCGAGATGGCGGCCGGACGCCCGTTCTACCGGGTCGAGGCGGGGCGACTCGAGTACCTCACCACCGACGGCACGTACCGCGCCGTCGCGCGGCCGGAGGGAGTCCTGCTGCTCGCCGACGTCAAGCGCCTCGGCGAACCGCTGGCCGGCAACGGCTCGGCGAGCCTGTGGGACCTCGACGATGGCGTGCTCTGCGTCGAGTTCCACACCAAGATGAACGCCATCGATCCCGACGTTCTCGCCATGCTGCGCACGGCGATCGACACAGTGGCCCGGGGCCATCGCGCGCTGGTGATCCACAACGAGGGCGAGCAGTTCTCCGCGGGCGCGAACCTCGGGCTGGTGATGTTCGCCGTCAACGTCGCCGCCTGGGCGCAGATCGAGGCGATGGTGCGCGAGGGGCAGGAGACCTACCTCGCGCTCAAGCGCGCGCCGTTCCCGGTCGTCGGCGCGCCATCGGGACTCGCCCTCGGCGGCGGCTGCGAACTGCTGCTCCACTGCGATGCCGTGCAGGCCCATGCCGAGAGCTATGTCGGCCTCGTCGAGGTCGGCGTCGGCGTGATCCCCGGCTGGGGTGGATGCAAGGAGATGCTGCTGCGCGGGATTCGCGACGGCCGCCTGCCGGGCGGTCCGGTGCCGCCGGTCCGCCAGGCCTTCGAGACCATCAGCCTGGCGAAGGTCGCGACCTCGGCCGCAGAGGCGCGCGGCCTGCGCTTCCTCGGGCCCGACGACGGCATCACCATGAACCGCGACCGCCTGCTCGCCGACGCCAAGGCGAAGGCGCTCGCGCTGGCCGACGGCTACGAGCCGCCAGAGCCGGCCGAGCTGACCCTGCCCGGCCCGAGCGGCAGGGCCGCGCTGGACATGGCCGTCCACGGCTTCCGCCTCCAGGGCAAGGCGACCGTGCACGACGTCGTCGTCGGCGAGGCGCTCGCCGGCGTGCTGAGCGGGGGCGACTGCGACGTCACCGAGGAGGTCGACGAGGCGCGGCTGCTCGAGCTCGAACGCGCCGCCTTCCTGCGCCTGGTGCGCGAGCCGGCGACCCAGGACCGCATCGAGCACATGCTCGAGACCGGCAAGCCGCTGAGGAACTGACCATGGCAGGGTACACGCCGCCGCTGCGCGACCTGCACTTCGTCTACCACGAACTGCACGGCCTCGACGATCTCGCGGAGCTTCCCGGCTACGCCGAGGCGACGCCCGACATCGTCGACGCGGTGCTCGAGGAGGCCGGGCGCTTCTGCAGCGAGGTCCTCGCGCCGCTGAATGCGCGCGGCGACGCGCAGGGGTGCCGCCTCGCGGAGGACGGGTCGGTGAAGACGCCCGACGGCTTCGGCGACGCCTACGCGCGGTTCGTCGACGCCGGCTGGAACGCCCTCGCCGCGCCGGTCGAGCACGGCGGACAGGGGCTCCCCCACACCCTCGACCTGATGGTCCAGGAGATGATCTCCTCGGCCAACATGGCCTTCGGCATGTACCCGGGCCTGACCGAGGGCGCCGTCAACGCCCTGCTGGCCCACGGTAGCGAGGCGCAACGCGAGACCTACCTCGGGCCGCTGGTCGCGGGTCGCTGGGCCGGGACCATGTGCCTCACCGAGCCGCAGGCGGGCACCGACCTCGGGCTGCTGCGTACCCGCGCCGAGCCTCGCGGAGATGGCAGCTACGCCATCGAGGGCACCAAGATCTTCATCTCGGCCGGCGACCACGACCTGACCGAGAATATCGTCCACCTGGTCCTCGCCAGGTTGCCGGACGCGCCGGCCGGCAGCGCGGGGATCAGCATGTTCCTGGTCCCGAAGTTCCTGCCCGGCGAGGACGGCAGTCTCGGGGCACGCAACGCCGTGGCGACCGGGGGACTGGAACGGAAGATGGGCATCCACGGCTCGTCGACCTGCGTGCTCAATTTCGACGGCGCGACCGGCTGGCTGGTCGGCGAACCCCACGGGGGGCTGCCGGCGATGTTCACGATGATGAACGCCGCGCGCATCTTCGTCGGCGTCCAGGGGCTGGGACTCGCCGAGACCGCCTACCAGAACGCCGCCGCGTACGCCCGGGAGCGGCTCCAGGGGCGGGTGCCCGGGGGCGTGGTGGCGCCGGAGCGTCCGGCGGACCCGATCGCGGCCCAACCCGACGTCCGGCGCATGCTGCTGACCATGCGCGCCTGGGTGGAGGGTGGACGCGCCCTGGTCGCCTGGGTCAGCCGCGCGCTGGACACCGCCGAGCGCCACCCCGACGCCGGGGCGCGCGAGGCGGCCGACGACCTCGTCGCGCTGATGACGCCGATCGTCAAGGCCTTCCTCACCGACCTCGGTTCCGAGGTCACGAACCTCGGCATGCAGGTCTACGGTGGGCACGGCTACGTGCGGGAACAGGGCATGGAACAGCTGGTGCGCGACGCGCGCATCACGCAGATCTATGAGGGCACCAACGGCATCCAGGCGCTCGACCTGGTCGGACGCAAGCTGCCGACCCGGTTCGGCCGCCAGCTGCGCCGCTTCTTCCACCCGGTGCAGGCCTACGTCGATGCACGTGCCGACACGGTGGAGCTGGCGCCCTACGTGGCCCCGCTGGCCAAATCGCTCGACCGGCTGCAACGGGCCTCGCTGTGGATCGCGGCGCGCGGTGCCGCCGACCCGAACGAGGCGGCATGCGCGGCGAGCGAGTACCTGCGCCTGTTCGGACTGGTGGCGCTCGGCTACCAGTGGGCGCGCGCTGCCGAGGTGGCGCACGAGCGCCTCGATGGCGACGAGACGGGGTTCTACCGGGCGAAGATCGCCACGGCGCGTTTCTACATGGAGCGGCTGCTGCCCCAGGCGGGAAGCCTTCTGGCGGCCATCGCGAGCGGCGGCCGGGGCGTGATGGCCTTCGAGACCGAGCGGTTCTGAACGCGGCAGCCGACGTGAGACGTCGGCCGGGCCGGACGTCGAACTAGAATGACACAGGCAATGATCGGGAGGTGAACGTAATGGAACGCGAGTCGATGGAGTTCGACGTCGTCGTCGTCGGTGGAGGACCGGCGGGACTGTCGGCGGCGTGCCGGCTGATGCAACTGGCAGGGGAGGCCGGGCACGAGCTTTCCGTGGTCGTGCTCGAGAAGGGCTCCGAGGTCGGCGCGCACATCCTCTCCGGCGCGGTGATCGAGCCGCGGGCCCTCGACGAGTTGTTCCCCGACTGGAAGGCGAAGGGCGCGCCCCTGCTGACCCCGGTCGGCGACGACGAGGTCTATTTCCTGCGCTCGGCGGAGAAGGCGACGCGGGTGCCCGATGCGTTCGTGCCGAAGCCCATGCACAACGACGGGAACTACGTGGTCAGCCTGGGCAACGTCTGCCGCTGGCTCGGCGAGCAGGCCGAGGAACTCGGCGTCGAGATCTTCCCCGGATTCCCGGCCGCCGAGGTCATCTTCGACGACGACGGGAGCGTCGCCGGTGTGGTCACCGGGGACATGGGCGTCGGCGTGGACGGCGAACCGAAGGACGGCTTCGAGCCCGGCATGGAACTGCGCGCGAAATACACGCTGTTCGCCGAAGGCTGCCGTGGGCACCTCGGCAAGCAGCTGATCGCGCACTACGGGCTCGACGCCGACGCCGATCCGCAGCACTACGGCATCGGGCTCAAGGAGTTGTGGGACATCGACCCGGCGAAGCACCGCCCCGGCCTCGTGGTCCACGGGGCCGGGTGGCCGCTCTCCGAATCGGGGGCCTCGGGCGGTTTCTTCCTCTACCATCTGGAGGATCACCAGGCGGTCGTCGGGCTGATCGTCGACCTCAACTACGCCAACCCCCACCTCAGCCCGTTCGACGAGTTCCAGCGCCTGAAGCACCACCCGCTGATCGCGGAGCACCTCACGGACGGCAAGCGGGTCAGCTACGGGGCCCGCGCGATCACCAAGGGGGGGCTCAACGCCCTGCCGAGGATGACCCTGCCGGGCGCGCTGCTGCTCGGCTGCGATGCGGGCACGCTCAATTTCAGCAAGATCAAGGGCACGCACACCGCGATGAAGTCGGGCCTGGTCGCCGCCGAGACGGTGTTCGCGGCACTGAAGGAAGGTGACGAGGGGGGCGGGGAGTTGACCGCCTTCGGCGAGGCGTTCCGGGCCAGCTGGGCCTGGGACGAACTCCACCGCAGCCGCAACTTCGGCCCGGCGCTGCACAAGTGGGGACCGTACCTCGGCGGGGCGTTCAACTACGTCGACCAGAACTGGTTCGGCGGGAAGCTCCCCCTGACGCTGCACGACACGACGACCGATCACGGGGCGCTGAAACCGGCCTCGGAGTGTGCCCCGATCGCCTACCCGAAACCGGACGGCAAGCTGAGTTTCGACCGGCTCTCGTCGGTGTTCCTGTCGAACACCAATCACGAGGAGGACCAGCCGGTCCACCTGAAGCTCGCCGACCCGGCGGTGGCGATCGAGGTCAACCTCGCCACCTACGACGCCCCCGAGCAGCGCTACTGCCCGGCGGGCGTCTACGAGATCGTGCGCGACGACGACGGCGCGAACCCGAGGCTGCAGATCAACGCGCAGAACTGTGTGCACTGCAAGACCTGCGACATCAAGGATCCGACCCAGAACATCACCTGGGTGACCCCCGAGGGCGGGGGCGGGCCGAACTACCCGAACATGTGATGCCGGGGCGTGCCGTGACTCCCGCACCACGGGGCTTCGTCGGTGGCCGCTGGAGAGGCCGGCCCGGGAGGGGGAAATCTCTTTGACACCCCTCCCGAGAGGGAATTAAAATTAACGGCTTATGCGCGCGGACTTGCCGGACCGGATCGAACCCGCCCGACTGGCTGAGCAGGGGGCCCGGATCGAAGGCCGCGTCGCGCTCGGGGGCATGGAGCGTCTCGCGCCGCTGCTCGCCGCCGAGGCGGGCGACGCCGAGGTCGAGATGGTCTTCGCGATCGACGGGCGCGGGTTGCGCACCGTGCATGGCAGGGTCCGGGCGACGGTCCCGCTCACCTGCCAGCGTTGCCTGAAGCCGGTGGCCTGCGCCGTCGACTGCGACTTTCACCTCGCCGTCGTGGCCTCGGACACCGAGGAGCGTCGGCTTCCGGAAGGCATCGAGCCGCTCGATGGCCGCGACGCGTCGGTGGCCACCGCGGCCCTGGTCGAGGACGAGGTGCTCCTCGGCCTGCCCCTGGTGGCGTTGCATCCCGACCCGGCGTGCAACGACGACCTCGAACGCTGGCAGGGTGAAGGGAAGGCCGCGGCGGAGAATCCGTTCGGCGTTCTCAAGGAATGGCAAGACAAGCGGGGCCGGAACTGACGGCGACCGCAGGAGAGAAATGGCATGGCTGTGCAACAGAATCGCAAGACCCGGTCGAAACGCGGCATGCGCCGCGCGCACGACGCGCTCCGCGCGCCGACCTTCTCGACCGACCCGACCACCGGGGAAACCCATCTTCGTCACCACGTCAGCCCGGACGGCTACTACCGTGGTCGCAAGGTGATTGAGGAGCGTGACGAGGACTGACGCCCGCGCGTCGCGTCCCATGACCGGTAGCAATCAGGCCGTGACCGGGCCGCGGCCAGCGAGTCGCCTATGAGCGAAACGGTCACGATCGCCCTCGACGCGATGGGTGGGGACCACGGTCCCGGGGTGGTGGTGCCGGCGGCCCTTGAGATCCTCGACCGGCACCGCGACGTCGCTCTGGTGCTGGTCGGCGACGAGGCCGAGCTCGAGGCGCACTGCGGAGAGGCTCGGGCGCGCTTCGCTGAACGCCTGCGCATCCACCACGCATCGCAGGTCGTGGGCATGGACGAGTCGCCGGCCAACGCGCTGCGCGGCAAGAAGGACTCGTCGATGCGGGTCGCCATCGACCTCGTCAAGAAGGGGGCCGCCGATGCGTGCGTCAGCGCGGGCAATACCGGTGCCCTGATGGCCACCGCGCGCTTCGTGCTGAAGACCCTGCCCGGGATCGATCGTCCCGCCATCATCACCGCGATTCCGTCGATCCGCGGCCACACCCACGTCCTCGACCTCGGTGCCAACGTCGGTCTCGATGCCAAGCAGCTGTTCCAACTGGCGGTCATGGGGGCGACCCTGGTGCGTGCTGTCGACAGCCTCGAGCGACCCCGCGTCGGCCTGCTCAACGTCGGCGAGGAGGAGATCAAGGGCAACGAGCAGGTCAAGGAGGCACACGCCCTGCTGATGGCCACCGATCTCAATTACATCGGTTTCGTCGAGGGCGACGACGTCTACACCGGGGACGCGGACGTCATCGTCTGCGACGGCTTCGTCGGCAACGTCGCGCTGAAGACCAGCGAAGGGCTGGCCCAGATGGTCAGCCACTTCATGCGCCAGGCGTTCTCGCGCAACCCGCTCACGCGGCTCGCCGGGCTGGTCGCCGCCCCGGTGCTGCGCAGCTTCAAGCGCCGCATCGACCCGCGGCGCTACAACGGCGCGAGCCTGGTGGGGCTCCAGGGCATCGTCATCAAGAGCCACGGGGGTGCGGACGTGCTGGCCTTCGCCAACGCGATCGAGATCGCCCGGGTCGAGGTGGCCAAGGCGGTGCCGAAGAAGATCCGCCAGGAGATCGGCCACCTGCTGCAGGTCTCGGCAACGGCATGAAGTACGCACGCATCGTCGGAACCGGCAGCTACCTGCCCGAGCGGGTGATGACCAATGCCGAGCTCGAGAAGATGGTCGAGACCTCGGACAGCTGGATCCGCGATCGCACCGGCATCCGCGAGCGGCGCATCGCCGCCGACGGCGAGACGACCTGCGATCTCGCCGAGAAGGCCGGGCGCCGGGCGCTCAAGGCCGCCGGCGTGGCGCCCCGCGACCTCGACCTGATCGTCGTCGGCACCACCACCGCCGACCAGATCTTCCCGAGCACCGCCTGCCTGCTGCAGGCCCGGCTCGGCCTCCACGGGCCTCCCGCGTTCGATGTGCAGGCGGTTTGCACCGGCTTCGTCTACGCGCTCGGCGTCGCCGACCAGTTCATCCGCACCGGCGCGGCGACCACCGCACTGGTGATTGGCGCCGAGACCATGTCGCGCATCATCGACTGGCAGGACCGTGACACCTGCGTGCTGTTCGGCGACGGGGCCGGCGCGGTCGTGCTGCGCGCCGACGAGACACCAGGTGTCCTGTCGACCCATCTGCACGCCGACGGCAAGCACGCCGACCTGCTGCAGGTCCCCGGAGGCATCTCCGGCGGCTACGAGAACGGCCGCGACCCCTACCTGCGCATGCGTGGCAAGGAGGTCTTCAAGGTCGCCACCACCACGCTGAGCCGCATCGTCGACGAGACGCTCGAGACCAACGGCCTGACCCGCGAGGACGTCGACTGGCTGATCCCGCACCAGGCCAACAACCGGATCATCGCGGCGATCGGCCGTAAGCTCGGCCTGCCCGAGGAGCGCGTCGTCAACACCGTCGCCGAGCACGGCAACACCTCGGCCGCCTCGGTGCCGCTGGCGCTCGACACGGCGATCCGTGACGGGCGCATCCGGCCCGGTGAACTGCTGCTGCTCGAGGCGTTCGGCGGCGGCTTCACCTGGGGTTCGGCCCTGGTCCGCTACTGACACGGCAAATCCCGAGGAGTTTTCCATGACTGAGCAGGTTCTGGCTGGCGAGGTCGCCCTGGTCACCGGCGCGAGCCGCGGCATCGGCCGCGCGATTGCACTCGAACTCGGCCGGCATGGCGCCACGGTGGTCGGCACCGCCACCTCCGCGGGCGGAGCCCAGGCGATCGGCACGGCGCTGGTCGAGGCGGGACTCCTGGGGGACGGACTGGAGCTCGACGTCGCCGATCCGGCTTCGATCGAGGCGTGCGTCGCCGAGGTCAATGCCCGCCACGGCGCACCGACCATCCTGGTCAACAACGCGGGCATCACCCGCGACAACCTCCTGATGCGCATGAAGGACGAGGAGTGGGATGCGATCATCGACACCAACCTCTCGTCGGTCTACCGCATGAGCAAGGCGTGCCTGCGCGGCATGACCAAGGCGCGCAAGGGGCGCATCGTCAACATCGCGTCGGTGGTCGGCGCGATGGGCAACGCGGGGCAGACCAACTACGCCGCGGCCAAGGCGGGCATGGCCGGTTTCGCCAGGTCGCTGGCCCGCGAGATCGGCGCACGGGGCATCACGGTCAACACCGTGGCCCCGGGGTTCATCGACACCGACATGACCCGCGCGCTCGACGATGCCCAGCGCGACACGCTGCTGGCGCAGATCCCGCTCAACCGCCTCGGCCAGCCGCAGGACATCGCCGCGACCGTGGCCTTCCTGTGCTCTCCGGGAGGGGCCTACATCACCGGCCAGACGCTGCACGTCAACGGCGGGATGTACATGGCCTGAGGTGCCGCAGGCTCGTCGCTGGGGTTCGCCAAGACACTGAAACAAAAGGTACAATCACCGAGCCTCGCGGGCCTGGGCGTGGCACTTCACGCAACTGGCCCTGCCCGGAGGTTTTCAATACAATACCGCGACCGGCGCGAGTCCGGTTCACCACGCATGTCGGGAGGCAGACAACACATGAGTTCCGTTGCAGAGCGCGTCAAGAAGATCGTCGTCGAACAGCTGGGGGTGAAGGAGGAGGAAGTCAACAACGACGCCTCATTCGTCGACGACCTCGGCGCCGATTCCCTCGACACGGTCGAGCTGGTCATGGCCCTCGAGGAGGAGTTCGAGTGCGAGATTCCGGACGACGAGGCCGAGAAGATCACCACGGTCCAGCAGGCTGTCGACTACATCGAAAAGAACCTGGGCTAAATCCGCACGCATGAAAGGCCGTGTCCCCGGCACACAGGGGCACCGGCCTTTTGTTTTGGTGCCGCCGGTCGCGCAAGCCGGTAGCAGTCAAGGAGAATGGTCGTGAGCAAACGACGAGTCGTGGTCACCGGGCTGGGCGTCGTCTCGCCGGTCGGCAACAACGTCGCCGACGCCTGGCGGAACATCCTGGCCGGCAAGAGCGGGGCTGCGCCCATCACCGCCTTCGACGCCAGCGACTTCTCGGTCAGGTTCGCGGCCACGGTCAAGGACTTCGACGTCAGCCCCTACCTGTCGTCGAAGGATGCCAAGAAGATGGACACCTTCATCCACTACGGCATCGCCGCCGCCTGCCAGGCGATCGAGGATGCCGGGCTGGAGGTCACCGACGCGAACGCCGAGCGCATCGGCGTGGCGATCGGCTCGGGCATCGGCGGACTGCCGGGGATCGAGAAGACCCACGAGGCCTACGTCAACAGCGGCCCGCGGCGCATCTCCCCGTTCTTCGTGCCGAGCTGCATCATCAACATGATCTCGGGCAACCTGTCGATCAAGTACGGCATGAAGGGTCCGAACATCGCCATCGTCACCGCCTGCACCACCGGCACCCACAACATCGGCGACGCCGCGCGCATCATCGCCTACGGTGACGCCGACGTGATGGTCGCCGGCGGCGCCGAGATGGCGACCTGCCCGACCGGGCTCGGCGGTTTCGCGGCGGCCCGCGCGCTGTCGACCCGCAACGACGACCCGGAAGCGGCGAGCCGTCCCTGGGACCGCGACCGCGACGGCTTCGTCCTCGGCGACGGGGCTGGCGTCCTGGTGCTCGAGGAGTACGAGCACGCGAAGGCCCGCGGGGCGCGGATCTACGCCGAGGTCGCCGGTTACGGCATGAGCGGCGACGCCCACCACATGACGCTCCCCCCGGACAGCGGGGAGGGTGCGACGCGCTGCATGAAGATCGCGCTGCGCGACGCGGGGCTCGCGCCGGACGCGGTCGACTACATCAACGCGCACGGCACCTCGACGCCGGCGGGGGACAGGGCGGAGAGCGACGCGGTCAAGAACACGTTCGGCGACCACGCGCGCAAGCTCGCGGTCAGCTCGACCAAGTCGATGACCGGCCACCTGCTCGGCGCCGCGGGCGGCATCGAGGCGGTGTTCAGCGTGCTGGCGATCACCGACCAGGTCGCACCGCCGACCATCAACCTCGACAATCCTGATCCGGAGTGCGACCTCGACTACGTCCCCCACACCGCGCGGGAGATGAAGATCGACGTCGCCCTCTCGAACTCGTTCGGCTTCGGCGGCACGAACGGCACGCTGCTGTTCCGTCGCCCGTCCTGAGCGACAAGCCGCGCGACCGGTTCCCGCGGGACGCTGGAACGTAGCGGGGGACGATGCCCAAGTTATTCGTCCGCCTCGCCGTCCTCCTCCTGGCCGTGGTCGGCACGGCCAGCCTGGTCCTCTTCTGGCACTACCGGGATTTCCTCGCCACGCCGCTGGCGGTGACCGGGGACGGCGTGGTGATCGAGGTGCCGCGGGGCGCCGGCCTGCGCCGGCTCTCCGACGACCTCGCCACCCGCGGCCTGATCGATTCGCCCGATCTGCTGGTTTTGCACGGCCGGCTCAGCGGCCTGGACACAGCGCTCAAGGCGGGCGAGTACCGTCTCGAGCCTGGGATCACGCCGCCCCAGTTCCTCGAGCTGCTCGCCAGCGGACGGGTGATGCTGCACTCGCTGACCCTGGTCGAGGGCTGGACCTTCGCCCAGGCCCTCGCGGCCGTGCGCGCCACGCCCGAGCTGGTCGATACCCTCGAGGGGCTCGCTGCCGAGGCGGTCATGGCGCGTCTCGGGCTGGAGGGGCAGCATCCCGAGGGGCGCTTCTTTCCCGACACCTACCACTTCCCCCGCGCCACGACCGACGTCGAGTTCCTGCGCCGCGCCTACATCACCATGCAGGACGTGCTGGGCGATGCCTGGCAGAGGCGGGCCGAGGGCCTGCCTTACGACGGCCCCTACGAGGCCCTGATCATGGCCTCGATCATCGAGAAGGAGACCTCGCTGCCCGAGGAGCGTGACGAGGTGGCCGGCGTCTTCGTGCGTCGCCTCCTGAAAGGGATGAGGCTGCAGGCCGACCCGACGGTGATCTACGGCCTCGGCGAGGCGTTCGACGGAAACCTGCGCCGCAGCGACCTGCGCACCGACACCCCCTATAACACCTACACGCGGCGCGGCCTGCCGCCGACGCCGATCGCCCTGCCGGGCCGTGGCGCCATCGAGGCGGCGCTGAACCCGGCGGACGGCAAGGCACTCTACTTCGTCGCCACGGGCGACGGCCGCCACGTCTTCGCCGAGACCCTGGCCGAACACGAGGCCAACGTCCGCCGTTACCAGCTGGGAGGGCCGCGGGGATGAACCGGTGAGTCGTGGACGCTTCCTCACCGTCGAGGGGGGCGAGGGCGCGGGCAAGTCGAGCTGCGTCGATTTCATCCGCCGCCACCTCGAGGCCGCGGGGCGACGGGTCGTGGTGACCCGCGAACCGGGTGGCACGCCGCTCGCCGAGGAGATCCGCGCGCTGCTGCTCGGCCACCGCGAGGACGGCATGTGCGACGACAGCGAGTTGTTGCTCGTGTTCGCGGCCCGCGCGGATCACATCGAGCGCGTCATCCTCCCGGCCCTGGCGCGCGGCGACTGGGTCCTGAGCGACCGCTTCACCGACGCGTCCTACGCCTACCAGGGCGGGGGAAGAGGTCTCGACCCGGCACGGATCGCGCACCTCGAGCAGCTCGTCCAGGGCGACCTGCGCCCCGACCTGACCCTGTTGCTCGATCTGCCGGTGCGGGACGGCCTCGCGCGCGCCGCCGGGCGGGACGGCGCACCCGACCGCTTCGAGCGCGAGGCGAGCGAATTCTTCGACCGGGTCCGCGCCACCTACCTCGCACGGGCAGCGGACGAGCCGGAACGCTTCCGGGTGATCGACGCCGCGCTCCCGCTCGACGAGGTCACGGCCCGGATCGGCGAGGTGCTCGATGCCTACGCCGGTTGAGACCTACCCATGGCACGACGCGGCGTGGGCGGCGCTGAACGACTGCCGCGGGCGTGGACGCCTGCCGCACGCGCTGCTGATCGACGGGCCCGCGGGGATCGGGCGGCACGCTTTCGCCCGTCGCATCGCCGCGGCGCTGCTCTGCGCCCGTTCCGAAGACGGGTCCGGCGACGCGTGCGGCACCTGTCCCGCGTGCCGCCAGTTCGCCGCGGGCAGCCACCCCGATTTCAGCCACCTGCGCCTGCTGCGCAAGGGCGAGTCCATCGGCTCCGACAGGCTGAAGCAGGACGCGACGCGGATCCGCATCGACCAGGTGCGCGAGCTGGGCCACGCGCTGGCGATGAGCGCCGGGCACGGTGGCTGGAAGGTGGCGCTGGTCGATCCGGCGGACCTGATGGTCCCGGCGGCCGCGAACGCGCTGCTCAAGACCCTCGAGGAGCCGACCCCACGGACGCTGCTGCTCCTGGTCGCGGTGC
>JAWVZO010000005.1:0-32089 GCA_033722135.1 Gammaproteobacteria bacterium | reverse complement strand
ATGACCGCGGCGACCTGAATCTCGGCCTCGTCGGCGTACTCTCCCCCCTCGACCGCCTGGTACCACTCCAGCGCCGCCTCGAGGTTGCCGCGCTCCGCCTCGATCCGACCGAGGAAGAAGCGGGCGTCGTCGGCACGCTCCCCGCCTTTCTCCAGTTCGCGGAAGTGACGCTCCGCCTCCTCGAGCTGGCGGGTCTCGAGCGACAGCAGCGCGAGCGCATAGAGGATGTCGGGATCGCCCGGATTCGCCTCCGCGACCGCCTTGAACTGGGCGCGCGCCTCGTGGACCCGATCGAGGTTCATCAGCATGCGCGCGAAGGCGAGGCGCAGTTCACGGCTCTCCGGATTCGCGTCCACGCCGGCCGACAGCGTCGCGAGCGCCGCCTCCTCGTGACCGAGGGCCACCTGCACCTGGGCGAGGTTGATGCGCGCCTGGGCCCATCCGGGACGCAGCCGGACCGCCTCGGCCATCTCGCTCTCGGCGAGCCCGAGGCGGGCCGCATGGCGGGCCACGGCCCCGTGCGCGAAGTGGGCATCGGGGCTCGCGGGGTAGTCGGCGGCCAGGCGTCCGGCGACCTCGAGCGCGAGGGCCTTGTCCGGGAGGCGGACCAGCAACGCGGTCAACTGGGCGAAGGCCTCGGGCAGGTCCGACTCGCCGGCGAGGAAACCGCGCAACTCGTCGATCCCGGCCTCCACGTGACCCAGACGCAGCTCGAGGTTGGCGATGATCCGCACCACGAGGCGGTTGTCGGGCTCCAGTTCGCGCCACAGCCGGGCTGCCTCGAGCGCGAGGGCGTGGTCGCTGGTGTAGAGGCCGAAGTGGGTCGCGCGTTCCGCGAGGCGGGGATCGCGCTCGGCGCGCGCGGCGGCGTGATACCGCTCCAGGCCGGTCTGGTAGTCGCCGCGCTGCGCGGCGATCTCCCCTACCAGCAGGCCCAGCATCGGCGAGGTGTCCGGTGACGGGCGCTCGACGATCCGTGCCTGCGGCGTCTCGTCGCGCGGCTCGATCGGCTGCTGGGCGCAACCGGCGAGCAGGGCGAGGCCGGCGAGCGGCAGCAGGTGCGATCGGGTCATGGGAAGGATCTCGGGCACGCGATCATTCTACAACTCCGTGTCTACGACCGCCTGCGGGCCGACCCGTTCCCGGAACACCGGGAGGGTCCCGTGATCGAATCCATGGCGAGGCTTCGCGCGACTTGTGCTGGGCGTGGCCATCGCGCAGAATTTGCAAAGTTTTCTAGCCCCTTACGCCCAACATGTCACTGCTGGCCCTGGGAATCAACCACAAGACGGCGCCTGTCGACGTCCGCGAACGGGTGGCCTTCACCCCGGAGCGGATGGTCGAGGCCCTGCACGAGCTCAGCGCCCAGCCACCGGTGACCGAGGCCGCGATCCTCTCGACCTGCAACCGGACCGAGCTCTACTGCGGTCTGAACGAGGGCGACGTCAACGCCCTGGTCGACTGGTTGAGCCGGTTCCACCACCTGCCGCGTGCCGACCTCGCGCCGTACATCTACGCCCACCCCGACCACGACGCGGTCCGGCACATGCTGCGCGTGGCGAGCGGCCTCGACTCGCTGGTGCTGGGCGAACCGCAGATCCTCGGCCAGATGAAGGACGCCTACCAGGCCGCGAGTTCCGCGGGGACCCTCGGCGGCCTGCTGAGCCGACTGTTCCAGCACACCTTCTCGGTGGCCAAGCAGGTACGCAGCGACACGGAGATCGGCTCCAGCCCGGTGTCGGTCGCCTTCGCCGCGGTCAGCCTTGCCCGGCAGATCTTCGGCGAACTGGGTGACAAGACCGCGCTGCTGGTCGGCGCCGGCGAGACCATCGAACTGGTCGCGCGCCACCTGCACCAGAACGGTATCGGCCGCATGGTGGTCGCCAACCGCACCGCCGAGCGGGCCCACCTGCTGGCGAGCGAGTTCGGCGGCTACTCGATCGCGCTCGAGGAGATTCCCATCCACCTCCCCGAGGCGGACATCATCATCTCCTCCACCGCCAGCCCCCTGCCGATCCTGGGCAAGGGGATGGTCGAGAGGGCGCTCAAGGCGCGCCGTCACCAGCCGATGTTCATGGTCGACATCGCCGTGCCGCGCGACATCGAACCCGAGGTCGGCGAACTCGACGACGTCTACCTCTACAAGGTCGACGACCTGCGCGAGATCATCGAGGAGAACATCGCCTCCCGCCGCGAGGCCGCACAGCAGGCCGAGGAGATCATCGAGAACCAGGTCTCGCAGTTCATGGGCTGGCTCCGCTCGCTCGACGCCGTCGAGACCATCCGCACCTACCGCCAGGGCGCCGAGCGGGTCAGCGACGAACTGCTGGAGCGCGCGCGGCGTCGCCTGGCCAACGGCGCCACGCCCGAGGAGGCCCTGGCCTGGCTGGCGCACAACCTGACCAACAAGCTGACCCACGCCCCGACCGTGCAGCTGCGCCAGGCCGGCTTCGACGACCGCGGCGAACTGCTTGAGGCGGCGCGCGAGCTGTTCGGCCTCAAGTCCTCCTGAGCCGGGTCTCCCGGTCCCGTCCGTGAAGGATTCGCTCCGTTCCAAGCTCGACACCCTGGTCGACCGTCACCGGGAAGTGACGGCGCTGCTGGCCGATCCCGAGGTGATTGGCCAGGGCGACCGGTTCCGGGAACTGTCGCGCGAATACGCCGAACTCGAACCGCTGGTGCGCTGCTGCGACGCCTACGTCGCCAGCGAAGAGACGATCCGCGGCGCGGAGACGATGCTCCACGACGACGACCCCGAGATGCGCGAGCTCGCCGCCGCCGAGCTGGCCGACGCCCGGATGCGCCGCGCCGAACTCGAGGCGGAACTGCAGCGGCTGCTGCTGCCGCGCGACCCCGAGGACACCCGCAACGTCTACCTCGAGATCCGCGCCGGTACGGGCGGCGCCGAGGCGGCGCTGTTCGCCGCGGACCTGCAGCGGATGTACCTGCGCTACGCGGAGGCACGCGGCTGGAAGGTCGAGGAGCTGAGCGCGAGCGAGGGCGAGCACGGCGGCTACAAGGAGCTGATCCTGCGCATCGTGGGCGACGGGGCGTACGCGCGGCTGAAATTCGAATCCGGCGCCCACCGCGTGCAGCGGGTGCCCGAGACCGAGTCGCAGGGACGTATCCACACCTCGGCATGCACCGTCGCGGTGCTGCCGGAGGCCGAGGAGATCGACGCCATCGAGCTCGACCCGGCCGACCTGCGCATCGACACCTACCGCGCCTCCGGCGCCGGGGGACAGCACGTCAACAAGACCGATTCGGCGGTGCGCGTGACCCACCTGCCGAGCGGCATCGTCGTCGAGTGCCAGGACGAACGCTCCCAGCACAAGAACCGCGCACGCGCGCTGGCCCTGCTCAGGGCGCGCCTGCTGGCCGGCGAGCGCGAGGCGCGGACCGCCGCCGAGGCCGCCACGCGCAAGCTGCTGGTCGGCAGCGGCGACCGGTCCGAACGCATCCGCACCTACAATTTCCCACAGGGCCGGCTCACCGACCACCGCATCAACCTGACGCTCTACAAGCTCGGCGAGATCCTCGCGGGCGACCTCGACCAGGTGATCGATCCGTTGGTGCAGGAGCACCAGGCCGAGCTGCTCGCCGCCCAGGCCGCGTCGTGACGCCACGGTCCGGGGACGGCACCCCGATTGCCGGCCCCACCATCGCCATGCTGCTCACCGAGGGGCGCGAGCGGCTCGCGGCCCTCGGTGACGCGGCCCGGCTCGAGGCCGAACTGCTGCTGGCCCACGCGCTGGACCGCCCCCGCAGCCACCTGCGTGCCTGGCCCGAGCGTCCGGTCGACGCCCGCGACCTGGGCCACTACCGTGCCCTGCTCGCGGCCCGTGCCGAGGGAGCCCCGGTCGCCTACCTGACCGGCTCGCGGGAGTTCTGGTCGCTCGAACTCGCGGTCACGCCACGCACCCTGGTGCCACGGCCGGACACCGAACGGCTGGTGGAGCTGGCGCTGGAGCGCCTTCCCGGCGACTCCCGGGCAACGGTCACGGATCTCGGCACGGGCTCCGGCGCCATTGCGCTCGCGCTGGCGCGCGAGCGGCCCGGCCTGACGATCCTCGCCACCGACCGCGACGCCGAGACGCTGCGTGTGGCCCGCGGCAACGCCGCGCGCCACGACCTCGCCAACGTTCACTTCGCCGTCGCCGACTGGTGCGCCCCCCTCCCCGCCGCCCGTTTCGAGGCCGTGCTGAGCAACCCGCCCTACGTCGCGTCGGGCGACCCCCACCTGGTCGGGGACGAACTGCGCTTCGAACCGCGTGCGGCCCTGGTGGCCGGGGAGGACGGCCTCGACGACCTGCGTCGGCTCGTCTCCGGGGCGCGTCGCTGCCTGGTACCGGGGGGGCACCTTTTGCTGGAACACGGATTCGACCAGGCCGAAGCCGTGCGGGAGCTGCTGGACCGGGCCGGCTACGTGGCGATCGCGGACCACCGCGACCACGCCGGCCAGCCGCGCGTCGCCAGCGCCCGCGCCCCTGACGGACGGACGGTTGCCGCCCCGTCGCGCCGCGGCTAACCTGCGGCGATGGATCTCGACGACGACCAGCTGCTCCGCTACAGCCGGCAGATCATGCTGCCGCAGGTCGACGCGGCGGGCCAGATGCGCCTGCTCGAATCGACCGTGCTGGTGGTCGGCCTCGGCGGCCTGGGGGCCCCGGTCGCGATGTACCTGGCCGCCGCCGGCGTCGGCCACCTGGTGCTCTGCGACGACGACGAGGTCGACCTCAGCAACCTGCAGCGGCAGATCGTCCACGCCACGCCCGACGTCGGCCGGACGAAGGTGGCCTCGGCACGCGACGCCCTGCTCGACCTCAACCCCGACGTGACCGTGACCACGGTGCCGACCCGCCTCGAGGGCGAGGCGCTCCGCGAACGCGTGGCGCAGGCCGATGTGGTGGTCGACGCCTGCGACAACTTCACCACCCGCTTCGCCGTCAACGAGGCCTGTTTCGCCAGCGGCACCCCGCTCGTCTCGGGCGCCGCGATCCGCTTCGAGGGGCAGGTCGCCGTGTTCGATCCGCGCGACGACAACAGCCCGTGCTACCGCTGCCTCTACCGTGACGGGGGCGAACTGGACGAGACCTGCACCCAGTCCGGGGTCTTCACCCCGGTGGTCGGGATCATCGGCAGCCTGCAGGCGACCGAGGCCCTGAAACTGCTGATCGGCATCGGCGAAACGTTGACGGGGCGGCTGCTATTGCTCGATGCCGAGACCATGCAGACCCGGACCATCCGCCTGCCGCGCGATCCCGAGTGCCCGGTCTGCGACCGCCACCGCGCAGCCCGGCCGATGCACCAGGCGACGTGAGCGCGTCCGTTCTCGCCCTGCCGCGCTGCACGGTCAATCGGCTCCTCGAGGTCGCCCAGGCGCACCCGGGCGTCGAGGTCTGCGGGTTCGTGGTGCGCGCCGGAGACAGTTGCGCCGTGCGTTCCGTGTCGAACGTCGCCGGTGACCCCGCCAGACGCTTCGAGATGGACCCGGCGGGGATGATCGATGCCTTTCGCCACGAGCGCGAGGACGGCGAGGAGATCGTCGCGATCTACCACTCCCACCCGTCGGGCCCGTCGCTGCCGTCCGCCCTCGACCGGGAGCTCGCCTACTACCCCGAGCTGCCCTACCTGGTCATCTCGCTCGGCACGCGGGGCGTGCTGGAACTGCGCGCCTTCCGTCTCGGCGACGGCGAGTGCGAGGAGATGCCGCTGGTGCTCGAGGAGACCCTGGACTGAGGGTCAGCCGTCGCCGATCAGGCCGAAGAAGCCGCCCGCCAGCAGGAGCCCGAGCAGCCCGGCTAGGATGAACAGTACCCGCGCCAGGCGCGGGTCGCCTGGCCGGACCAGGATCCCCGCGGCGATCAGCAGCATCGCCGCGGCGAAGACGATGGCCAGGATGCGCATACCGCCTACCCCTCCCTCACCCTGCGCTGCACGAAGTCGCGGAGTTCCGGCATGAGCTGGCGGAAATCGGCTTCCAGCGCCCGGTACTCGCGGGCCAGCTCGACGTGGCCGCGGGCCAGCGGGTTGACGCGCGACAGGCGCGTGGAGATACCGCGCAGTGCGCGCCGGACGCCATCCGGGTGCGCGTAACCGCCGAGCCAGTCCTGGCAGGTCATCGCCCGCGAGACCCGGCGCGCACCAGGCGGGAGCAGCGCCCGGTGCCGGTCGAGGGCGCGGTAGGCGCGGTCGGTGAACCGGGCCAGGGGCTCGTCGCCGTGCGTCTGCCAGTCCCGGGCGAGGAAATGGTCATAGAAGAGATCGAGCAGGACCCCCGCGTAGCGGCGGAACCCGGGCGCGAACCGGGCGCGGCTGCGCACCACTGCGGGATGGGCGTCGACGAACGCGTCGACCTGCCGGTGCAGCGCGATCGCCGCCTGCACCCGCGGCGGGAATCGGCCCGCCGACAGGGGCCCCTTGACGAAATCGCCGAGGAAGCTGCCGACGAGCGTCTCGGCGGAGCCCGCCGAGAGGTGGAAGTGGGCGAGGTAGTTCATGGCCTGGATTCCTGGCCCAGTATAAGCGCATCCCGGCCCCGCTATACTCGCGTTCATGCACGCCGAGGAGCCGCCCACCCGTCGCGTGACCGTTGCCGAGGTCATGCGCTCGCGCTTCATGATGGTCGACGGCATGAACACCATCCGGGACGTCCTGCTCCTGCTGCACGCCGAGCCGGCCCATAGCCTGATCGTCTACAAGCGCCACGACACGGACGAGTACGGGATCCTGCTCGTCGGAGACATCGGCAGGAAGGTTCTGGCGACCGGCCGGCGGCCGGAACGCATCAACGTCTACGAGGTGATGGCCAAACCCGCCATCACGGTGCCCGCGTCCATGGACATCGCCGCGTGCGCCCGCCTGTTCGAGCGCTGCGGCATCGGCCGCGCGCCGGTGGTCGACGACGGCGGGCGGATCGTCGGGATCGTCGGCCTGCACGACATGGTGCTGCGCGGCCTGATGCCGCGCATGGAACGCGCCCCCGGCTCAGGTCACGGCGAAGCGGCGGCGGTAGCCGCGCAGCAGGACCATCAGGAAGGGCCAGAGCAGCATCCCGACGACTGAGGGCAGGAAGTAGACCAGCAACGCGTCGGGGGCGCGGCCGGTGATGCCGAGCACCCAGAGGCGGGTCATCTGGGCAAGCAGCAGCAGGAGCAGCACGACCCCGGCCTGCTGCCACTCCGGGTAGACGCGGATGCGCAGGTGTAGCTTGACGACCAGGTAGGCGACCAGCACGTAGCCGAGGCCGTGCTCGCCGAGCAGGCCTCCGCCGAGCACGTCGACACACAGGCCGACGAGCCAGCTGATCCCCACGCCGATGCGACTGGGCAGCGCGAGGCACCAGTAGACGAGCACCAGCAGCGGCCACTCGGGGCGCGCGATCTCGGCCCAGCCCGGCAGCGGGACGATCATCAGCACCAGCGCCACGATCAGGCTCGCCGTGATCGCCCACCCGCCGTGGCGACGCACCAGGTTCATCGCGACCGCTCCCCGTCCGCACCGTCCCCGCCGTCCGGCGCGGCGGGCGTGGCGTCGTCCTCGGGGCGCGGCGCCCCGGCAGTCTCCGGGCGCGGCTGCACCAGCAGCACCTCGAGGCTGCGGTCGAGCTGCACGCTGGGCGTGGCGATCACCCTCGCGAACGGCCGGCCCGGGTCGCGGTCCAGCTCCGTGATCTGCCCGACCGGGTAACCGCGCGGGAACAGGCCGCCCAGGCCCGAGGTGACCAGCAGGTCGCCGACCTGGATGTCGGCGTCGTTCGGGATGTGAGGCAGCTGCAGGCGATTCGGCGTCCCGGTGCCGCGCGCCACGGTGCGCATCCCGGTGCGGTTGACCTGCACCGGCAGCGCGTGGCTCGGGTCGGTGATCAGGATGGCCGTGGCGTTGATCGCCCCGACGTGGAGGATCTGCCCCATGACGCCCTCGGCGGCGAGCAGCGGCTGATCGAGGTGGACGCCGTCGAGCGCCCCCTTGTTGACCACCACCTGGTGCCGGTAAGGGTCGACGTCGACCGCGACCACCTCGGCCACGAGCACCTCCTCGGGGACGCGCTGCGATGCGCCGAGCAGCCGGCGGAGGCGGGCGTTCTCCTCGAGCAGCGCGGCCTGGCGCTGGAGCTTGGCCTGCTGGGCGAGCCGCCAGGCGTGCAGCTCGGCGTTCTCCTCGAGCAGGCGCTGGCGCGAGGCGAAGGTCTCGCCGGCCCAGTCGCCGAGCTCGACCGGCAGGTTGACCAGGGACTGCAGCGGCGAAAGCGCCGTGGCCAGGACCGTGCGCACCGCCTCGAGGTGGTGGAAACGGTGATCGAGGGTCATCAGCACCACCGAGGCCAGCACCAGCGCGACCAGCCGTGCCGTGAGGGACGGCCCCCTTAGGAACAGCTGTTTAATGGTTCGGCCCCCGGGACATGGCAGGCGTGCGGCACGCCCGGCCCGTCAGCCGGCCGCGGCGCGCGGTTTCACTCGAGGGCGAAGATGTCACCGCCGCGCGCGTCGATCATCTCCAGCGCCTTGCCGCCGCCGACGGCGACGCAGGTCAGCGGGTCCTCGGCGATGACCACCGGCAGGCCGGTCTCCTCCATCAGCAGCCGGTCGAGATCGCGCAGCAGCGCGCCGCCACCGGTCAGCACGATGCCACGCTCGGCGACGTCGGCGCCGAGCTCCGGCGGGGTCTGCTCGAGCGCGGTCTTGACCGCGCCGACGATGCCCGACAGCGGCTCCTGCAGCGCCTCGAGGATCTCGTTGCTGTTGAGCATGAAGCTGCGCGGGATGCCCTCGGCGAGGTTGCGCCCCTTGACCTCGATCTCGAGCACCTCGTTGCCGGGGTAGGCCGAGCCGATGGCGTGCTTGATGCGCTCGGCGGTCGCCTCGCCGATCAGCGTGCCGTAATTGCGCCGCACGTAGTTGACGATCGCCTCGTCGAAGCGGTCGCCGCCGATGCGCACCGATGACGAGTAGACGATGCCCGACAGCGAGATCACCGCCACCTCGGAGGTGCCGCCGCCGATGTCGATGACCATCGAGCCCTGCGCCTCGTCGACCGGCAGCCCGGCACCGATCGCCGCGGCCATCGGCTCCTCGATCAGGTAGACCTCGCGCGCACCGGCGCCGGCTGCGGACTCCTTGATCGCGCGCCGCTCGACCTGGGTCGAGCCGCACGGCACGCAGATCAGCACCCGCGGGCTGGGCCGCAGCACCCGGCTCTCGTGGACCCGGTTGATGAAGTACTGCAGCATCTTCTCGGTCACGGTGAAGTCGGCGATCACGCCGTCCTTCAGCGGCCGGATGGCGGTGATGTTGCCGGGCGTGCGACCGAGCATGCGCTTCGCCTCGAGGCCGACCGCGGCGATGGTCTTGCCGCGCGCGCCGGCGCTGCCGCTGCGGATCGCCACCACCGAGGGCTCGTTGAGCACCACCCCCTTGCCGCGCACGTAGATCAGGGTGTTGGCGGTACCGAGGTCGATCGAGAGGTCGTTCGAGAAGAGACCGCGTAGGACTTTGAACATGGTCTTGGGAAGGGGCTTCCGGCCGGGTGAAAGACGGCTAATCTAGCAATGGCCGGGGGTTTGGGCAAGCAAGCAACTGTGGTACTTTGCCGCTCTTTGCCACGGCCCCGCCACCCGGAGTTCCGCATGCCGCTCGAGCGTGCCGATATCGAGAACATCGCCCACCTCGCCCGGCTCGAACTCGACGAGGCCGACGTCGCGACCTACGCCCGTCACCTCTCCGACATCCTCGCCTTCGTCGAGCAGCTCGACGCCGCCGACACCGAGGGCGTCACGCCGATGGCGCACCCGCTCGACGCCGTCCAGCGGCTGCGCCCGGACGAGGTAACCGAGCCCGACCAGCGCGACCGCTTCCAGGCCATCGCGCCGGCGGTCGAGGACGGCCTCTACCTGGTTCCCCGGGTCATCGAGTGACGCGGACCGCGTGACCGTCGTCATGAATCCCCACCAGGCCACGCTCGCCGAACTCGCCGCCGCGCTGCGCGCCCGCGAGGTCTCCAGCGAGGAACTGACCCGCGCCTACCTCGAGCGCATCGCGCGCCTCGACCCGGAGCTCAATAGCTTCGTCACCGTCACCGAGCGCGAGGCGCTGGCCGGGGCGCGGGCGGCCGACGCCGTGCTAGCCCGCGGCGAGGGCGGACCGCTGACCGGCATCCCCCTGGCGCACAAGGACATCTTCTGCACCGACGGGGTGCTGACCACCTGCGGCTCGCGCATGCTCGCCAACTTCGTCGCCCCCTACGACGCCACCGTGGTCACGCGGCTGCGCGAGGCGGGCACGGTGCTGCTCGGCAAGACCAACATGGACGAGTTCGCGATGGGTTCGTCCAACGAGACCAGTCACTTCGGCCCCGTGCGCAACCCGTGGGACGACGCGCGGGTGCCCGGCGGCTCGTCCGGTGGCTCGGCCGCCGCGGTCGCTGCCGGCCTCGTCCCCGCGGCGACGGCCACCGACACCGGCGGCTCGATCCGCCAGCCCGCGGCGCTGTGCGGCATCACCGGGCTCAAGCCGACCTATGGGCGCGTCTCCCGCTACGGCATGATCGCGTTCGCCTCGAGCCTCGACCAGGCCGGCACGCTGACCCGCAGCGCCGAGGACGCCGCGCTGCTGCTCGGCGCCATGGCCGGCTTCGACCCGCGCGACTCGACCAGCATCGACGCGCCGGTGCCCGACTACACCGCGACCCTCGGCGACGACCTCGCCGGGCTGCGCATCGGCCTGCCGCGCGAGTACTTCGGCGAGGGGGTCGATGCCGGCGTCGCCGCGGCGGTCGACGCCGCGCTCGGCGAGCTGCGCGCGCTCGGCGCCGAGACCGTCGAGATCAGCCTGCCCAACAGCCACCTGGCGGTGCCGACCTACTACGTCATCGCCCCGGCCGAGTGCTCGGCCAACCTGGCGCGGTTCGACGGAGTCCGCTACGGGCACCGCTGCGCCGAGCCGCGCGACCTCGAGGACCTCTACAAGCGCAGCCGCAGCGAGGGCTTCGGCCCCGAGGTCAAGCGACGCGTCATGGTCGGCACCTACGCGCTGTCCGCCGGCTACTACGACGCCTACTACCTCAAGGCACAGCGGGTGCGCCGGCTGATCGGCGACGACTTCCGGCGCGCCTTCGAACAGGTCGACGTCATCGCCGGACCGACCGCACCGACCCCGGCGTTCCGCCTCGGCGAGCGCGTCGACGACCCGATCACGATGTACCTCTCCGACATCTTCACCATCGCCGCGAACCTGGCCGGCCTGCCCGGCGTGTCGCTGCCGGCCGGGTTCGCCGACGGCCTGCCGGTCGGCCTGCAGCTGATCGGCGACCATTTCGCCGAGGGACGGCTGCTCAACGCCGGCCACCGCTTCCAGCAGGCCACCGACTGGCACCGCCGCACGCCGCCGGCCTGCGCCTGACCCCTGCCGAGGAGCATCGACATGGACTGGGAAGTGGTCATCGGGCTGGAGATCCATGCCCAGCTCGCGACCCGCTCGAAGATCTTCTCCGGCGCGCCGACCACCTACGGTGCCGCGCCCAACACCCAGGCGTGCGCCGTCGACCTCGGCCTTCCCGGCGTCCTGCCGGTGCTCAACGCCGAGGCGGTGCGCATGGCGGTCACGTTCGGCCTCGCGGTCGATGCCACCGTCAGCCACCACTCGGTCTTCGCGCGCAAGAACTACTTCTACCCGGACCTGCCCAAGGGCTACCAGATCAGCCAGTACGAGCTGCCGATCGTCGAACACGGTCACCTCGACATCCCCCTCGGGGACGGTGCCACCAAGCGCATCGGCATCACCCGCGCGCACCTCGAGGAGGATGCCGGCAAGTCGCTGCACGAGGACTATCACGGCATGACCGGGATCGACCTCAACCGGGCCGGCACGCCGCTGCTCGAGATCGTCTCCGAGCCCGACCTGCGCTCGGCCGCCGAGGCGGTCGCATACATGAAGACCATGCACGCGCTGGTGCGCCACCTCGGCATCTGCGACGGCAACATGCAGGAGGGCTCGTTCCGCTGCGACGCCAACGTCTCGCTGCGCCGGCCCGGCGCGGAGGCTTTCGGCACCCGCACCGAGCTCAAGAACCTGAACTCCTTCCGCTTCGTCGAGCGGGCGATCGGCTACGAGGTCGAGCGCCAGGCGCGGCTGCTCGAGGCCGGCGGCGAGGTGATCCAGGAGACCCGCCTCTACGATCCGGACCGCCACGAGACGCGCTCGATGCGCGGCAAGGAAGAGGCCAACGACTACCGCTACTTCCCCGATCCCGACCTGCTGCCGGTGGTCCTCGACGACGCCTACATCGAGGCGGTGCGCGCCACGCTGCCCGAGCTTCCCGACGCGATGCGCCGCCGCTTCGTCGACGCCTACGGGCTCAAGGAAGCCGACGCGGCAACGCTGACCGCGAGCCGCGACCTCGCCGCCTACTACGAGGCGGTCGTCGCCGCCTGCGACGAGCCGCGGATGGCCGCGAACTGGGTCATGGTCGAACTGGGCGGTGCGCTCAACCGCGCCGGGCTGGAACTCGACGCGAGTCCCGTCGCCCCGGCCGCACTCGGCGGCCTGATCCGGCGCATCGCCGACCAGACCATCTCCGGAAAGATCGCCAAGCAGGTGTTCGAGGCGATGTGGGACGGCGAGGGCGACGCCGACGCGATCATCGAGGCACGCGGGCTGAAACAGGTCAGCGACAGCGGCGCGCTCGAGAAGCTGGTCGACGAGCTGATCGAAGCCAACCCGCAGCAGGTCGCCCAGTACCGCGGCGGCAAGACGAAGCTGCTCGGCTTCTTCGTCGGCCAGGCGATGAAGGCGACCAAGGGCCAGGCCAACCCGCAGCAGCTCAACGAGCTGCTCCGCGCGCGGCTCGACGAGCCGGGCGGTCCGGAGTAGGCCCCCGGGCCCCTCGTGACGAAGACGACGTCAGCCATCCGGGCACGGCTCGAGGCCCGGCGCGCCGAGCTCGACGGGCTCGACGCCACCGCCAGCGACGCGACCGGGACCGTCGAGCTCGACCAGGCCCGGGTCGGCCGCCTGTCGCGCATGGACGCCCTGCAGGGGCAGGCGATGGCGCAGGAGACGCTGCGCCGCCACCGCATCGAGCGAACCCGGATCGAGGCTGCGCTGCGACGTCTCGACGACGGCAGCTACGGCGCCTGCCGCGAGTGCGGCGAACCGATCGCCGCCGGCCGGCTCGAGGCCGACCCGACGGCGACGCTCTGCCTGGCGTGCGCCGAGGCGGCGGAGCGGCACGACTGATTCCCTGCGACTAAGCTGGAGTCGGGGACGTCGCCACCTCGGAGGGCGGCATGAGCCGCAAGCACGACCACCTGCTGCAGACGCTGTTCACCGATCCGCCGAGCGGCAACGTCCACTGGCGCGAGGCCGAGTCGCTGCTGCGCCACCTCGGCGCCACGACCGAGAATCTCTCCGGCGCTCGACTGCGGGTGCTGCTCAACGGCGTCGAGGGCATCCTTCACCGTCCGCACCACGGCCACACCCTGGGCCGCTCGGACATCCAGCACCTGCGCGAGTTCCTGGCCCGGGCCCGTTGCACGCCGTCGCAGGTCGAGGGGCGCTGACGCGCGGCCCGGCCGGCTCAGACCCCGAGCAGCTCCGGCAGCCCCTCCAGCGAGGTGAGCTCCGCGACCGGCGTGCCCGGGAGCCGCTCCGGCGGCTGGCCGAAACGGTTGATCCAGACCACGCGCATGCCGAAGTCGGCGGCGCCGGCCGCGTCCCAGGCATTCGACGACATGAAGGCGATGCGCTCGACTGGGACGCCGAAATGGTCCGGCGCGAGCCGGTAGACCGACGGGTCGGGCTTGTAGATGCCGAGTGGGTCGACGGTCAGCACTGCGTCGAGCAGGTCGCCGATCCCGGCGCTGGCCACCGCGGCGTCGATCATCCGCGGCGAGCCGTTGGTAAGGATGCCGGTCTTCAGTCCCCCGGTACGCAGCCGGCGCAGCATCTCCGGCACCTCGGGGTAGGCGTCGAGTTCCATGTAGAGCCCCATCAGCCGCTCGCGCAGCGGCGGGTCGTCGATGCCCACCGCGGCGAGCGCGTAGTCGAGCGCGTCGCCGGTCACCTGCGTGAAGTCGACGTAGCGGCGCATCAGGCTGCGCAGCCAGGTGTACTGCAGCTGCTTGGTCCGCCAGACCTCGGCGAGGGCCTCCGCCTTGCCGTGCAGGTCGTCTCGGCAGCGGGCCGCGGCGGCGGCGACGTCGAACAGGGTGCCGTAGGCGTCGAAGACGCAGGCGTCGATGGCTTCGAGTTCGCGGATCATGGGTTGTCTCCCGTCACAGGCCGCTGCCGATGCAGAGGCTGTCGAACAGCTGGGGCGCGCGTGCCTTGAGCACGTCGACGCCGGCCAGCGCGGTCATGTTGACGATGGTGCGCACGGTCGCCGACGCGGTGAGGACGTGGGCGGGCTTGTTGACCCCCAGCAGGATCGGTCCGACCGAGACGCCGCCGCCGAGGATCTTGAGCATGTTGAACGACGTGTTGGCGGTGTCGAGGTTGGGCATGACCAGCAGGTTGGCGGTGCCCTTGTACATCGAGTTGGGGAAGATTCGGAGCCGAATCTCTTCGGAGAGCGCGGCATCGGCGTGCATCTCGCCCTCGACGAGCAGGTCGGGGGCCATGTGCCGGATCTGCTGGAGCGCGCCGCGCATGCGCTCGGCCCCGGGGTCGAGGAAGCTGCCGAAGTTGGAGTGCGAGACCAGCGCCACCTTCGGCTCGATGCCGAAGTGGCGCACCTCGCGCGCGGCGAGCACGGCGATCTGCGCCAGGTCCTCGGCGTCGGGCTCGATGTTGACGTTGGTGTCGGTGATGAACAGCGTGCCCTTGTCGAGGATCAGAGCGGTCATCGCGGCGGGGGTGCGCACGCATTCCTGCAGCCCGACGATCTCGCGGATGTGCCTGAGGTGGCTCAGGTAGCGGCCGGTCAGGCCGCAGATCATCGCGTCGCATTCGTCGCGTACCAGCGAGAGCGCGGCGATAACCGTGGTCCGGGTGGCGACCACCACCTGGGCGATCTGCGGGGTGACGCCCTTGCGCTCCATCAGGCCGTGGTACTGCTGCCAGTAGTCGCGGAAGCGGGGATCGCTCTGCGGGTTGACGATCTCGAAATCCTCGTCCGGCCGGATGCGCAGGCCGAGGCGCTCGAGGCGCATCCTGATCACCTCCGGCCGGCCGACCAGGATCGGCCGGGCGATGCCCTCCTCGATCACCTCCTGGGTCGCCCGCAGCACGCGCTCGTCCTCGCCCTCGGCGTAGGCGATGCGCATCGGCTCGTCCTTGGCCTGCTCGAACATCGGCCGCATCACCTGCCCCGACTTGTAGACGAACGTCTTGAGCTTGCGGCGGTAGGCGTCGAAGTCCTCGATCGGCCGCGTGGCGACGCCGCTGAGCATCGCCGCGCGGGCCACCGCGGGCGCCACCGCGCTGATCAGGCGGGGGTCGAACGGTTGGGGGATGACGTACTTCGGTCCGAAGCGCAGCTCCTTGCCGCCGTAGGCGCGCGTGGCGTCGGTCGCCTGCGCCCGGGCCAGCGCGGCGATGGCGTGGACGCAGGCGATCTCCATCTCGCGGTTGATGGTGGTCGCGCCGACGTCGAGGGCGCCGCGGAAGATGAACGGGAAGCAGAGGACGTTGTTGACCTGGTTCGGGTAGTCGGAGCGGCCGGTGCAGACCACGGCGTCGTCACGCACCGCCTCGACCTCGTCGGGAAGGATCTCGGGGTTGGGGTTGGCGAGCGCCATGATCACCGGGCGCTCGGCCATGCTCTTCACCATCGCCTCGTTCAACAGCCCTCCGGACGACAGGCCGAGGAACACGTCCGCCCCGTCGATCGCCTCGGCCAGGGTACGCAGCTCGGTGGTGCGCGCGAAGCGCGCCTTGGATGCGTCGCCGACCTCGCGATCGGCATGGATCACGCCGTTGCGGTCCGTGACCAGGATGTTCTCCTCCGGCAGGCCGAGGGCGATCAGCAGGTCGAGGCAGGCGATCGCCGCGGCGCCGGCGCCGGATGCGACCAGGCGCACCTCCTCGAGTTTCTTGTCGACGATGCGCAGCGCGTTGAGCGCCGCTGCGGCGACGATGATCGCGGTGCCGTGCTGGTCGTCGTGGAACACCGGGATGTTCATGCGCTCGCGCAGCAGCCGCTCGATCTCGAAGCACTCCGGGGCCTTGATGTCCTCGAGGTTGATCGCGCCGAAGGTCGGTTCGAGCGCGGCGACCACCTCGACGAAACGCTCCGGGTCCTTCTCGGCCACCTCGATGTCGAAGACGTCGATGCCGGCGAACTTCTTGAACAGGACCCCCTTGCCCTCCATCACCGGCTTGGCCGCGAGGGGCCCGATGGGACCGAGGCCCAGGACCGCCGAGCCGTTGGTGATCACCGCGACGAGATTGCCCCGGGCGGTGACGTTGCGCGCCTCGGCGGGGTCATCGACGATCGCCTCGCACGCCGCGGCGACGCCGGGCGAGTAGGCCAGGGCGAGATCGCGCTGGTTCGAGAGCGGCTTGGTGGGGACCACCTCGAGCTTCCCCGCGGGAGACTCCCGGTGGTACTCGATGGCCCGCTGGCGAAAGTCGTCGTCGCTCATCGGTGGTCGACTCCATGGGCGTGGATCGAGGGCCTCGCCCCCTCGATACCAACTCTATTGGATATTGCCGATTGCGTCAGCGACGTCGGCCGTCGTCGCACCCCGCGCGGGCGCCCGATCACTCCTCCCTCGCCTTCGCGCGCTCCCATGCCGCGTCGAGTTCGTCGAGACCGGCATCGTGCATCGCAGTCCCGCGCTGCGCGAACTCCGACTCGACACGGCGGAAACGGCGTCCGAAGCGCTCGTTGGCGCCGCGCAGCGCGGCCTCGGCGTCGACGCCCGCGTGGCGGGCCACGTTGACGACGGCGAACAGCAGGTCGCCGAGTTCGGCCTCGACCCGCGCCGCGGGCGCCTCGCCGTCGAGTTCGGCGCGCAGCTCGGCGAGTTCCTCCTCGACCTTGGCCAGCACCGGCGCGATGTCGGGCCAGTCGAAGCCGACGCGCGCCGCGCGACGCTGCAGTTTCTCGGCGCGCAGCAGGGCCGGCAGGGCGCGCGCGACGCCGTCGAGCACACTCGCCTCCCGAGGGTCGCGGGCGCGCCGCTCGGCTGCCTTGTGCCGCTCCCAGGCGCGGGTCTGCTCCTCGGCGTCGGCCACCTCCGCGTCGCCGAAGACGTGCGGATGGCGACGCACCATCTTGTCGAGCAGCCCCTCGACGACGCCGGCGAAGTCGAAACGACCCAGTTCCTCGGCCATGCGGGCGTGGAAGACCACCTGGAAGAGCAGGTCCCCGAGCTCGTCGCGCAGCGCCTCGGGATCGTCGCGGGCCACGGCGTCGGCGACCTCGTAGGCCTCTTCGAGCGTGAAGGGTGCGATGGTGGCGAAGGTCTGTTCCCGGTCCCACGGACAGCCCTTCTCCGGGTGACGGAGCAGGGCCATCAGTTCGAGCAGCGGGCGGATGTCGGCCATCGTTCTGTTTCCGGCGGCGGGCCGATGGAGGAGGTTAGCAGATCGTGTCCGGCCCGGCCGGGCGCGATGTAGTCCTGGGCCTACAAGCGCTTCATCCCGCGCCTACAACAAGTTCCGACTCTGACCCTAGTCTGGCGGGGAACCGGACCCCTAACCTGTGCGTCAAGGGACTGCAACGTGCGCCGCGCAAACGGTACCACGGCATCAGAAGCCCATCCTCTTCGATCATGTGGACCCCTCACCCGCCGACAGGCGGGTTTTTTTTGTTCGCCGCAGGCCCCCTTCCCTGCCCTGCATTGACGCGCGGGTAGGCTGGTCGCCACCGGGGTCCTGATGCCGGAGGACCGGTCACCCCCGACGTTCGGCAGCCCGTCGGTGGCCGATCATGGCGCCCCCGATGGTCCGGCTCACCAGCGGAACCAGAGACTCCAGCCGTAACCGGGCCGAGGGGCGTGGCGGCGGGGGCCGTGGCGATGCGGTACGCCGTGGCGGTGGCGGGGGCCGGGTCCACGGTGGTGCCGGAAACGGTCGTGTCCATGCCCCGGGTGCAGCCCGTAGACGAAGACGGGACCGAGGCGGCGCAGCCGCTCGTAGCGCGTCTCGTGGCCGTGGCGACGGGACCGGTCGTGGTGCCGGTGATCGCGGCCGTGGCGCCGGTCGCGGTCGTGCCGCCACTCGTGGCGGTCACCGCGCCGCACGTCGAGGTATCGCCCATGCCGGAGATCGGCCCGGACGACCTTGGGCGAATCGGCGTACGCGCCGGAGGCCCGACCGTCGCGATGCCCGGCGGCGGCCATCGATGGAACCGTGAGCAGCGCGGCGATGACGGCGGGGATCAGCAGGGAATGTCGTTTCATCGTGGGGACTCCTATCGCGAGATCCGCGTACAGGAATACACCACCCGGGCTGAACCGCTCCTGAACCGGCCGCAACGGGGCCGTCAGTCGCGCTTCGGCCCGGTCAGCACCCGCAGGTAGGCGATCAGCGCGTCGAGGCGTTCGGGATCGGAGATCTTCTGCACCGGCATCTTGGTCCCCGGCAGGTAGACGTCCGGTCCTTCCGAGAACAGCGCGCGCAGGGTCTCGTCATCCCAGACCACGTCCGAGCGCTCGAGCGCGGAGGAGTAGCGGTAGCCCTCGACGCTGCCGGCCGTGCGCCCGAACAGGCCGGCGAGGTGGGGACCGGACCGGTGCGGCTCGTCGGTCGTCAAGGCGTGGCAGGCGGCGCACTTGCGGAACATCTTCGGTCCCGGTGCGTCGCTCTCGAGCCAGGGCTCCGGCCGCCCCGTGTCGGCGACCGGGATGCCGATCCGGTCGCCGGTGGCCCGGTGCCAGACGCGCACCGAGGCGTCGGAGCCGGCGGTGAGGGCGAAACGGTCGTCGCCCGTGAGCTCCACCGACCATGCCGCCCCATCGTGCGCCGTGATCTCGCGCCGCAGCGCGCCCGAGTCCACCGTCCACTCGCGCAGCACCCCGTCGCTGCCGACGCTGACCAGGGTCGCCTCGTCCTCAGAGAGGACGATCCTGTAGACCGGGCCGTCGTGGCCGACGAAGTGACGCACCGCCCGCCGCTGCGGGATGTCCCAGAGCCACAGCGTGCCGTCGAGGGCGGCACTGATCAGCCGCTGGCCGTCGCGGGTCGCCAGCAGGCTGGTGACCGGCAGACCGTGGCCGATGAACTCGGCGTCGACGTAGCCGCTGGCCTTGTCGCGGCGCAGCAACTCGCCGTTCTGGTGGCCGCTGTAGAGCGCCTCGTCGACGCCGAAGACCAGGGCGTTGGCATTGTGCCGGAGCCTCCAGCGCGCTCTCGGTGCGAGGTCCTCGAGCGTCCAGAGGGCGAGCGTCCGGTCCCAGCCCGCGGTCGCCAGCAGCTTCCCGTCGCGGGAGATGGCCAGCGTGATGAGCTGGCTCCGGTGGGCCTCGATCTCACGTAGCGCCTCGCGGGCCTCGAGATCCCAGAGGATCAGCTTGCCGTCGGCGCCACCGGTCAGCGCGCGCCGGCCGCCGGGGAGGAAGGCGACGATGTTCACCGGCGCGTCGTGGCCGTACAGCACCGCCTCCTCGGTCTGCGTGCCGAATTCCCAGAGACGCACGGTGTAGTCGAACCCGCCGCTGAGCAGCCGGCTGCCGTCGGCGGAGAGATCGATCGTCCTGACGGGTCCGGCGTGGCCGATGAAGTCTGCGCCGGCGGGTGCCGCGAGGAGCAGCCCCGCGGCCAGGAGGATGACCCGAACCCACCGCCCCTGCGCGGTCTGTCCGGAACGGTACCGAGAACCGGAAAGCGCGAGCATCGCGGCCTCCCGTCGCTTCCAGAGAGCTTGAGATATAGCAAGTCGACGGCTTGCGAACAACCCCATCCGATGGAGGTGCTCCGGCGGCACGCCCGGCGGGGCTGCGCTTACCGGACCGGACGGCGAAGCGGGCAGCAGGCCATGCGGGTCCGGCGGGCAAAGACCCGATTCCAGCTCCGCGGACCGGGCCCAGGATCCCGCGGGCGTCTCGCGCCCGCCGCGGCCGTTGTTCAGGCGTCGTCCACTCGCGCCCGCAACCCGTCGACCGCCTCGGGATTGACCAGCGCGGCGAGGTCACCCGGGTCGCGCCCCTCGAAGACCGCGCGCACCACCCGGCGCATCACCTTCTGGCTGCGCGTCTTCGGCAGCGCATCGACGAACGCCACGCGCGCGGGACGGAACGGCGCGCCGAGACCGTCGACCACCGCGTCGGCGAGGCGCGCGGCCAGCTCCGGGCCGGACGCCTCGCCGGGTGCCGGGACCACGGCGAGCGCCACGGCCTGCCCCTTGACCGGGTCGGCGATCCCGCACGCCGCCGCCTCGTGGACGGCCCCGGTGCCCATCAGCAGCGACTCGATCTCGGCCGGACCGGTGCGCTTGCCCGCGAGCTTGATGGTGTCGTCGGAGCGGCCGTGGATGTACCACATGCCGTCGGCGTCGCGGCTCGCCCAGTCGCCGTGCACCCACAGGCCGGGGAGCGTGTTCCAGTAGCTCTCGAGGTAGCGGTCGGGATCGTGCCAGAGCCCGCGCGTCAGGCCGATCGACGGCTGGCGCAGCACCAGTTCCCCCACCTCGCCGTCCGCCACGGGGAGGCCCTCGGCGTCGACGATGTCGACCCCCATGCCGAGGCAGGGGCCGGCGAAGGCGCACGGCTTGAGGGGGTGGAGCGGCGTGCCGGTGAGGATACCCCAACCGATCTCGGTGCCGCCGCTGACGTTGAGGATCGGCACCCGGGAGCGGCAGACGTGGGCGAAGAACCACTGCCACGAGTCCGGGTTCCACGGCTCGCCGGACGAGACCACGAGGCGCAGGCTCGCGAGGTCGGCCGCCGCCACCGGCTCCGGGCCGTGGCGCATCAGCGCGCGGGCGACGGTCGGCGCCACGCCCAGGTAGCTGACGTGGTGGCGCTCGACCAGCCGCCAGAGACGGCCCGGGTCGGGCCAGTCGGGGGCTCCCTCGGCGAGCACCAGCGTGCCGCCGAGCAGGGTGCTCACCACCGCCTGCATCGGCCCGACCACCCAGCCCATGTCCGACATCCACAGGAAGCGGTCCCCGGCGTGGAAGTCGAGCGACAGGCCGAAATCGGCCGCCAGCTTGACCGGGAACCCGCAGTGCGTGTGCACGGTGCCCTTCGCGCGGCCGGTTGTCCCGGAGGTGTAGATGAGCATGAACGGCGCGTCGGCCGGCCTCGGTAACGGGTCCCAGCCGTCCGGTGCGTCGGCGCAGAGCGCGCGCCAGTCCCGGTCGCGGGCGTCATCCCAGTTCGCGGCGTCGTCGTCCGGGTCGCGCAGCACGAACGTGCGGCGCAGCGTCGGCACCCGGGCCGCGATGGCGTCGGCGACCGGCTTCATTGCCACCCGTCGCCCGCGCCGCGAGGTCGACCCGGCGGTCAGCAGCGCGACCGCGCCGGCGTCGTTGAGCCGGTCCGCGGCGGCGTCGGCCGCGAAGCCCGAGAAGAGCGGCACGACGATGCCGCCGAGTGCCGCGACGGCGAAGAAGGCCGCGACGGTCTCCGGCAGCATCGGCAGGTAGAGGCCGACGGCGTCGCCGGGGCCGAGCCCCTCGGCGCGCAGCACGTGGACCAGGCGCGCCGTCTCCTCGCGCAGCCCGGCACGGTCCCAGCGGCGTACCTCTCCCGCCTCCGATTCCCAGACGATCGCCTCGCCGTGGTCGTCGTGGCGTCCCGGATCGAGGCAGATCGCCGCGAGGTTGGTCTCGCCCCCGACGCACCAGCGCGTCCAGGGATCCCCGCCGCTGCGGTCCATGATCTCGGTGTAGGGCGTGCTGAAGGCGATGCCGAACGCCTCGATCACGGCGTTCCAGAACCATTCCGGGGAGGCGTCGGCGCGCGCGTGTAGGGCGTCGTAGTCGGGCAGCCCGTGGCGGGCGAGGAACGCGGTCAGCGTCGCCTCCGCCACGGTGCGCGCATCGGGTCGCCAGGCATAAGTCCCGCTCACGTGTCGCCTCCCCCAGTTGGCCCCGCGTCAGTATGGCACCCTCCCGGCGGGGCATCCGCGTGGCCCGGTGCTATTCTCGCGCCATGCCGCACCGGGTCCGCATCGAGCCCTCCGGTCACGAGTTCGAGGTCGTCGGCGGAGACACCCTGCTCGAGGGGGCCCTGCGCGCCGGGCTGGCCGTCGACTACGGCTGCAACAACGGCATCTGCGGCCGCTGCCGGGCCCGCCTGATCTCCGGCGAGGTCCACCGCATCCGCCACCACGACTACGCCTTCGGCGAGGCCGAGGCGCTGGCCGGTGCGATCCTGACCTGCTCGACCACTCCGCTGGGCGACGTGGTCATCGAGGCCGGCGAGATCGAGTCGGCCGGCCAGCTTCCCCACCAGGAGGTGACGGCCCAGCTGCAGGAGGTCCGGCCGCTCGGCGAGTCGCTGGCCGCGGTGTCGCTCCGCCCGCCGCGCAGCCAGCGCCTGCGCTTCCTCGCCGGCCAGCGTGCGACCCTGCGCGTCGCCGACCTGCCGCCGCTGGAACTGGCCATCGCGAGCTGCCCGTGCGAGGAGATGCGCCTCGAGTTCCACGTGCCGCGTCTGTCGGACGCCCCGCTCACCTCGGCGCTGCTCGACGGCGGGCTCCGCCGTTTCACGCCGATCACCGTCGCGGGTCCGCACGGCGATTTCGTGCTCGACCGGAACGTCGACCGCCCGCTGGTCTTCGTCGCTATCGGCACCGGCTTCGCGCCGGTGCGCAGCCTGGTCGAACACGCCCTGGCGCTGGAGGAGGCGCCCCGCATCCACCTCGAACGGCTGACGACGCCGCCCCACGGCGCCTACCTCGACAACCTCTGCCGCAGCTGGGCCGACGCGCTCGACGATTTCGGCTACCGGGTCTCGGTGCATCCCACGGAGCCGGGCGTCTACGCGCACTATCTCGACGAACTCGCCGGGGCCCGCATCGCTCCCGGCGCGACGGTCTACGTTGCCGGCCCCCGTTCGCTCGCCGAACCTCTGGCCACCGAACTGGAGGCGCGACTGCCGTCGGTCAGCATCCGGCTGGAGACGGTCGGCTGCCCGGCCTGAACGACTCGTGTCCGCCGGGGTCCCATACCGTACGCTCGAAACAGCGGCTTCCGGAAAACCCAGACGTGAAACGGTTCAGACTCCCCCTGCTGCTGGCCGCCCTGTTCCTGGTGGCACCGCTGGTCGTCTCGGCCTGCAGCCAGGTCCACATCGGCCGGGACTGGCGCACTGCGAACCGGGACAGCGCCGGGATCGCCCCCGACCCCGCCACGACCCCCGAGGCGGTGATCCAGGTCTACGGCGCCCGCGCCTTCAACTGGCGTGGCATCCTCGCCGTGCACACCTGGCTGGCGACCAAGCCGGCCGGGGCCGACCGTTACACCGTCCACCAGGTGATGGGATGGCGCCGCGGCGGCGGCCGCTCGGTGGTGGTCTCGACCGAGGACCTCCCCGACCGGCGGTGGTACGACGCCGAGCCGGAGCTGCTGCTCGACGTGCGCGGCGAACGCGCGGCACGCCTGATCCCCAGGGTCGAGGCGGCCATCGCCGCCTACCCCCACGCGAACGAGTACACCCTATGGCCCGGGCCGAACAGCAACACCTTCACCGCCTACGTCGGCCGCGCCGTGCCGGGACTGGAACTCGAGCTGCCGGTCACCGCTATCGGCAAGGACTACCTGCCGCGCGGCGAGCTGGCGGGGCCGGCACCGAGCGGCGGCGGACTGCAGCTCTCGCTGCTCGGCTACGGCGGCCTGCTGCTGGGCCCGCGCGAGGGTCTCGAGCTGAACATCCTCGGCCTGGTCGTGGGCGTCGACGCCTCCCCGCCGGCCCTCAAGCTGCCGGGCCTCGGCCGCCTGGGCTTCGTGCCCGATCCGGCGCGCGCCGACTGACCCCGCCGGGAGGCTGCGCGTGACCCTCAGCCGCCGCGACTTCCTGGCCGGGCTCGGCGCGGGCGTCGTGACGGGCGCCCTGCCCCGCCTCGCCGGTGGCGCGGGCAACACCCCGCACGTGGCGCTGCGCAGCGCGCCGGGCATGCAGCAGATCGGCCCGGAGGGCTACCCGGCCACCGCCGTGTGGGCCTTCAACGGCACCACGCCCGGGCCCGAGCTGCGCTTCCGCCAGGGGAGCACGGCCCGCGTCCGGGTCGCGAACGGCCTCGCCGACGGGACCACGGTGCACTGGCACGGCCTGCGCCTGCCCAACGCCATGGACGGCGTCGCCCACGTCACCCAGTCGCCGATCGCCCCCGGCGCAGACTTCGACTACGCCTTCCCGCTGCCCGACGCCGGCACCTTCTGGTACCACCCCCACCACGCCAGCCACGAGCAGGTGGCGCGCGGCCTCTACGGCGTGCTGGTGGTCGAGGAGGCGTCACCGATCGAGGTCGACCGCGACGTAACCTGGGTGCTGAGCGACTGGCGCCTCGACGAGACGGCGGCGCAGGTCGACGACTTCGGCAACCTGCACGACATGAGCCACGCTGGGCGAATCGGCAACGCAGTCGCGCTGAACGGCGTCTATGCCGATCCCGAGGCGCGCTTCGAAGTGCGCGGCGGGGAGCGTCTGCGCCTGCGGCTGGTCAACGCCGCCACGGCGCGCGTCTTCGCGCTGCGCTTCAACGGCCACGCGCCGCGCGTGATCGCCCTCGACGGCCACCCGGTGATGCCGTTCGAGGCGCCGACCGGGCAGGTGACGCTCGCCCCCGGCCAGCGCGCCGACCTGGTGCTCGACTGCATCCACGAGCCCGGTGCCGAGTTCGCGGTCGCCGACGACTACTACCCGCGACGCCCGTACGACCTGGTGCGTATCGCCTACGCCGACGAGGCGCCGCTGCGCGAAGGGATCTCGCGCGCGCCGGTCGCCCTCGCGCCCAACCCCGTCGCCGAGCCCGACCCGTCCCGTGCCGCTCGCCACGAGGTGGTGCTCGCAGGCGGTGCGATGGGCGGCATGGCCTCGGCGCGGCTCGACGGCGTCGACACCGACCTGCGCGACCTGGTCAGGGAGCACGGCCTCGCCTGGGCGATCAACGGCACCGCCTCGACGCACGACGGGATCGCGCGGCTGCTCGACCTGCCGCTCGGCGGCCACGTGGTGCTGGCGCTGCGCAACGACAGCGCGTGGGACCACCCGATCCACCTGCACGGCCACGCCTTCCGCGTGCTCGCGCGCAACGGCGAGGCGGTCCCGCAGAGGCCGTGGCGCGACACCGTGCTGCTGCGACGCGACGAGACGGCCGAGATCGCGTTCGTCGCCGACAACCCCGGCGAGTGGATGTTCCACTGCCACGTCCTCGACCACCAGCGCGGCGGCATGATGGCCACGCTGCGCGTCGGCTGATCCGCCCCCGGCGTCCGCCTCACGTAAACCCGTAGAGCGCCGCCGGGTTGTCGACCAGGATGCGTGACCGCGTCGCCGCGTCGTCGACCCACTCGGCGAGCAGGCCGAGCAGGTGGAGGTCGTCGGGTGCCGGATCCTGGCCCGGATGCGGCCAGTTGCTCGCCCATAGCATGCGTTCCGGCGTGGCGTCGGCCAGCGCGCGCGCCAGCGGAGTGACGTCGGCGTAGTCGGGACGACGCGACGACTCGTAGGGGGCCGACAGCTTGACCCAGCAGCGCCCGCCCTCGATCAGGTCGATGAGCGTGCCGAATGCCGGGTCCCCGGGGGCGACGGGCGGCATGAACCGGCCGACGTGGTCGACCACCAGCGGGCATGGCAGGCGGCGCAGACGTGCGGCGACTCCGGGCAGCTCGCGGCCGTTCATCTGCAGCTGCACGTGCCAGCCGAACGGCGCGACCCGCGCGGCGACCGGCTCCAGGCTGTCCCACGGCAGGACCCCGCCGGGCAGCATGTGGAAGCGGACGCCCCGCGCGCCCCGCGCGGTCAGCCCCTCGAGCTCGGCATCGCTGACGTCCGCGTCGACCACGACCACGGCGCGGGCCGTCGCACCGAGTTCCGCGAGCGCGTCGAGCAGGCAGGCGTTGTCCCGCCCGTAGGTGGTCGGCTGCACCACCACCACCCGCTCCAGCCCTGAGCGTCGCTGCAGCTCCCGGTAGGCGTCGACCCAGGCATCGCCGGGATGGACCCGGGCCGTGGGCGCCGCCGGGTAGCGGTGGTGGTAGAAGTGCATGTGGGTGTCGCACGCGCCGGGCGGCACGTCGAACTTCAACTCGCTCTCGGGCATCGGTCTCTCCTCGACGGGACGCGGCACGCTAGCGCGGCCCCGCCCCGGACGTCCATCCGGTGGCCTCGACTAGGCTTGGTGGGAACCCATGCCGCGAGGAGGTCCCGTGGAACCGATCGAGACGGTGGCCCTCACCTGCCCCTACTGCGGGGAACCGGGCGAGATCGACGTCGAGCCCGCGCTGGGATCCCAGGAATACGTCGAGGACTGCGGCGTCTGCTGCCGCCCCTGGCAGGTCCACGTCACCGTGGACGAGAGCGGCGCCTTCGAGGTGAGCGCCACGCGCGAGGACGACGCCTGATATCGCGCCGGCGGCGGCGCGACTCCAGTGCACCGTCTCACGCGGCAAGGTGCTCCTCTAGGAAACGCAGCGTCCGCGCCCAGGCGAGTTCCGCCGCCTCGGGGTCGTGCCGCGCCCCGCCGTGATGGTCGTGGAACCCGTGGTGGACATCCTCGTAACGGTGGACCGTGAAGCGCTTTCCGGCCTCGCGCAGGGCCGCCTCGAACGCCGCGATGTCCCGGTTGACGGGCTCGTCGAAGCCGGCGTAGTGGAGCAGCAGCGGTGCGCGGATCCGGGGCACCGCGGCGACCGGCGGTGCCGCGCCGTAGTAGGCCACCACGGCGGCGAGGTCGATGCCGAACGCCGCCAGACGCTGCACGCACCCGCCCCCCCAGCCGAAGCCGAGGCATCCGACCCGGCCGTGACCCTCCCGGTGTGCGCGGAGCCATGTCACGCTGGCGGTGAGATCGGCCGCGACGGCCACCTCCTCGAGTTCACCGACCAGCCGACGCGCCAGCGCCTCGCCCGCCGGGGTGCCCCCCCGGGGGCTCAGCAGGTCCGGGGCCAGGACGAGGTACCCGGCCATGGCCAGGCGCCGGGCGACGTCCTCGACGTGGGGGCTCAGGCCGCGGTTGTCATGCACCAGCAGCACCGGCGGCATCGCGTCGAGGCGTCCGCGGCGCCGGGCAAGGTAGCCGACGAGCGCTCCGCTGCCCCCCTCGTACTGCACCCGCAGCGACACCAGGTCGTGGTGGTCCGGACGCACCCGCGCCGGGTTGTGCGCGTTCTCGAGCCGGGGCAGTAGCGCGTCCGCCTCGGCCGCACCGCCCGCCAGTTCCGCGAGACGGTGCAGGAAGGCCGACCGGTCCGTCCGCATGCGGACGTACGCGTCGTAGAGGTCGATGATCTCCTGGCGCACCGGCGCGCCCGGCGCTTCACCCATCACGGCACCTCGAGCGTGTCGGCCGGCACCCGGCCCGGGTGCCGGCCCATCATGCGCCAGTGTAGGCCAGCGGGGGGAATGGATGGCGGAACGGGTAGGTTATCCTGCCCTGCCCGCCTGCCAGGTACCCGCTGCATGGACGACCACGCCCGCGACGGCTATCGACGCCTGAACGCCATCGTGCCGCTCGCCGAGCGTCGGGACGCGCTGCCCCCGGCGTGGCGTCGCGCGCACCGGGAGATCCTCGCGGGGTTCGCCCGCGACTGCCGGCCGCCCTCCCGGCGTGACCTGGCGCTCATGGCCTGGATCGACGACGCCGGGGCGCTGCTCGACCGGCTCGCCGCGGACGACCTCGCGGTCGTCGATGCGGCCGGCGAGATCGCCGGGGCCTACCCGTTCACGACCGAGCCGACGCCCCACCGGGTGACGCTGGGCCCGGTCGAGGTCCACGCCATGTGCGCCGTCGACGCGCTGGCGATCGCCCCGATGCTCGACGTCGCGACCCGGATCGACTCCGTCTGCGCGGTCACCGGCACACCGGTCCGGGTGCGCATGCGTGGCATGGAGATCCGGGAGGCGACGCCCGCCACGCTCCGGGTCGGAATCCACTGGGCGAAACCGGCGAGGGGGCCCACGGCGCACTCGCTTTGCCGCCGCATGCTGTTCCTCGCCGACGCGGCGGCCGCGCGCGGCTGGCAGGCCGAGGCCCCGGAGTCCCGCCGGCTTTACACGCTCGGGCAGGCGGTCGACCTGGGCGCCGCGTTCTTCGTCCCCCTCTACGCCTGATCCGCGCCCTGTCCGGCGGGCCTTGTCGTTTGCCGCACGCCACCTAGACTCTGCATGTCGCGGCGACGCGACCCTCGGGAGGGTGCCATGGCATCCCGCGACCCCCCGCGCAGGCTGGCGACCATCCTCGCGGCCGACGTGGTCGGCTACAGCCGGCTCATGGCCGAGGACGAGGACGCCACGGTGCGCACGCTCAAGGCGTACCGGGCGATCATCGACCGCCTGATCGACCGCCACGACGGGCGCATCTTCCACACCGCCGGCGACAGCGTCGTGGCCGAGTTCGGCTCGGCCGTCGAGGCGGTGCGTTGCGCGATCACCATCCAGGACGAACTCCGCGTGCGTAACGCCGAGCTCGACGAGGCCCGTCGGATGAACCTCCGCATCGGCATCAACATCGGCGACGTCATCGTCGATGGCGACGACCTGCTCGGCGACGGCGTCAACGTCGCCGCGCGCCTCGAGAGCCTCGCGTCTGCGGGCGGCATCTGCATCTCCGGGGGCACGTTCGAGCAGGTCAAGAACAAGCTGTCGATCGGCTTCGAGGACCTCGGTCCGCAGGCGGTCAAGAATCTCCCCGATCCGGTGGCGGCCTTCCGCATCACCGGCGCACCCGTCACAGTGCGCGACTCCGGCCCGGGAACGCCCGCCCTCCGTCGCGGCCCCTCTCCCGGCGCCCTGATCGCCGCCGGTGTCGCGGTGGCGGGACTCGGGTTCATCGTCGTCACGTGGCTCCCGGAACCCGGATCGATCCCGCTGGTCCCGGTGCCTCTATTCCGGTCGCCGCAGCCAGTCCCGCCCGGGCCCGTGGCCGGCGAACCGGTTGCGGCGGCCACGCCCGTGGAACCGTCCGTCGCCTCGACGCCCCCGTCTGGAACGGGGACGGGCTTCCTGGCCCCGCCGGCCGCCGAGGCCCCACCCGCCCGGAGCGGGACCGAGGACCTCGCAACGGCCGGATTGCCAGCAGGTGAGATCGCCGCGCTGGTGACCGGACTGACCATCCGGGGCACGCGCCGCAAGGACGGCCAGCCCTTCACCATCGAGTTGCACGAGGCCGGGCGGGCCGGTTACGCCTTCCCCCGAGGCGGCGCCGGTGCCGGCACCACCTTCCGCGCGTCGGGTGAGTGGCGGGTCGAAGACGGCCGGTTCTGCATGCGCTTCCGCGGCTTCAACGGGGGCGAGGAGGCGTGCCCGGTGCTCCGTCACGAGGACGGGAACCTAGTCGCTCAGCGCCCGGACGGCACCCCTCTCGACTGGACGTTTACCCGAACCGATCCGGGCCGGAGCGCCGTGGCGCCCTCCGGGAACGCGGACTCGACCGACGAGATGGACGCCGATGCGATCCGCGGCTACGTCGCCGGGAGCACCCTGCGCGGCGTCCGGCCCCGCGACCGGCGCCCCTTCACCATCGCGCTGCGCGGGGACGGCACGGCCGATTTGTCGGTCGAGCGCCCCGACCGCGCACCGTTCCGGGAGACCGGACGCTGGTGGAGCGAGGACTACCGCTTCTGCATGGTGTTCGCGACCTTCGGCCGGGGCGAGACGCTCTGCCCGCGCATCGTCACCAGCGGTGCGCGACCGGTGCTGACCAAGGGTGACGGCACTCCGCTGCCGTGGACCCTGGAACGCTAGCCGGACCTCACGGCGCGGCGAAGGTCAGCGAGGCCCAGTAGCTGCGCCACTCGCCGTGCGGGTCATCCTCGACCGCGACCATGTGGACGGTCTTGACGATCCACGTCCCCGTCCGGTCCAGGGTGACCGTCGCTCGCCCGTCCGCGTCGGTGCGCTGCCGCTGCTCCGAGTCCGGCGCCTCGCGCGTGAACGCCTTGACCAGCAGGCCGGGGACCGGCCGGCCCTCGTGCAGCACCCGGACCTCAAGGGTACCGTCCACCGCCTGGAGGTAGGGATTGGTCTGCGGGACGATCTCCAGCGTGAGGCCGAGCGGCCGCGCCACCTCGACGCCCTGCCCCCCCGGCCACCAGAGCAGCGACTTGACGCAGCGAACGTAGTATTCGCGCGCCGGCCTCGCGGCCAGCCCGCGTGCGTCGCGCAGCGGAAGGATGAACTCCATCCCCTCCATGACCAGGTAGTCACGGAACTTGTCCGGATCGAGCACGACGAAGTCGTCGCGGCTCTGGTAGGCGATCCACGCCGCGCCCGGGGCGCGCGGCGCAACCCGCCCGGCGGGATCGTCGCCGATCTGCGCGGTGATCGCCCGCACCCCCTCGCCGTCGTGAATCTCGAAGCGATCGATCCAGTCCGCGACGTAGGGCACCGACTCGCCTTTGAACTGCTGCCCGACGCGCAGCGTCACCGCCACCGGCGTCTCGCCGTCGACGCGGAACCGGTCGGGCTCGAGCCAGAAGTCGTGCGCGCCGGCGGGCGGGCCGAACAGCAGCGCGCACAGCAGAAGCCCCATCCCGCCACGGCGCCGACCGCTTGCGCTCCCCGGTTTACGTTCCACGCCGCCTCCGTTTGACCCGTCGACCGGCGGCCACTATACCCCCGGGATGGCCCCGATCGCGCGCTCCCCCGCCGAACGCTGGCTGCCTCTCCTGGCCGCGGCGCTCGCCTGGCTCGTCGCGGTTCCCGTCGGAGCCCACACGCTGCGCCCGGCGATCGCCACCGCGAGCTTCGCCGGGGACGGCGGGTTCGTGCTCGAGATCGAGACCAACCTCGAGGCACGCCTCGCCGGCATCGGCCCATCACACACGGACACTCGCAACGCCCCCACGGCGGACCGGTACGACCGCCTGCGCGCGCTGCCGCCGGCCATGCTGCGCGCGGAGCTCGAACCGTTCCTGCCCGGTTTCGTCGCCCGCCTGCGCCCGGAGGTAGACGGCGAGCCGGTGGCCGTCGCGCTACGCGACGTCGTCATCCCGCCGGTCGGCGACCTCGACCTGGCGCGCAAGTCGGTGGTACGCCTGGCCGGGACGCTGCCGGTCGGGGCGACCACTTTCCGCTGGCGCTGGCCGGTCGAGTACGGCGACTGCGCGCTGCGCCTGCGCTACGGCGACGGTCCCGTGGTGGTGTCGTACTGGCTCGAGGCAGGCGAGGCGAGTCCCCCGTTCGCGCTCGACGCCACCGTGGTGCCACGCCCCTGGCACGCCGTGGCGCTGGACTACCTGGAACTCGGCTTCACCCACATCCTGCCACGGGGCCTCGACCACATCCTGTTCGTGCTCGGCCTGTTCCTGCTCAGCCTGCGCCTCGGACCGATCCTCTGGCAGGTCACCGCGTTCACGCTCGCGCACACCCTGACCCTGGCGCTCAGCGTCTACGGCGTCATCGCGCTTCCGGCGGCGGTCGTCGAGCCGCTGATCGCCCTGTCCATCGCTTACGTCGGTATCGAGAACATCGTCTCCCGGCGGCTCCACCCCTGGCGCGTCGCCGTGGTGTTCGCCTTCGGCCTGTTGCACGGCATGGGCTTCGCCGGCGTGCTGACCGGGATCGGCCTGCCCGAGCGCGATTACGTCACCGCGCTGGTGGCCTTCAACGTCGGCGTCGAATTCGGCCAGCTCGCGGTGATCCTGCTCGCCCTGCTCGCAGTCGGCGGCTTCCGCCGGCGCGCCTGGTACCGGGCACGGATCGTCGTCCCAGCGTCGGCGGCAATCGCCTGCGTCGGCCTGTTCTGGACTGTCGAGCGTACCCTCCTGTGATGCGGCAGGCGGCAGGCGGAACCGGGAACATGCGGCATCATGCGCCCGGATGGACCCGGCCGCCGCAGGCGATGACTGATATACTGATTGGCAAGTACGGGGCGACCGATCGGACGTGACAGCGGTACTCGTCTTCCCGTAACCCACCCGTACCGGAACAGGAGCCCACGAAGGCCAAGAGCAGCAACCCCTACGATTTCGATCCCACGAAGATGTTCAACATCGACCCTCAGCAGATGATCGCGCAGTGGCAGAGCGCCATGGAGTCGAT
>JAWVZO010000004.1:0-37217 GCA_033722135.1 Gammaproteobacteria bacterium | reverse complement strand
GTGCACTGCTCGAAGGGGACCTACGTGCGGACGCTGGCCGAGGAGATCGGCGCGGCGCTCGGCTGCGGGGCTCACGTGATCGCCCTGCGCCGCACCGGGGTCGGGCCCTACGCCGAATCCGGGGCGATCGCGCTCGACACGCTGCGCGAGGAGGCCGAGGCCGGGGCGCCCGAGGCGCTTGACGCCCACCTGCTGCCGATCGCCTCGGCGCTGGCCGAATGGCCGCAGGTGCGCCTCTCGGCCGACACGGCCTACTACCTCCGCCAGGGGCAGGCGGTCATGGTGCCGCGCGCGCCGAGCCGGGGCTGGCTCTGCCTGCTCGCCGACGACGGGAGCTTCATCGGGGTCGGTCAGGTCCAGGACGACGGCCGCGTCGCGCCCCGGCGCCTGTTCGGTGTTCGATGAACCGCTTGATCCGGTGGACGATTTCATTCGCCGGCGGGCGGTACCGGAATCACGATATGCCTTGTGAGTGCGCTTGGGCTCGGAGTAAAATGCGCAATTCACGCCAACGGACAACAAGCGTTCAGGAGTAGTCGATGGCACTTTCTGCCGATGAGAAGAGCCAGGTGGTCAACGAGTTCGCGCGCGGCGCGGGCGATACCGGCTCACCCGAGGTCCAGGTGGCCCTGCTGACCCGCCGTATCGAGGGTCTGTCGAGCCATTTCGCCAGCCACAAGCACGACCACCATTCCCGCCGCGGGCTGCTGCGCATGGTCAATCAGCGCCGCAAGCTGCTCGACTACGTCAAGCGCAACGACCTCGATCGTTACCGCCAGCTGATCGCCCGCCTCGGGCTGCGTCGCTAGACCGGGCCTGGAGCAGATCAACGTGACCACAGTTACCAAGAGTTTCCGTTACGGCAACCACAACGTCACCATCGAGACCGGGGAGATCGCCCGCCAGGCGACCGGGGCGGTCATGGTCCGCATGGACGACACCGCGGTGCTCGTCACCGCGGTGGGGCGCAAGGAGGCGGACCCGAACCGCGACTTCTTCCCGCTGACCGTCAACTATCAGGAACGGACCTACGCCGGCGGCAAGATCCCCGGCGGCTTCTTCAAGCGCGAGGGGCGTCCCTCCGAGAAGGAGACGCTGACCTCGCGCCTGATCGACCGGCCGATCCGGCCGCTCTTCCCGAAGGGCTTCCGCAACGAGATCCAGGTCATCGCCACGGTGATGTCGGTCGATCCGAACATGGATCCCGACATCCCGTCGCTGCTCGGTGCGTCCGCCGCGCTCGCCCTTTCCGGACTGCCGTTCAATGGGCCCATCGGGGCCGCCCGCGTCGGCTACGTCGACGGCGAGTACGTGCTCAACCCGGGCTACGACGAGCTGGCCGAATCGCAGCTCGACCTGGTCGTGGCCGGCACCGAGAAGGCGGTGCTGATGGTCGAGTCCGAGGCCAAGGAGCTTCCCGAGGAGGTGATGCTCGGCGCGGTCATGTTCGGCCACGAGCAGATGCAGACGGCCATCGGCGTGATCAACGAACTCGTCGCCGAGGCCGGCAAGCCGAAGTGGGAGGTCCAGACCAAGGCCGTCGACCCCGAACTCGAGGCCCGGGTCCGCGAGGTGTGCGAGTCCGCGCTCGGCGAGGCCTACACCATCGCCGACAAGCAGGAGCGCTACACTCGCATCGACGCCATCCGCGCCGACGCGGTCGCCGCGCTCGCGGGCGACGACGACGCGCCCTACAGCGCGGGTGACGTGATGGGCGTGTTCGGTTCCATCGAGAAGGCCCTCGTCCGGGGCCGGATCATCGCCGGCGAGAAGCGCATCGACGGTCGCGACCTCGACGCCGTGCGCCCGATCTCGGTCAAGGTCGGGGTGCTGCACCGTACCCACGGCTCGGCGCTGTTCACCCGCGGCGAGACCCAGGCGCTGGTGGTGGCCACGCTCGGCACCGCGCGCGACGCGCAGATCATCGACGCCCTCGAGGGCGAGCGTCGCGAGCCGTTCATGCTGCACTACAACTTCCCGCCCTACTGCGTCGGCGAGACCGGCTTCATCGGTTCGCCGAAACGGCGCGAGATCGGTCACGGCCGCCTGGCCAAGCGCGGCGTGCAGGCCTCGATGCCGAACATGGAGGAGTTCCCGTACACCATCCGCGTGGTCTCCGAGATCACCGAGTCCAACGGCTCGAGCTCGATGGCCTCGGCGTGCGGGACCAGCCTCGCGCTGATGGACGCCGGCGTGCCGGTCAAGGCTCCGGTGGCCGGCATCGCCATGGGGCTGATCAAGGAGGGCGACAAGTTCGCCGTGCTCTCCGACATCCTCGGCGACGAGGATCACCTCGGCGACATGGACTTCAAGGTCGTCGGCTCGGAATCGGGCGTCACGGCCCTGCAGATGGACATCAAGATCGACGGCATCACCCGCGAGATCATGGAGTCCGCGCTCGATCAGGCGAAGGCCGGACGCCTGCACATCCTCGGTGAGATGGGCAAGGTGATCAGCGCGCCGCGTGAGGACATCTCGGAGTTCGCGCCACGCATCCTGACCATCAAGATCGATCCCGACAAGATCCGCGACGTGATCGGCAAGGGCGGTGCGACCATCCGCGCCATCACCGAGGAGACCGGCACCACCATCGACATCACCGATGACGGCACGGTCAAGATCGCCTCGGTCGACAAGGAGGCCAGCGACGCCGCCCGCAAACGCATCGAGGAAATCACCGCCGACGTCGAGGTGGGCAAGATCTACAACGGCAAGGTGGTCAAGCTGATGGACTTCGGCGCCTTCGTCTCGATCCTCCCCGGTCGTGACGGCCTGGTGCACATCTCGCAGATCTGCGAGGAGCGCGTGCAGAACGTCAGCGACAAGCTTTCCGAGGGCGACATGGTCCGCGTGAAGGTGCTCGAGGTCGACCGTCAGGGCCGCATCCGGCTGAGCATGAAGGCTGTCGACGACTGAGAACGTCGCCGCCTGAATGACGGAAAAAGGGGGCTTCGGCCCCCTTTTTCGTGGTTCTCCGCGCGCTGGCCGCGATCCGTGTTCCACCGTGGCGCGGCTTTCGTCCTCCGGGGGGATTCCTTCCGCGCCAGGGGACCTGCTGCTGCGTCGGCTCGCCACGCCCCCGTGCGAACCTTTCGGTCCGCTGCTGGGGCGATGGCCGGTGCGTCGCCGGAATGAGAGGGTGGTGCCCCCGCCCGTAAAGGGTCCTAGCCGGTCCGCTCGGCCTTGGCCTTGGCGCTGCCGTTCGTCTCCAGGGCGTCCAGGAGTGTCTTGCGCAATACCTCGAGGTGCTCCGGATCGGTGATCGGGCGGTCCGCCTCGTCGGTGATGTAGAAGACGTCCTCGGCGCGGTTGCCGAAGGTCCCGATCTTGGCGTTCTGCACCCGCGCGCCGCAGCGGGCGAACGCCTGGCCGATCCGCGACAGCAGGCCAGGGCGGTCCGCCGCGATCAGCTCGACGACGGTCCGTTCGCCGGCGATGTCGCTGCTGAAATCGACCCGGGTCGGCATCGGGAAGTGCTGGAGGTGGCGGGGAGTACGCCGTGCTACGGGGTGGGGTTCGCTGCCCGGTGCGCAGAGCCCCTGCTCGAGCCGCTCGCGGATCTCGTCGAGGCGGTAATCGGCCTCGATCGGCGCGCCCGAGTCGTCGAGCACCACGTAGCTGTCGAGGGTGTGTCCGGTCCGCGAGGAGATGATGCGCGCGTCGGCCACGGTCAGGCCGAGCTGCTCCAGGATCGACGTGGTCTGCGCGAACAACCGCTCGGCGTCGCGCGTGTAGACGAAGATCTCGGTCCCGCCGCGCGAGCCCTCCTGGCGTACTGCGATCAACGGCCTATCGGGCGCGTCGTGGGAGGCGATCAGCTGGGTGTGCCAGGCGATCTCGTCGGCCTTGTGGCGGAGGAAGTACTCCTCGCTGAAGCCGCTCCAGATGGCGTCGACGGCGGCGTCGGGAACCTGCCGGGCCTTGAGCAGGGCGCGCGCCATTACGCTGACGCCGCGGATTCGCTCCTGTGCGTCGAGCGGGTGCTCGAGCCCGCGGCGCAGCGCGCGCTTGGTCGAGGTGTAGAGCTCGGCGAGCAGCGTCTCCTTCCACGAGGTCCAGAGCGTCGGGTTGGTCGCGCGGATGTCGGCCACGGTCAGCAGGTAGAGGTAGTCCAGCCGCACCTGGTCGGCGACCAGGTTGGCGAAGCTGTTGATCACGTCGGGGTCGCTGGTGTCCTCGCGCTGCGCGGTCCGCGACATCGCCAGGTGGTGATCGACCAGCCAGGTGACCAGCTGGGTGTCGTAGCGGCCGAGGTAGTGGTCGCGGCAGAACTGCTCGGCATCGCTGGCGCCGAGCTTCGAGTGGTCGCCGCCGCGGCCCTTGGCGATGTCGTGGAACAGGCCGGCGAGGTAGAGCAGTTCGATTTTCGGCAGGGTCTGGATGATCTGGCTGCAGCGCGGGAATTCGTGGTGGTGCTCGGGGACGGCGAAGCGGCGCAGGTTGCGCACCACGCGCAGCGTGTGCTCGTCCACGGTGTAGACGTGGAACAGGTCGTACTGCATCAGGCCGACCACGGCGCCGAACGCCGGAAGGTAGGCGGCGAGGACCCCGTAGCGGTTCATGCGGCGCAGCTCGTGGGTGATGCCCTGGGGCTGGCGCAGGATCTCCATGAACAGGCTACGGGCACGCACGTCGGCGCGGAACTCGTCGTCGATCAAATGGCGGTGGCTGCGCACCAGGCGGATGGTCGATGCGCGCACCCCCTTCAGCTCCGGGTGCTGCTGCATCAGCAGGAACAGTTCGAGCAGGGCGAACGGGTAGTTGACGAACACCTGGTCGTCGACCGCCTCGAGGAAGCGGTGGCGCACCTGGAAGCGGCGGTTCAGCGGTTGCGGTCGGGCGTGGTCGTCGGCGAACAGGATGGTCTCCTGGAACAGCTGCAGCAGCATCTCGTTGAGCCGGGAGAGCTCCATGACGACACGGTAGTACTGCTTCATGAACTGCTCGACGCCGAGGTGATCCTCCTCGTCGTGGTAGCCGAACTGCTCGGCGATCGTGCGCTGGTAGTCGAACAGCAGCCGGTCCTCGCGCCGCTCGGCGAGTACGTGCAGCGCGAACCGCACCTGCCACAGGAACGCCTGGCCCTCGATCAGTGTCGCGTACTCCTCCTCGGTCAGGAACTCGTGGTCGACCAGGTCGTGCAGGGTATCGGCGGCGAAGTGACGCTTCGAGACCCAGCCGATCATCTGGATGTCGCGGAGCCCCCCCGGGCTCTCCTTGACGTTCGGTTCGAGGTTGTAGCCGGTATCGTGGTAGCGCGCGTGGCGCGCCTTCTGCTCGGCGAGCTTCTCCTCGAAGTAGCGGCGGCTGGTCCAGACGCTGTCGTCGCGGATCAGTCCGCCGAGGGCGGCGAACAGGTCCCCGGGACCACACAGCAGGCGCGCCTCGAGGAGGTTGGTCTCGATGGTGATGTCGGACGCGCTCTGCTCGGAGCACTCGGCGAGCGAGCGCACGCTGTGCCCGACCTCGAGACCGATGTCCCACAGGAAGGTGACGAACGGCTCGATGCGCTCCCGGTAGCGCTCGTGATCGTCGCCCCGCAGCAGGATCATCAGGTCGATGTCGGAACCGAGGTGCAGCTCGCCGCGGCCGTACCCGCCGACCGCGATCAGCGCGATGTCGGGCTCGTCGGCCGCGAAATAGCGTGACCAGGCGCGCTCCAGGATGGCGTCGATGAAGGCCGCATGGCGCGGCACGAGGAGGCTCGCAGGCGTTCCGGCGAGGAAAGCCGAACGCTGCTCCTTGGTGACCCGGGCCAGGGTGTCGCGGAACAGCGCGACCGGCTGGCTCTCGGCGGCCAGCGCCCGGTCGAAGGCGGCGACGTCGAACTCCCGGCCCGGGCTGGCGACCGGTTCGGCCATCTCACACCACCTCGCCGCGACGCAGGGTGAGGACCTCGTAGCCGTCGTCGGTCACCGCGAGGGTGTGCTCCCACTGCGCGGACGGGCTGCGGTCCTTGGTGACCACGGTCCAGTTGTCGGGGAGCAGCTTCACGTGCCGCTTGCCCGCATTGACCATCGGCTCGATGGTGAAGGTCATGCCGGGTTCGAGGACGAGGCCGGTGCCCGGCGTCCCGTAGTGCAGCACCTGCGGATCCTCGTGGAACGCGCGCCCGATGCCGTGACCGCAGTACTCGCGCACGATCGAGCAGCCCTGTCCCTCGGCGTGGGCCTGGATCGCCGCACCGAGATCGCCGAGGCGGACGCCCGGACGCACCATGCGGATCGCCAGGTAGAGGCACTCCTGGGCGACCCGGGTAACGTGCCGCGCGCGCTGGTTCGGCTCGCCGACGAAGAACATCTGGCTGGTGTCTCCGTGGAAGCCGTCCTTGATCACGGTGATATCGAGATTGACGATGTCGCCGGCCTTGAGCTTCTTCGGCCCGGGGATGCCGTGGCAGACCTGGTGGTTGACCGAGCTGCAGATCGACTTCGGGAACCCGTGGTAGTTGAGCGGCGCCGGGACCGCCTTCTGGACCGTGACGATGTGCTCGTGGCAGATGCGGTCGAGTTCCTCGGTCGTGACACCGGGGACGACGTGCGGGGCGATCATCTCGAGCACCTCGGCGGCGAGGCGGCCGGCCACGCGCATCTTCTCGATCTCGGCGGCGGTCTTGATCTCGATGGCCATCGGCTGAAGGGGCTCCGGGGGGTGTCTGCCCGGCCCGTCAGGGGGCCGGGGGGACGGAGTGGGGCGGCTGGATGCGGGCGGGCATGCAAATTGCCGTGAAGGCACCGCTCATGGTATAAATCCGCCCGCCGAAAGGCAATCAAGGCGCGGTCTCCGGCAGCCCCGGGTCCGCGCCTCATTTCACACATGCACCGGCACGTGCGAGGGGGTGCCCGCCAGGCGGGTTCTCGTACGGGGTGCATGGAGGACCAACCCTGAAATCGGAGAATCAGATCATGGCCAGTGTATCCATGCGCCAGATGCTGGAGGCCGGTGTCCACTTCGGCCACCAGACCCGCTACTGGAACCCGAAGATGGCCCCCTACATCTTCGGCTCCCGCAACAACATCCATATCATCAACCTCGAGAAGACGCTGCCGCTGTTCAGCGAGGCGATGAACTACCTCGGCAGTGTTGCCGCCCGCCGCGGCAAGATCCTGATGGTCGGCACCAAGCGCAACGCCAGCGAGTCGCTCAAGCGCGAGGCGGAGCGCTGCAGCATGCCGTACGTCAACTACCGTTGGCTCGGTGGCATGCTGACCAACTTCAAGACCATCAAGCAGTCGATCAAGCGTCTCAAGGAACTCGAGGCGATGGAGGAGCAGGGCGGTTTCGACCGTTTCAGCAAGAAGGAGGCGCTGAGCCTGCGCCGCGAGCGCGACAAGCTCGAGCGGAGCCTGGGCGGCATCAAGGACATGGACGGCCTGCCCGATGCGCTGTTCGTGATCGACATCGGTCACGAGAAGATCGCCGTCAGCGAGGCCCGCAAGCTGGGCATCCCGGTCGTCGGCGTGGTCGACACCAACCACAATCCAGACGACATCGACTACATCATCCCCGGCAACGACGACTCGATGCGCTCGATCCAGCTCTACTGCCAGAGCGTTTCCGAGGCGATCCTGAGCGGCCTGGCCAGCATGGGACAGGCCCCTGCCGCCGCGGTCAACAAGCCGGTCGAGGCCTCCGCCGCCGCGGCCGAAGAGAAGGCCGAGGCGCCCGCTCCAGAGGAGGCGCCCGCGGTCGAAGCGAGCGCGGAAGCCCCCGCGGAGGAGAAGGTCGCCAAGCCGGTCGAGGCCTCTGCCGAGGCGGCGGCCGAGTCCGCGGACGACGCGAAGTAACGCGCCGCGCCCCATTCCGACGGCCGGCCGGCACGTCCCCGCGCGCGCCGGCCGGCGAGTCCGAACAGACACCGAGGTTTGAACAGATGAGCATTACCGCGAGCATGGTCAAGGAGCTGCGTGAACGCACCGGCTCCGGGATGATGGAGTGCAAGAAGGCACTGGTGGAGACCGACGGCGACATCGAGGCCGCGATCGAGCTGATGCGCAAGAGCGGCCTGGCCAAGGCCGGCAAGCGCGCCGGCAAGGTGGCTGCCGAGGGAGTCATCGAGATCGCCGAGAGCGACGACGGCCGGAAGGCCGCGATGGTCGAGGTCAACAGCGAGACCGATTTCGTCGCCAAGGGCGACGACTTCCGGGAGTTCTCCGCGGCGGTCGCCAAGACCGCGCTCGAGCAGGCGCCCGACACCCTCGAGGCGCTGCTCGCCGCGCCGCTCGCCGGGGGTGAAGGCAGCGTCGACGAGGTGCGCCAGGCCCTGGTCGCGAAGATCGGCGAGAACATCAACGTCCGTCGCTTCGTCCTGGTCGAGGCCGGTGACGGCGCGTTGGCCACCTACCTGCACGGCACGCGCATCGGCGTGGTCGTCGCGCACACCGGCGACGAGACGCTGGGCAAGGACCTGGCGATGCACGTGGCCGCGAGCCGGCCGGTCTGCGTCACCGAGGCCGACGTGCCCGCGGATCTGGTCGAGAAGGAGCGCGAGATCTTCAGCGCCCAGGCGGCCGAGAGCGGCAAGCCGGCCAATATCGTCGAGAAGATGGTCGAGGGCCGGCTGCGCAAGTTCCTCGCCGAGATCACCCTGGTCGGCCAGCCGTTCGTCAAGGATCCCGACCAGACAGTCGGCAAGCTGCTCGACGGTGCCGGCGCGAAGGTGAGCCGTTTCACGCGCTTCGAGGTGGGCGAGGGGATCGAGAAGAAGCAGGAAAACTTCGCCGCCGAGGTGATGGCCCAGGTCCAGGGCGGCTGAGCGGACCGGGACCGTCACCATGCCCGACCGCTACCGGCGCATCCTGCTGAAGCTCAGCGGCGAGGCGCTTGCCGGAGGCGGTGACGGCGGGATCGATCCCGCCGTCCTCGGCCGCGTCGCCGGCGAGGTCGCCGACCTCGCGAACGACGGTGTCGAGGTCGGCCTGGTGATCGGCGGCGGAAACATCTTCCGTGGCGCCGAGCTCGTCGCCTCGGGCCTCGACCGGGTCGCCGGCGACCAGATGGGCATGCTGGCCACGGTGATCAACGCCCTGGCGATGGAATCGGCCCTCGCCGCGATCGGTTGCGAGGCGCGGGTCCTGTCGGCGTTCACGGTCGGCACCCTCGTCGAGCCGTTCGACTACCGGCGCGCCGACGCGCACCTTTCCGCCGGACGTGTAGCGATCTTCGCCGCCGGCACCGGCAACCCGTTCTTCACCACCGACTCGGCGGCCAGCCTGCGCGCCATCGAGATCGGCGCGGAGGTGCTGATCAAGGCGACCAAGGTCGACGGGGTCTACTCCGCCGACCCGGTGCGCGACCCCGGGGCCGTGCACTACCCGACGCTGACCTACGACGAAGTGATCGCGCGAGGGCTCGCGGTCATGGACACCACGGCGGTGGTCCTGTGCCGCGACCACCACCTGCCCTTGTGTGTGATGAACGTCAACCGGCCCGGGGCGCTGCGCGCCGCGGTGCGTGGCGAGGCGGTCGGCACGCTGGTTACCGGAGGGGAGAAGAGATGATCGAAGACGTGCGCAAAGACGCCATGACCCGCATGGACAAGAGCCTCGATTCGCTGAAGCACGAGTTCGCCAAGATCCGCACTGGCCGCGCCCACGCCAGCCTGCTCGACCACATCACCGTGGAGTACTACGGCAGCGAGGTGCCGTTGAACCAGGTCGCCAACATCGGGGTCGAGGACGCGCGGACGCTGACCGTCACGCCGTGGGAGAAACCGATGGTGGCCAAGGTCGAGAAGGCGATCATGACCTCCGACCTCGGCCTCAATCCGGCCACCTCGGGCTCGGTGATCAGGGTGCCGCTGCCGGCCCTGACCGAGGACCGTCGCCGGGACCTGATCCGGGTGGTTCGCCACGAGGCGGAGACCGGCCGCGTCGCCATCCGCAACATCCGCCGCGATGCATTGCACACGCTCAAGGAACTGCTGAAGGAGAAGGAGATCTCCTCGGACGAGGAACACCGCGCCGAGACTGAGATCCAGAAACTGACCGACCAGCATGTCGCCAAGGTCGACGAGATGCTGGCCGAGAAGGAGCAGGACCTCCTCTCCATGTGAGGCCATGGCTGCCGCGAGCACCACATCGCAGGAAGCATCTCCCCGACGTCCCCGCCACGTGGCCATCGTCATGGACGGCAACGGCCGCTGGGCCGAGGCTCGCGGTCGGCCCCGGACCTTCGGCCACAAGGCCGGCGTGGCCTCGGTGCGGACCGTGGTCGAGGCGAGCGCGCGGGCCGGCATCGAGGCCCTGACCCTGTTCGCTTTCAGCAGCGAGAACTGGCGCCGGCCCCGAAGCGAGGTCAGCGTGCTGATGGACCTGTTCCTCGCCTCGTTGCGGCGCGAGGTCAAGCGGCTCGGGGAGAACGACGTGCGGCTGCGCGTCGTCGGCGGCCGCGACCAGTTGGCGCCGAAGCTCCGCGAACAGATCGCCGCGGCGGAGGCGCAGACCCGGGACAACACCGGTCTGCAGCTCTGTATCGCGGCCAACTACGGCGGACGCTGGGACATCGTCGAGGCGGCGCGGCGCGTGGCCCGCGCAGCGCAGGAGGGCACCCTCGATCCCGCCCGACTCGACGAGACCGAGTTTGCCCGCGGTCTGGCCCTGGCCGACCTGCCCCCCCCTGACCTGTTCATCCGCACGGGTGGCGAGTCGCGCATCAGCAACTTCCTGCTCTGGCAGCTCGCCTACAGCGAACTCTACTTCACCGACACGCTGTGGCCCGATTTCGACGACCTCGCCTACCAGGAGGCACTGGCGTGGTATGCCGGTCGCCAGCGCCGTTTCGGACGGACTCCCGCGCAGGCCCGGCACGTGGCCGGTGCTTAGGCAGCGCATCCTCACCGCCCTGGTCCTCGTGCCGCTGGTCGTGGGCGGGGTCCTCGGACTCGGGACCCAGCCGCTGGCGCTCCTGCTCGCGGCCGTCATCCTGCTCGCCGGCTGGGAGTGGGCCTCGCTGGTCGACTCGGCGCGGACGTCGGCCCGCGTCGCCTACCTCGTCCTCCTCGGGCTCGTGCTGTTCGGCACCGCGCTCGCCTGGCAGGCGCACGGCGTGCCCGCCGCGATCCGCTGGACGCTGGCGCCCGCGCTGCTCGGCTGGGTGATCGCCGGGGGCTGGGTGGTCGCCTACCAGCGCAGCGCCGGGCACCGGCCGGCCGCGCCGGGTCCGTGGACGCTGCGCATCGTGGGCCTGCTGGTCCTCGTGCCCCCGTGGCTGGCGCTCGTCACCGTGCACGGCAGCGGCCCGGAGGGGCCGTGGCTGGTCCTGTTCCTGCTCGTGCTGATCTGGACCGCGGACAGCGGCGCCTATTTCGCGGGCCGACGCTTCGGGAGGCACAAGCTCGCCTCGCGCGTGAGCCCGGGCAAGAGCCTCGAGGGGGTCGCCGGAGCGCTGCTTCTGGGCAGCCTGTTCACGCTCGCCGCCGGCGTGGGGCTGGGGATCGCCGGACGGACCCTCGGCCTCTTCCTGCTGCTCGGCGTGGCGACCGTGCTGGTCTCGGTGCTCGGCGACCTGTTCGAGAGCCTCGTCAAGCGCTACCGCGACGTCAAGGACAGCGGCGGGCTGCTCCCCGGACACGGCGGCGTGCTCGACCGGATCGACAGCCTCACCGCCGCGGCGCCGTTCTTCGCCGTCGGCCAGTTCTGGATCCTGGGGGCGTGATGCAGGGCGTTGCGCTGCTCGGCGCCACCGGCTCGATCGGGACCAGCACCCTCGACGTCCTGGCGCGGCACCCCGACCGCTTCCGCGTCGATGCCCTGACCGCGCACCGCGACGTGGCGCGGATGGCCGAACTCTGCGTCCGCTTCCGACCGCGGCTCGCGGCGATGGCCGACCCCGCCGCGGCCGCGAGGCTGGAGGGCGAACTGCGCGGTCACGGCTGCCCGACCGAGGTCCTCGCCGGTGTCGACGGCCTGGTCGCCGCCGCGACCCTCGACGGCGCGGGCAGCGTCGTCGCGGCGATCGTCGGGGGCGCCGGGTTGCTTCCGACCCTGGCCGCGGCGCGCGCCGGCAAGCGGGTCCTGCTCGCCAACAAGGAGGCGCTGGTGATGTCGGGCCGGCTGTTCATGGACGAGGTCGCCGCGGGCGGGGCCGAGCTCCTGCCGGTCGACAGCGAGCACAACGCGATCTTCCAGTGCCTGCCGGCCGGCTACCGCCGGGGGCTCGACGGCTGCGGCGTGCGCCAGATCCTGCTCACCGCGTCGGGCGGTCCGTTCCTCGACACGCCCCTCGACCGGCTCGCGACGGTGACGCCGGACCAGGCCTGCGCGCACCCGAACTGGCGCATGGGCCGCAAGATCTCGGTCGACTCGGCGACGATGATGAACAAGGGACTCGAGGTGATCGAGGCGTGCTGGCTCTTCGGCCTGTCCGCGGAGCGCATCGAGGTGGTGATCCATCCCCAGAGCACCGTGCACTCCATGGTCCAGTACGCCGACGGCTCGCTGCTCGCCGAGCTCGGCCGGCCCGACATGCGCACCGCGATCGCCCATGCGCTGGCGTGGCCGGAGCGTATCGACGCCGGCGTCGCGCCCCTCGACGCGGCGACGCTTGGCCGGCTCGAGTTCGCCGAGCCGTCGCTCGAGCGGTTTCCGTGCCTCGGGCTCGCCTACCGCGCGGCCCGGGCGGGGGGTGGCGTCCCGGCCGTGCTCAACGCCGCCAACGAGGTGGCCGTGGCCGCGTTCCTCGACGGTCGGCTGGCCTACCCGGCGATTCCCGGGGTCATCGAGACCGCCCTCGAGCGCTGCCCGACCGGCGACCCGGGTTCCGTCGACGAGGTCCTCGCGCTCGATGAGGAGGCGCGGCGCTGTGCCGAATCGGCCTGCGCGTCGCGGGCGAGGCGCGCATGATGGGCGGGGTCGTCGCCTCCGCGATCGCCTTCCTGGTCGCCATCGGGGTGCTGATCAGCGTCCACGAGTTCGGCCACTTCTGGGTCGCGCGGCGCCTCGGGGTCAAGGTGGTCCGCTTCTCGATCGGTTTCGGCAGGCCGCTCTGGTCCCGTCGCTCCGGGGCGGACCGCACCGAGTACGTCATCGCCGCGATCCCCCTCGGCGGCTACGTCAAGTTCGTCGACGAGCGCGAGGGCGAGGTCGCGCCGGAGGACCTGCCGCGGGCGTTCAACCGCCAGCGGCTCGCTGTACGCACCGCCATCGTCGCCGCGGGCCCGGTGTTCAACCTGATCTTCGCCATCCTCGCCTACTGGCTGCTTTTCGTCAGCGGCATCGAGGGGGTGCGCCCGGTGGTCGGCGAGGTGACGCCGGGCTCGGTCGCGGCGGCCGCCGGCCTGCGCGCCGGCGACGAGATCGCCGCCGTCGAGGGCCGCGAGACCGCGACCTGGGAGGCGGCGTCGTTCGCCCTGATGAACGCCCTCCTCAGCGACGAGGAAACGCGGGTCACGGTGCGCGACGGGAGCGGCCGGGAGGCGCAGCTGGTGCTCCGCACCCGCGAGGGTCACCGTTACCTCGACGGCGGGCGCCTGCTCGAGAACCTCGGCCTGCGACCCTGGCAGCCGACGATCCCCGCGGTGATCGAATCGGTCGAGCCGGGCGGCCCGGCCGATCGCGCCGGCCTGCGCGCCGGGGACCGGGTGGTCTCCGCCGACGGCGAACCGGTGGCGGAGTGGCGCGACTGGGTCGCGTTCGTTCGCGAGCGCCCTGGATCCGCCTTCGACGTCGAGGTGCTGCGCGACGGGCGACGGGTGACGCTGATGCTGACCCCGGAAGGGGTGAGCGACGGCACGGGCACCCCGCGCGGCCGGATCGGCGCCCGGGCGAAGGTACCCGCGGACCTGTTCGAGAACATGCGCGCCGAGCATCGCTACGGGCCGGTGGAGGCGGTCGGCGAGTCGCTGCGCAAGAGCTGGAACATGGCCACCCTGATGCTGACCATGCTCGGCAAGATGGTCGTCGGCCAGGCATCGCTCGACAACATCAGCGGGCCGATCAGCATCGCCGAGTACGCCGGGCGCACGGCCAGCATCGGCCTGAGCCCGTTCCTGTCGTTCCTGGCCCTGATCAGCATCAGCCTGGCGGTGCTCAACCTGCTGCCCATCCCGCTGCTGGATGGCGGCCACCTGATGTATTACCTTATCGAGTTCGTCAAGGGGAGCCCCGTGTCGGAAGCCTTCGAGATCGCCGCCCAGAAGGTCGGCATCGTGGCCCTGCTGTTGCTGATGGGCCTGGCTTTCTACAACGACCTGGCCCGGCTGCTCGGCGGTTGAGCGCCGATGGAGTGGCGCCCAAGCGCCTGATACCAATGAAGAACCTGTCCTGGGGGGAATCGGAACATGGGATCGCTGCGTAACGCCCTGCTGCTTGCCGGGTTGCTGCTGCTCGGGGTTGCCCGGGCCGCGGAACCCTTCGTGGTCGGCGACATCCGCGCCGAGGGGCTGCAGCGGATCTCCGCGGGGACGCTGTTCAACTACCTGCCGATCAAGGTGGGCGACCGCGTCGACGACGAGCGCAGCGCCGCGGCGCTGAAGGAACTCTACGCCACCGGCTTCTTCGACGACGTGCGCTTCGAACGGGATGGCGACGTGCTGATCGTGCTGGTCGACGAGCGTCCCGCCATCGCCGAGATCTCCTTCACCGGCAACAAGGCGATCGAGACCGAGCAGCTCGAGGAGGGCCTGCGCGGCATCGGGTTGCAGCAGGGGCAGGTCTTCAACACCTCACTGCTCGACCGGATCGAGCAGGAGCTGACCCAGCTCTACTTCGCGCAGGGCAAGTACGGGGTGCAGATCGAGTCCACGGTGACGCCGCTCGAGCGCAACCGGGTCTCGATCGAGATCGGCATCCGCGAGGGCCAGGTGGCGAAGATCCGCCAGATCCGCATCATCGGCAACGAGGATTTCGAGGAGGAGGAACTGGTCGATCTCTTCCAGCTGACCACGCCGGGCTGGTTCACCTTCTTCACCGACACCGACCAGTACTCCAAGCAGAAGCTCGCGGCCGATATCGAGCAGCTCCGCTCCTTCTACCTCGACCGCGGTTACCTGCGCTTCAACATCAACTCCACGCAGGTGACGATCTCGCCGGATCGCCAGGACGTCTACATCACCGTCAACCTGACCGAGGGCGAGCCCTATACCGTCTCCGCGGTGAACCTCTCCGGCGAGCTGGTGCTCGCCGACGACGAGCTCACGCCGCTGGTGCGGCTGCGGCCCGGGAACACCTTCTCGCGCCGGCTCGCGACGGCCAGCTCCGAGGCCCTCTCCCAGCGCCTCGGCGACGAGGGCTTCGCGTTCGCCAACGTCAACGCCGTCCCGGAGATCGACGACGAGAACCGGACGGTCGAGGTGACCTTCTTCGTCGATCCGGGTCGCCGCGTCTACGTCCGGCGGATCAACATGCGCGGGAACAACGCGACGCGCGACGAGGTGCTGCGCCGCGAGATGCGCCAGATGGAGGGAGCCTGGTTCTCGACCTCCAAGGTGAACCGGTCCCGGGCCCGCCTGCAGCAGCTCGGCTTCTTCGAGGAGGTCACGATCGAGACGCCGGCGGTTCCGGGCTCGCCCGACGAGGTCGATCTCGAGTTCCAGGTCAAGGAGACGCCGGCCGGCAGCTTCACGGTCGGCGTCGGCTTCTCGCAGACCCAGGGCGTGATCTTCTCCGGCAGCGTCTCCCAGGACAACTTCTTCGGCACCGGCTCGCGCGTGAGCCTGTCGGTCAACACCAGCCAGGCGAACACCGTCCTCGACTACGCCTACCAGAACCCCTACTACACGATCGACGGAATCAGCCGCGGATTCCGCGTCTTCGTCCGCAAGACCGATGCCGACGAGCTCAACATCACCAACGCCAGCATCGACAGCTACGGCGCGAGCACGAACTTCGGGCTCCCGCTGAGCGAGCAGAACCGCCTCCGTTTCGAGTTCGAGTACAAGAACACCGAGATCGAGCTCGGCAGCAACCCCCGCTCGGACCTGGTCGGTTTCGTGGCCGAGAACGGCAACACCTACGACACCCTCTCCGTCGCCGCGTCGTGGTCCGACGACACCCGGGACAAGGCCATCTTCCCGACCCGCGGCGGCCGCCAGCGGTTGTTCACCGAGGTCGCGCTGCCGATCGACCTCGCGTACTACACGGTCGGCTACGAGCACACCCGATACTGGCCGCTCACCGAGGACCTGACCTTCAGCCTCGACGGCCGCGTCGCCTACGGCGACGGCTACAGCGACACCGAGGCACTGCCCCCGTTCGAGAAATTCTTCGCCGGCGGCCTGAACTGCGTACGCGGCTTCGAGGAGAACAGCCTCGGCCCGCGCGACCCGGCCACGGGCGACCCGCTGGGCGGCAACATGCGCGTGTGCGGCATTGCCGAGGTGCTGACCCCGCTGACCATCGCCGACATCAGGTCGGTGCGCCTCTCCGGCTTCTTCGACATCGGAAACGTTTTCGATACAATACTCGACGAGGATTTCGAGTTCGACGAACTGCGTTACTCGACCGGTGTCGCGATCAACTGGCTCTCGCCGATCGGGCCACTGACCTTCAGCTACGCCTTCCCGATCAACGACGAGAGCGGGGACGAGACCCAAAGCCTCCAGTTCCGGATCGGCGGCACTTTCTGAATTCGTGAGGGACCATCTTGAAAGCACGTAACCTACTCGCCACGCTGCTGTTCTGCGCCACGTTCGCCACGGCGGGCACGGCCTCGGCGGAACTCCGCATCGGCTTCGTCAACGCGGCCAAGGTGCTCGAGGAGGCGCCCCAGGCCGCGGCGGCCCGCGACAACCTCCAGCAGGAGTTCGAGCCGCGCGATCGCGAGTTGGTGTCGATGCAGAAGGAGATCCGCGCCCTCGAGGAGAAGCTGGGGCGCGACGCCGCGGTGATGAGCGAGACCGAGCGTCGCAACCTCGAGCGCGACATCCTCAACCGCAAGCGCGATCTCAAGCGCAGCCAGGACGTGTTCCGCGAGGACTTCAACCTGCGACGCAACGAGGAACTCGGCAAGCTGCAGCGGCTCGTCGTCGAGACGATCCGCGCGATCTCGAAGGAGCAGAACTACGACCTGATGCTGACCGAGGGCGTGCTCTACGCCAGCGACCAGGTCGACGTGACCGACCGGGTCCTGCAGAAACTCAAGGAACAGGGGAGCCGTTGAGGCCACTGCCACGCCCGTCACCACGCCCGACCCGCTTCCGGGCGCCGGCATGAGCCGCTCGTTCACCGTCGCCGAGCTGGCCGAGGCCCACGGGCTCGAACTGCGGGGCGACGGCGACACGGTGATCCACGGCGTCGCATCGCTCCGCGCGGCGGGGCCCGAAGAGCTGAGCTTCCTCGCCTTCGCCAGCAACCGGCGCCACCTCGCCTCGACGCGTGCCGGGGCCGTGATCCTGTCCGCGGAGGCCGCCGCCGATTGCCCGACCACGGCGCTCGTCTGCGCCAACCCCCATGCCGTCTTCGCGCGCGTCGCGCAGCAGCTCTACCCGGTCGACCGGCCGGAGCCCGGCATCCACCCCAGCGCCGTGGTCGCCGACGGGTGCGATCTCGGCCCCGGCGCGAGCATCGGTCCCCACGCGGTGATCGACGTTGGCTGCGTGATCGGCCGCGACGTGGTCGTCGGCCCGGGGTGCGTCCTCGGCAAGCGGGTCTCGCTCGGCGCGGGGTCCCGCCTGGTCGCCAACGTCACGCTGGGCGACGGCGTCCTCATCGGCGCCCGCGCACTGCTGCAGCCAGGCGCGGTGGTCGGCGGGGACGGCTTCGGCTTCGCCAACGACGGCGGCCGCTGGGAGCGCGTCCCCCAGATCGGCAGCGTGGTGGTCGGCGACGACGTCGAGATCGGCGCCAACACGACCGTCGACCGCGGCTCGATCGAGGACACCGTCCTCGGCGACGGGGTCAAGCTCGACAACCTGATCATGATCGGCCACAACGTCCGCATCGGCGACCACACCGCCATGGCGGCCTGCACCGGCGTCGCCGGGAGCACGGTGATCGGCGCGCGCTGCACTATCGGCGGCCATTCCGGGATCAGCGGCCATCTCGAGATCGCCGACGATGTCCACATCACCGCCTACTCGATGGTGATCTCCAACGTCGCCTCCCCCGGGGTCTACTCCTCCGGCGTCCCCCTGATGGGCAACCGGGAGTGGCGCAAGAACATGGTCAGGCTACGCCAGCTCGACAACCTCGCCCGACGGGTGGTGGCGCTGGAGCGCGACTCCGACGAGCGCTAGTCCCCCGGCTACCGAGACGAAAGGACCGTTACGTGAGTCACTCTCCCGACATGGACATCTTCGAGGTGCTCAAACACCTCCCGCACCGCTACCCTTTCCTGCTGGTCGACCGCGTGCTCGAGTGCGTGCCCGGCGAGTCGATCGTGGCGATCAAGAACGTCACCATCAACGAACCGTTCTTCCCCGGCCACTTTCCCCAGCGGCCGGTGATGCCCGGCGTGCTGATCATGGAGGCGATGGCCCAGGCCTCGGGCCTGCTCGCCTACCGCACCGATCCGGAGGTGGAGCAGCCCGGCACCCTGTACTTCTTCGTTGGCATGGACAAGGTGCGTTTCAAGCGCCAGGTCGAACCCGGGGACCAGCTGCGTTTCGAGGTCGACCTGCAGCGCGTCAAGCGCGGCATGTGGATGTTCTCGGGCCGGGCCCTCGTCGACGGGCAGCTCGCGGCCAGCGGCGACCTGATGATGACGGTGCGGGTGGTCGAGGGGTGATCGATCCACGCGCCATCGTCGATCCCTCCGCACGCCTGGCCGGGGACGTCAGGGTGGGCCCGTTCACCATCATCGGCGCCGACGTGGAGATCGGCGCGGGGACCACGATCGGACCCAACGTCATGATCAGCGGGCCGTGCACGATCGGCGAGGGCAACCGCATCCACCCCTTCGCCTCGCTCGGCGACGCGCCCCAGGACCTCAAGTACGCGGGCGAGCCGACCCGTCTCGAGATCGGCGATCGCAACGTCATCCGCGAGTATGTCACCATCAATCGCGGAACCCCCGCCGACCGTGCGCTGACCACGGTGGGCAGCGACAACCTGCTCATGGCCTACTGCCACATCGCCCACGACTGCGTGGTCGGCGACCACACGGTGTTCGCCAACGGCGCGTCGCTCGGCGGTCACGTGCAGATCGGCGACTACGCCATCCTCGGCGGGTTCGCCATGATCCACCAGTTCTGCCAGGTCGGCGCGCACAGCTTCTGCGCCATGGGCAGCGCGATCGCCAAGGACGTGCTGCCGTTCGTGCTGGTTTCCGGCCATCCGGCGCACCCGCACGGCATCAACGCGCGTGGACTGGCGCGCCGTCCGGGGTTCGACCGCGAGCGGATCCAGCGCATCCGACGCCACTACAAGCTGGTCTTCCGCTCCGGCCTGAAGCTCGAGGAGGCGGTCGAGCGACTCGATGCCGAGCGTGACGACGACGCGGCGGTACTCGCGGCGTTCATACGCGACTCGCGGCGCAGCATCCTGCGCTGAAGCCGGTGGCGATGCCGGCAGCGGAGACGAGCGGCCGCGGGGACGGGCGTCCCCTCCGCGTCGCGCTCGTGGCCGGGGAGAGCTCGGGCGACCTGCTTGGCGCCGGCCTGATCGGCGCGCTGGCGGAGCTGCGCCCGGGCAGCACCTTCGAGGGCATCGGCGGTCCGCTGATGGAGGCCGCGGGCTGCTCGATCCACTGGCCGGCCGAGCGCCTGGCCGCCTTCGGCCTGATCGACGTGCTCGCCCACCTGCCGCAGGGGCTGCGCATCCGCGCCGCGCTGGCGCGGCGGTTGCTCGCCGAGCCCCCCGATGTCTTCGTCGGGATCGATGCCCCGGCCTTCAACCTCGGACTCGAGTCGCGCCTGCACCGGGCGGGAATCCCGACGGTCCACTACGTCAGCCCCACCGTCTGGGCCTGGCGCCGCTACCGCCTGCGGACGCTGCGCAGGGCGGTGGACCTGCTGCTCACGCTGTTCCCGTTCGAGGCCGATTTCTGCAATGCCCACGGCATGCCCGCGACCTTCGTCGGCCACCCCCTGGCCGAGGCGATCCCGACGGAGGTCGATCGCGCGGCCGCGCGCCGCGCGCTGGGACTGGATGTCGAGGGCGAGATCCTGGCCGTGCTCCCCGGCAGCCGCGGGAGCGAGGTGCGCCTGCTCGCCGACCCGTTCCTCGAAGCGGCGGCGTGGCTCGCGGCGCGCCGCCCCGGTCTGCGCACGGTGGTCCCGGTGGCCGCGCCACGGTTGCGTCCCGCGCTGGAACAGGCACGCGCGCGGCATCCCGGGCTCGACCTGCACCTCGTCGACGGCCGGGCGCGCGAGGCGATGGCCGCGGCCGACGTGCTGCTGCTCGCCTCGGGTACCGCCACGCTCGAGGGGCTGCTGAGCCGCCGGCCGATGGTGGTGGCCTACCGGGTCAATCCGCTCACCTACCTCGTGACGCGGCCGTTCTTCCGCCACGGCCATTTCGCGATGCCGAACCTCCTCTGCGGCGAGGCGGTGGTGCCCGAGTTCCTGCAGGGGGCGGTGGACCCGGCGACGCTCGGGACGGAACTCCTCGCGCTGCTCGACGACCCCGCGCGTGCCGCGTCCCAGGTGACACGCTTCGCGGCGGTCCATGACCGGCTCCGCCAGGGGGCCGACCGCAGAGCGGCCGAGGCGGTGGCCGAGCTGGCGGAACGCCGTGGCTGAGACGGGCACCCTCCGCGGCACCACGGTCACCCTGCTGGCGCGCGTGGCCGGGGTCGACGAGGTGGGCCGCGGGCCGATCGCCGGGCCCGTCGTCGCCGCGGCCGTGATCCTCGATCCCGACCGCCCGGTCATCGGGCTGGCCGATTCCAAGAGCCTCTGCCCGGCGCGGCGGGAGGCGCTCGCCACGGTCATCCGCGAGCGGGCGCTCGCCTGGTCCCTGGGCCGCGCCGAGGTCGGGGAGATCGATCGCCTGAACATCTTCCATGCCAGCCTGCTGGCGATGAAGCGGGCGGTCGAGGGGCTCGACGACAGCCCGTTGCTGGCCCTGGTCGACGGCAACCGCTGCCCCGACCTGGCGTGCGCGGTCCGCGCGGTGGTCGGCGGCGACCGCCGGATCGCCGCGATCAGCGCGGCCTCGATCGTGGCCAAGGTGGCCCGCGACGCCGAGATGGTCGAGCTCGACGCGACCTACCCGGGTTACGGCCTCGCGTCGCACAAGGGCTACTGCACCGCGGCGCACCGCGCCGCGCTGGCCCGGCTAGGCCCCCTGCCGATCCACCGCCGCAGTTTCGCCCCGGTCCGCGAGGCGTTCGCCGCCGCGCTGCCCCCCACCGCTCGACACCGGGAGGGGTGAACGCCGAAAATCCCCCCATGCCCGTGCCGTTCGTCCACCTGAGACTGCATACCGAGTACTCGCTGTGCGACGGCATCGTCCGCGTCAAGCCGCTGATCGACGCGGTGGCCGGGGCGGGGATGCCGGCGGTCGCGGTCACCGACCAGTCCAACCTCTTCGCGCTGGTCAAGTTCTACAAGGCGGCCGTGGCGCGCGGGGTCAAGCCGATCGCCGGGGTCGACCTCTGGGTCGCGGACCCGGACGGCGAGGCGCCTCACCGGCTCGTGCTGCTCTGCCAGGACGCGACGGGTTACCGCAACCTCACCCGCCTGGTTTCCCGCTGTTACATCGAGGGACGTCACGGGGGACACATCCAGCTGGCCGGCGAGTGGCTCGAGGGCCAGACCGCCGGCCTGATCGCCCTCTCCGGGGGCGCAGGGGGCGACGTCGGGCGCGCCCTGGTCGCGGGCGACGTCGCGCGGGCCCGGTCCAGGCTCGAACGCTGGCAGCGGCTGTTCGACGCGCGCTACTACCTCGAGGTGCAGCGCTGCGGCCGGGCCGACGACGAACGCCACCTGCGCGCGGCGGTGGACCTGGCGACGCGCGCCGGGGTGCCGGTGGTCGCGACCAACGACGTCAGGTTCCTGGTGCGCGACGACTTCGACGCCCACGAGGCGCGGGTCTGCATCCACCAGGGCCGGACCCTCGACGACCCGCGCCGCCCGCGCGACTACACCGAAGCGCAGCACCTCCGCGGTCCGGACGAGATGGCCGAGCTCTTCGCCGACCTGCCCGAGGCGCTGGCCAACAGCGTCGAGATCGCGCGCCGCTGCAACCTCGACCTGCAGCTGGGCCAGCCATCGCTACCGGCCTTCCCGATCCCCGACGGCGCACCGGTCGAAGTGCACCTGCGACGCGAGGCCGAGCGGGGGCTCGAGGCGCGTTTCGCGCGGCTGTTCCCGGACCCGGTCGACCCGCGGCGGGCGACCTACCGCGAGCGCCTGGAACGGGAACTGGGGGTCATCGTCGAGATGGGCTTCCCGGGCTACTTCCTGATCGTCGCCGACTTCATCCGCTGGGCGCGCGAACAGGCGATTCCTGTCGGGCCGGGGCGGGGCTCGGGCGCCGGCTCGCTGGTCGCGTATTCCCTCGGCATAACAGACCTAGATCCAATACCTTACGACCTTCTATTCGAGCGGTTTCTGAATCCAGAGCGGGTTTCGATGCCGGATTTCGACGTCGATTTCTGCATGGATCGGCGCGACGAGGTGATCCGCTACGTCGCCGATCGGTACGGGCGCGACCGGGTGGCCCAGATCATCACCTTCGGGACCATGGCCGCCCGCGCAGTGATCCGCGACGCCGGCCGCGTGCTCGGCCACCCGTACGGGTTCGTCGACCGGGTCGCCAAGCTGGTCCCGTTCGAGCTCGGCATGACCCTGGAGAAGGCCCTCGAGCAGGGCGACGACCTCAAGCGAGAGTACGAGGAGAACGAGGAGATCCGCACGCTGGTCGACCTCGGCCGCTCCCTCGAGGGCATCACCCGCAACGCCGGCACGCACGCCGGGGGCGTGGTGATCGCCCCGTCGGTGCTGACCGACTTCGCGCCGCTCTACTGCGAAGAGGGGGGCGAGAGCATCGTCACCCAGTTCGACATGAAGGACGTCGAGGCGGTGGGATTGGTGAAGTTCGACTTCCTCGGCCTGCGCACCCTGACCATCCTCAAGTGGACCGTCGACGCGGTCAACGCCTGCCGCGCCGGGGAGGAGGGCGCGGAGCGGCCGGTGGACATCGGCGCGATCCCGCTCGACGACCGGGCCACGTTCGACCTGCTGTGCCAATGCAAGACCACCGCGGTGTTCCAGCTCGAGTCGCGCGGCATGAAGGACCTGATCCGCCGGCTGCGGCCCGACACCTTCGAGGACATCGTCGCGCTGGTCGCGCTGTTCCGCCCGGGACCGCTGCAGTCGGGCATGGTCGACGACTTCATCGCCCGCAAGAAGGGCGAGGCGAGGGTCGCCTACCCGCACCCCGACCTGGAGCCGATCCTCAAGCCCACCTACGGGGTGATCCTCTACCAGGAACAGGTGATGCAGATCGCCCAGGTCCTGGCCGGCTACACGCTCGGCGGCGCCGACCTGCTGCGCCGGGCGATGGGCAAGAAGATGCCGGAGGAGATGGCCAAGCAGCGGGTCACGTTCACCGAGGGGGCGCTGGCACGCGGCGTCGACGAGTCGGTCGCGACCTACATCTTCGACCTGATGGAGAAGTTCGCCGGGTACGGCTTCAACAAGTCGCACTCGGCCGCCTACGCGCTGGTCTCCTACCAGACCGCGTGGCTCAAGACCCACTACACGGCGTGGTTCATGGCCGCGGTGCTCTCGTCGGACATGGACAACACCGACAAGGTGGTCACGTTCATCGACGAGTGCGCCGCGCTCGGCCTCAGCGTCCTGCCCCCCGACGTCAACGCCTCGGAGTACGCTTTCACCGCCCGCGACGCGCGGCGCATCCGCTACGGCCTCGGCGCGATCAAGGGCGTGGGCTCGGCGGCCATCGACGGCCTGCTCGCCGAGCGGCGCGCCGGCGGGGTGTTCGCGGACCTGTACGATCTCTGCCGGCGCATCGACCTGCGGCGTGCCAACCGGCGGGTGCTCGAGTCGCTGATCCGTGCCGGCGCGCTGGATGCCCTCGGCGCCAACCGCGCCACCCTGATGGCGAACCTGCCGACCGCGCTGCAGGCCGCCGAGCAGCATGTGCAGAGCCAGGTGGCCGGCATGGACGACCTGTTCGGGCTGGGCGAGACCGGCGTCCCGGTCCCGGCCACGCTGGTCGAGCACGAGCCGTGGGACGAGGCGGAGCGCCTCGCCAACGAGAAGGAGACCCTCGGTCTCTACCTCACCGGCCACCCGGTCGAGCCCTACCTCGATGAGCTGGCCCGGTTCACCAGCGGCCGGCTGGGCAGCCTCGATCCCCCCGCGCCAGCCTCCCCGGGCAACGGCCGGGCCCGGGAGCAGCCGGTCACCGTGGCCGGCCTGGTGACCGGCCTGCGCACCCTGAAGACCCAGCGCGGCGGCCTGATCAGCATCCTGACCCTCGACGACCGCAGCGGCCGGATCGAGGTCAAGGCGTTCGACGAGGTGAGCCAGCGGCACCGCGAGCTGATCGCCAAGGATCGCCTTCTGGTGGTGACCGGGGGGCTGAGCCAGGACGACTTCTCCGGCACGGCGCAGGTCCGCGCCGACGAGATCCTCAGCCTGGAACAGGCGCGCGAACGCCACGCGCGCGCGCTGCTGGTGCGCCTCGAGACGGGCGACTGGGGCGACGGCGGGGACCCCGTCGGGGGGCTGCGCGAACAGCTCCGGCCGTTCTGCGACGGGGGGTGTCCGGTCCTGCTCGAGTACGCGGGGAGGGAGGGCGCCGCCCGGCTCACGCTCGGCGACGCTTGGCGCGTGCGTCCCGCCGACGAGTTGCTCAAGCGGCTGCGCCGCGCCTGCGGCCGCGAACGGGTCGACCTCGTCTACCGTGGCTGAGCACGCGCGCGCATGGCGGTCCGGTCCACAGGGGCGATCCCGTCGCCGCCGCGATTCGGGCTAGAATGACGCCCCCGCCCGCAGCACCGGATCGTTCATGAATCTCAATTTCCTCGAATTCGAACAGCCGATCGCCGAACTGGAGGCGAAGATCGAGGAGCTACGCCACGTCGGCGACGACAACGACCTCAACATCAGCGAGGAGGTCGCCCGCCTCGAGGCCAAGAGCCGGAACCTGACCGCGTCGATCTTCTCCTCGCTGACGCCGTGGCAGGTGGCGCAGATCGCGCGCCACCCGCAGCGTCCCTACACCTTCGACTACGTGAAGATGATCTTCACCGAGTTCGAGGAACTCCACGGCGATCGTGCCTACGCCGACGACAAGGCGATCGTCGGCGGCGTGGCCCGTTTCGAGGGCCGGCCGGTGATGCTGATCGGCCACCAGAAGGGGCGCGACACCCGGGACAAGGTCTACCGCAACTTCGGTATGGCGCGTCCCGAGGGCTACCGCAAGGCCCTGCGCCTGATGCTGATGGCCGACCGTTTCCGGATGCCGATCCTCACCTTCATCGATACCCCGGGCGCCTACCCGGGCATCGGCGCCGAGGAGCGTGGCCAGAGCGAGGCGATCGCCCACAACCTGCGCGAGATGGCCGGCCTGCGCGTGCCGGTCGTCTGCACGGTGATCGGCGAGGGAGGGTCCGGTGGCGCGCTGGCGATCGGGGTCGGCGACGCGGTGCTGATGCTGGGCTACGCGACCTACTCGGTGATCTCGCCGGAGGGATGCGCGTCGATTCTCTGGAAGAGCGCCGAGAAGGCGCCCGAGGCCGCCGCGGCGATGGGCATCACCTCCGACCGCCTGCTCGAGCTCGGCCTGATCGACGGCATCGTCGAGGAGCCGCTGGGCGGGGCCCACCGCGATCCGGCGCTGATGGCCGATCGCCTGCAACAGGCGATCGCCGCCCGGCTCGCCGAGCTGGTGGCCCTGCCGACCGACGCGCTCCTGGAGCGGCGTCACCGGCGCCTGATGGCCTACGGCGCGCCCCAGGCCTAGCCGCCACGATGGACCGCCTGGCCCGCGCGCTGCTCGACAGCCTCGCCGGCCAGCCCGGCCAGCCGGCCCTCGCGGTCGCCTACAGCGGCGGACGGGACTCGACCGTGCTGCTGCACGTCGCCGCCGGGCTGCGCGACGCGGGTCGTCTCGGCCCGCTGCGCGCGCTGCACGTCGATCACGGCCTGCACCCCGGGTCGGCCCGCTGGCGGGAACGGGCCGCGGCGGCCTGCGACCGGCTGGCCGTCCCGTTCGCGGCCGTGGCCGTCGACGCACGACCCGCGGCGGGCCAGAGCCCGGAGGCGGCGGCGCGGGAGGCACGGTACGTCGCGCTCGGCGAACGGCTCGCCCCCGGAGAGTGGCTGCTGACCGCCCATCACCTGGACGACCAGGCGGAGACCGTGCTGCTGCAGCTGCTGCGCGGGGCGGGCATCGAGGGGCTCGCGGGGATGCCGGCGCGGGCCCGGTTCGCCCCGGGGTGGCTGGTCCGACCGTGGCTCGACCAGCCCCGCGCGGCGCTCGCGGCGTACGCGGCGAGCCACCGGCTCGACTGGTGCGAGGATCCCGACAACGCCTCCACCGCGCGCGACCGGAACTTCCTGCGCCACGAGATCCTGCCGCGGCTGGCGGCGCGCTGGCCGGCCGCCACGGAGTGCCTCGCGCGCAGCGCGGGGCACTGCGCCGAGGCGTCTTTCCTGCTCGAAGCGCTCGCCGCGGTCGACCTCGGGGAACTCGGCGTCGTACCGGGCGCCGCGACGCTCCCGCTCGACGGGGTGCGCCGGCTCGATCCGGCGCGCCGGCGCCTGCTGCTGCGCCGGTGGCTCGCCGGTCTCGGCCTGCCGCGCCCGGCGCAGCGCGTGCTGGCGCGCATCGAGCGGGAGGTGCTCGGCGCCGGGCGCGACCGCAACCCGCACGTCGCCTGGCCGGGAGGCGAGGTGCGCCGCTACCGGGACCGGCTCTACGCCGGGCGTCCTCCTGACGCGAGGCCCGACCGGGAAGCGCGTCGCTGGGACGTGGCGACGCCGCTCGTCCTGCCCTGGGGCCGCCTGTGGGGCGAGACGACGGTGGGCGACGGGCTCGACCTCGCCCGCCTGGAGAACGCGGCGGTGACCGTCACCACGCGCGCCGGAGGCGAGCGGCTGCGCCTGCAGGGCCGGCACCGCCGCCCGCTGAAGAAGCTGCTGCAGGAGGCCGGGGTCCCGCCGTGGCGGCGCGAACGGCTGCCCCTGGTGCTCGTCGACGGCGAGCTCGCGGCGGTCGCCGACCTCTGGGTGACCTCCGGCTTCGCGGCCCGCCCGGGGCGGCCCGGGCTGCGCCTACGCTGGCAGGAAGGGATGGCGAACGGGTGCGACTGAGCATCGTCTCGATTGAGGCGGGTCAGGTGTTCCGGTACCATGACGCCCGTCTCGCGCCGGTACTCCGGCCGTCGGCTATCCGGTTCTCCCGATGACCAAATTCATCTTCGTCACAGGCGGTGTCGTGTCGTCTCTCGGCAAGGGCATCGCCTCCGCTTCGCTCGGCGCGTTGCTCGAGGCGCGTGGCCTCAGCGTCGCGCTGCTCAAGCTCGACCCCTACATCAACGTCGACCCGGGGACGATGAGCCCGTTCCAGCACGGCGAGGTGTTCGTCACCGAGGACGGCGCGGAGACCGACCTCGACCTGGGGCACTACGAGCGCTTCGTGCGCACCCGGACCAGCAAGCGCAGCAACTTCACGACCGGCCAGGTCTACGAGAACGTCATCCGAAAGGAGCGGCGCGGTGACTATCTCGGCCGCACCGTGCAGGTGATCCCGCACATCACCGACGAGATCCAGGAGCAGATCCGCCAGGGCGCCGGCGACGCCGACGTGGCGATGGTCGAGATCGGCGGCACGGTCGGCGACATCGAGTCGCTGCCGTTCCTCGAGGCGATCCGCCAGATGGGCGTCGAGCTCGGCCACGACCACGTGCTGTTCATCCACCTGACCCTGGTCCCGTACATCCCGACCGCCGGCGAGATCAAGACCAAGCCGACGCAGCACTCGGTCAAGGAGCTGCGCTCTATCGGCATCCAGCCCGACATCCTGCTGTGCCGCGCCAGCCAGCCGCTGCCGGAGGCGGAGCGGCGCAAGATCGCGCTGTTCACCAACGTCGAGCCGCGCGCGGTGATTTCGGCGGTCGACGTCGACACCATCTACCGCATCCCGCTGCTGCTGCAGGCCGAGGGGCTCGACCAGATCGCCGTCGAGAAGCTCAAGCTCGACACGCCCCCGCCGCGGATGGAAGAGTGGCAGCGCGTCGTCGCCGCCATCGACGCCCCGCGCCACGAGGTGACCGTCGCGATGGTCGGCAAGTACACCGACCTGACCGAGTCCTACAAGTCGCTCTCCGAGGCGCTGACCCACGCCGGCGTGCACACCGAGACCAAGGTGAACATCACCTACGTCGATTCCGAGGAGATCGAGCGCGAGGGGCTCGGCTGCCTCGATGGCGTCAACGCCATCCTCGTGCCCGGCGGGTTCGGCGAGCGCGGCGTGGAGGGCAAGATCGCCGCGGTGCGTCACGCGCGCGAGAACGGCATCCCCTACCTCGGCATCTGCCTCGGCATGCAGGTCGCGGTGATCGAGTTCGCGCGCCACGTCGCCGGCATGGAGGGCGCCCACAGCACCGAGTTCGACCGCGACACGCCGTACCCCGTGATCGCCCTGATCACCGAGTGGAAGGGCGCCGACGGCACGCTCGAGCAGCGTGGCGAGGAATCGGACAAGGGCGGCACCATGCGTCTCGGCGGCCAGTCCTGCCGTCTGCGCGCCGACTCGCTGGCGCGGCGCCTGTACGGCAAAGACGTCATCGTCGAGCGCCACCGGCACCGCTACGAGTTCAACAACCAGTACCTGCTGCCGCTGGAGGACAAGGGCCTGCTCTTCTCCGGCATGTCGCTCGACGGCCGCCTCGTTGAGATGATCGAGCTGCCGGGCCATCCCTGGTTCCTGGCCTGCCAGTTCCATCCCGAGTTCACCTCCACGCCGCGCGACGGTCACGCCCTGTTCAGCGGGTTCATCCGGGCCGCCCTGGAGGAGCACGTGGCGGCCACCGGCCGGGCGGCCGAGGGATGAACCTGGCCGGGTTCGACGTCGGCCCGGACCGGCCGCTGTTCGTCATCGCCGGGCCCTGCGTCATCGAGGGCGAGCAGTTCTGCATCGACGTCGCGGGCCGTCTGCGCGAGCTGACCGCCGCGCGCGGGGTGCCGTACGTCTTCAAGGCGTCGTTCGACAAGGCCAACCGCTCCTCGCACGACAGCCCACGCGGCCCCGGCCTCGAGGCGGGGCTGCGCACGCTGGCCGCGGTCCGCGACCAGGTCGGCGTGCCGGTGCTTACAGACGTCCACGAGGACACGCCGCTCGACGAGGTCGCGGCGGTGGTCGACGTGCTGCAGACCCCGGCGTTCCTCTGCCGGCAGACCAATTTCATCCAGCGCGTCGCCGCGCAGGGCAAGCCGGTCAACCTGAAGAAGGGCCAGTTCCTCGCGCCCGGCGACATGGCCCACGTCGTCGCCAAGGCGCGCGCGACGGGCAACGACCGGATCATGGTCTGCGAGCGCGGCGCGTCGTTCGGCTACAACAACCTCGTCTCCGACATGCGCTCGCTGGCGATCATGCGCGACACCGGCTGCCCGGTGGTGTTCGATGCCACCCACTCGGTGCAGCTCCCGGGCGGCCAGGGGTCGAGTTCGGGAGGGCAGCGCGAGTTCGTGCCGGTGCTCGCGCGCGCCGCCGTGGCCGTGGGCATCGCCGGCCTGTTCATGGAGACCCACCCGGATCCCGAGCACGCGCACAGCGACGGCCCCAACTCGTGGCCACTGGACCGCTTCGACGAGCTGCTCGAGCAGCTGGTCGCGCTCGACGACGTGATCAAGCGCGCGGGGCCGATCGAGACGCGCGGCTGAGCCGCATCCCGACTTCCAACCTGTGACGGAACACGCAGATGATCGAGATACGTGACCTTCGCGCCCGCGAGATCCTCGACTCCCGCGGCAATCCCACCGTGGAGGCCGACGTGCTCCTCGCCGACGGCGCGCGCGGTCGGGCGGCGGTGCCCTCGGGCGCCTCGACCGGCACCCGGGAGGCGGTCGAGCTGCGCGACGGCGACCCCGCGCGCTACCTGGGCAAGGGCGTGCGCAACGCCGTGGCCAACGTCAACGGCGAGCTGCGCGGGGCGCTCGCCGGGCAGGCCTTCGACGACCAGGCGGCGCTCGACGCCCGGCTCGTGGAACTCGACGGCACGGCGAACAAGGGGCGCCTCGGCGCCAACGCGATCCTCGCCGTGTCGCTCGCCGCGGCACACGCCCAGGCCGCGTCGGCCGGGCTCGGCCTCTACCGCCACCTCGGCGGCGACGGCCCGTTCCGGCTCCCGGTTCCGATGATGAACATCATCAACGGCGGCGCCCACGCCGACAACAACGTCGACATCCAGGAGTTCATGATCCTGCCGGTCGGCGCACCGACGCTGGCCGAGGCGGTGCGATACGGTGCCGAGGTGTTCCACGCCCTGCGCAAGGTGCTCCAGGGGCGCGGCCTGAACACCGCGGTCGGCGACGAGGGCGGTTTCGCACCCGATCTCCCGTCGAACGAAGCGGCGCTGGAGGTGATCATCGAGGCGGTCGGCCAAGCCGGCTACGCCATCGGGGAGGAGATCTGGCTCGGCCTCGACGTCGCCAGTTCCGAGTTCTACCGCGACGACCGCTACGACCTGATCTCCGAGGGGCGCAACCTCGATGCGGACGGCTTCGCCGATTATCTCGTCGACCTCTGCGACCGCTACCCGATCCTGTCGATCGAGGACGGCATGGACGAGGGTGACTGGGCCGGCTGGCAGCTGCTCACCGAGCGGCTCGGCCGGCGGGTACAGCTGGTCGGCGACGACCTGTTCGTCACCAACCCGGCGATCCTGCAGGAGGGAATCGACAAGGGCATCGCCAACTCGATCCTGATCAAGCTCAACCAGATCGGCACGCTCAGCGAGACCCGCGAGGCGATCCGCCTGGCCACCGAGGCCGGCTACACGTCGGTCATCTCGCACCGCTCCGGCGAGACCGAGGACACGACGCTGGCCGACCTCAGCGTCGCCACCAGCGCGACCCAGATCAAGACCGGGTCCCTGTCGCGTACCGACCGCGTGGCGAAGTACAACCAGCTGCTGCGCATCGAGGAGGAGCTCGGCGACGCGGCGGTCTACGCCGGACGGGCGGCGTTCCCGCAACTCGCCGGGTGACGGGATCGCCCCCAGAGCGGAACCGGAACACCGCGCCGTGCGTGCCCTGATCGCGTTCCTGGTGCTGCTGCTCCTGGTGCTGCAGTTCAAGTTGTGGTTCGGTGACGGGGGGCTCCTGGAGGTGCGCAAGCTCCGCGAGGAGATCGCGGCGCAGCAGGCCGAGAACGAGGAGCTGCGGGAGCGCAACGCGGCCCTCGAGGCCGAGGTCACCGACCTGAAGCAGGGACTGGCGGCAATCGAGGAGCGCGCGCGCAGCGAGCTGGGCATGGTGGTGCGCGGGGAGACCTTCTACCAGCTCGTCGAGGAACCCCAGGCACCACCCCCGGAGGAGTCACGGTGAACGGTCGCGCCGAGCCGCGCCACTGGGTCGTGATCCCGGCGGCCGGGCAGGGCACGCGGATGGGCCGGGGGCAGCCCAAGCAGTACCTGCCCCTGGCCGGCGAGCCGCTGCTGGCCCACGTGCTGCGCCGTTTCGTCGGCCATCCCGCGGTCAGCGGGATCGTCGTCGCGCTGGCGCCCGGCGATACGGCCTGGGAGGGTATCGACGCGGCGCTGCGCGAGGCCGTGACGGTGGTCGATGGCGGTGCGGAACGGGCCGACTCGGTGCGCCGAGGCCTCGCGGCCCTGGTCGACCGGGGCGACGAGCACGACTGGGTGCTGGTGCACGACGCCGCACGCCCGTGCCTGCGGCGTGACGATCTCGACGCGCTCCTCGCCACGCTGGACGACGACCCGGTGGGCGGCATCCTCGCCGTCCCGGCACGCGACACCCTCAAGCGCGTCACCGGCGGGCGCATCGCCGAGACGGTGCCGCGCGAGGCGCTCTGGCACGCCCAGACGCCGCAGATGTTCCGCCTCGGCCTGTTGCGCGACGCGCTCGTCGCGCATCCCGACGTGACCGACGAGGCGATGGCCGTGGAGCGCGCGGGGCACGTCGCCCGGGTGGTCGAGGGGCATGCCGACAACCTCAAGGTCACCCGGCCCGAGGATCTCGCCCTGGCGGCCTGGTATATCGAGCGCGAGGTCACGGCGCGGTGCGCATAGGGCACGGCTTCGACGCCCACGCCTTCGCGGCGGGCAGGCCGCTGGTGCTCGGCGGCGTCGAGGTGCCGCACGACGAGGGCCTCGCGGCGCACTCAGACGGCGACGTGGTCATCCACGCCCTCTGCGACGCCCTGCTGGGAGCCGCAGGCCTCGGCGACATCGGCCACCACTTCCCCGACGACGACCCCGCGTTCGCCGGTATCGACAGCCGCAAGCTGCTGCGCCGGGTCAGGGCGCAGCTCGTGGAGCATCACCTCGCCGTCGCCTCGGTCGACCTGACGGTGGTCGCCCAGCGCCCGCGACTGGCACCGCACGTCGCCCGGATGCGCGAGACGCTCGCCGGCGAACTCGGGCTGCCGCCGGGACGCCTCAACCTAAAGGCGACGACCACCGAGAAGATGGGGTTTACCGGGCGCGGCGAGGGCATCGCCGCCTTCGCCGTCGTGCTGCTCGACGAGTAGCCCCGTGACGGACACCTCCTGGCCCGGCCTCGCGCCGGACGGCCTACCGCGGCGCCTCGCCTTCGGCGAGCCCCCGCTACGCGGGCAGTTGCGCGCCACCCCGGACGATTTCGTCGTCGACGAACTGCTCGGCTTCACGCCCGGAGGGGGCGGGGAGCACGTGATGCTCCGGGTCGAGAAGCGCGAGGCCAACACGGCCTGGGTCGCCGGTCGCCTCGCGGCGTTCTGCGACATCCCGCGCCGGGACGTCGGTTTCGCCGGACTCAAGGACCGCTTCGCCGTGACCCGGCAGTGGTTCAGCGTCGGTCTCGCGGGACGCCCCGAGCCGGACTGGACGGCCCTCGATGTCCCCGGCGTGCGCGTGCTCGAGGCGGTGCGCCATCCGCGCAAGTTGCGGCGCGGCGCGCTGCTCGGAAACCGTTTCCGGATCAGGGTCCACGACGTCGCCGGGGACCCCGGGAATCTCGACGAGAGGCTCGAGGCCATCGCAGGACGCGGCTTCCCGAACCTGTTCGGCCCGCAGCGCTTCGGTCGCGGCGGGGCCAACCTCGTCGCGGCTGAGCGCCTGTTCGATGGCACGGCAGGCCGGGTGCGGCGCGAGCAGCGCGGTTTGCTGCTGTCGGCGGCGCGCTCGTTGCTGTTCAACGCCGTCGCCGCCGCGCGGCTCGAGGACGGCTCGTGGACCCGTCACCTCGACGGTGAGCCGCTGGTCCTCGATGGTCGGCGCGGGTACTTCGTCGGCACCGCCGACGATCCGGAGCTGCCGGCGCGGCTGGCCGCCCTCGAGGTCCATCCCAGCGGTCCTCTCTGGGGCCGCGGCGGCGCGCTCGGCGACTGCGAGGCGGGAGACCGCGAGCGCGGCTGGCTCGCGCCTTTCGCATCGTGGCAGCGAGGCCTGGAGCGGTTCGGGCTGGAGGCCGACCGCCGCGCGCTGCGCGTCCGCGCGCGCGAACTGGAATCGCACCTCGACGGCCCGGTGCTGGAACTCGGCTTCACGCTCCCCGCGGGCAGCTTCGCCACGGTCCTGTTGCGTGAACTGGTCGCCGCACCGGCCGACGCGACCTGAACCGTCGATGTATTTCGACACGACCCTGCTCTGGCTGCTCGGACTGGGCGCGCTCGCCTGGTTCTGGCACGCCAACCTGCAGGTACGTGAGCGGGCCACGCGGGCCGCGCGGCGGACCTGCGAGGCCGACGGCGTGCAGTTCCTCGAGGAGACGGTGGCGCTGCGCCGGATGCGTCCGTGCCGCGACGCCCGGGGACGCCTGGTGTGGTGCCGGCTCTACCAGTTCGACTACTCGGTCGACGGCGCCACCCGCCAGCAGGGCTTCGTGCATTTCACCGGGCGACGCATGGAGGGGGTCGGGCTCGCCCGGGAGGGGGGGCATGAATGACGTTCGTGGGGCGGGCGCGGCGGTTCCCGCAGGTGCTATCTTTAGGCTGACTCCCACGGAGGCCGCGGGCACGGTGCCCCGCACATGTAAGGAGAAGAATCGATGGAAATGAGTCGCCGCACCCCCTCGCCCGGACGCCTCTTCACCGGCCTGGGCCTCGCCGTCACCCTGACGGTCGCGAGCGGCCTCGCGCAGGCCGAGCGTTGCGCGCTCCCGGCGGACGAGGCCTACAAGATTGCCGTCGAGAACGACTTCAGGTTCAGCTGCGTGGTCTACCACGAGCAGAGCAACACCGCCGTCCCGAGCGACTTCACGGTGTTCGAGGACGGCAGCATCGGCTGCACCGGTTCGACGCCCAACGAACTTGGACCGGCCTGGATCTACCTCAACTTCTTCAACCGTGACGAGGGGCTCGGCAAGGGATGGGACGTCTGGAACTACGACGTGACCGGCCTGCCGCACACCCGCATCGGCGCGGGGGCGCCGATCCGCCTGATCACCGGCCTGCTCGGCCCGAACGCGAAGTACGAGATCCGGGTGAGCAACATCGTCCTGACCAACCCATATCGCAAGTGCGACGGCTTCAGGACCGAGGCATTCCGATAACCATCGCGACCCAGGTCGGCACCCCGGCCGACGGGGCGTCCGGGCCCCGGGGCCGGCTCGACCCGATGGCGCGAGTCGCTGGAGAGATCCGGAGGTCGCGAACGGCGGGCGTGGTGACCGTGACGCCGGTTCGCCGGAGCCGATCGTGATGACCCGAACGGCCCGAGGGGCAAAAAAAACCCGACGAAGAGTGCCGGGCGGACAATCGGAGGAGGTATTCGAAGCTCCTCAAGGAACTCCGCCGACGATCTTAGGGGCGGGGCCCTGGCCTGTAATTGACATAAGTCATTCACGAAAAGGGCGCCCATTTCCGTGTGACCCCCCCGGCGGGAGAGGCGTGCGATGAGCCGCTACAGCCGGTTCGCCTCGGCCGTCCACGCCTTCGTCTGGGATGCCGACCTCGCCTCGCAGTCGCGCTGGAAAGCAGCGGGCCTTCTCTACCTGCGCATCTTCCACGCGGTGGCCCGCGACCTCGCTGCGGGCCAGCTGACGCTGCGCGCGATGAGCCTGGTCTACACCACGCTGCTGTCGCTGGTGCCGCTGCTGGCGGTCAGCTTCTCGGTGCTCAAGGGGCTGGGGGTGCACTACCGCGTGGAGCCCCTGCTGATGAACCTGCTCGACCCGCTGGGGGAGCAGGGCGCGGAGATCACCTCGCGGGTCATCGGCTTCGTCGAGAACATCCGGGCCGACGTGCTCGGCACGGTCGGTCTCGCCTTCCTGGTGTTCACCGTCGTCTCGCTGATCCAGAAGATCGAGGCGGCGTTCAACGCCACGTGGCGGGTCCGTTCGCACCGCTCGATGCGCGAGCGCTTCAGCAACTACCTCTCGGTGATCCTGGTCGGCCCCCTGCTGGTGGTCTCCGCACTGGGCGTGACCGCTACCGTGACGACCAGCGCGCACGCGGCCGGGGTCGCCGAACTGCTCGGTCCCGTGCTGGAGCAGGTCGGTCGAGTGGTGCCCTACCTCATGGTCATCCTGGCGTTCACGATGATCTACCTGCTGGTGCCGAACACCCGGGTCAGGGCCCGTTCGGCCCTGATCGGTGCGGTGGTCGCCGGCGTGCTCTGGGAAAGCGTGGGCTGGGCCTTCACCTCGTTCGTCGCCGGGTCCGGGAACTACACGGCGATCTACTCCGCCTTCGCGACCATGATCCTGTTCATGATCTGGCTCTTCCTGAGCTGGCTGATCCTGCTGACGGGTGCGAGTTTCGCGTTCTACCACCAGCACCCCGAGTACCTGGTGCACGGCCCCGACAGCCCCGTGCTGAGCAACCGCCAGAGAGAAGGCGTGGCCCTCTCGGCGATGCACCTGATCACGCGCCGTTTCCAGGAGGGGCAGGCGCCGTGCACCACCGCCTGGCTGGCCTCCTACCTGGGGCTTCCGGAGCCGCTGTTGCGAGAACTCCTGTCGCCCCTGGAGCGGGACGGCTACCTCATCGAGACGGCCGACGACCCGCCGGCGCTGTTGCCGGCGCGCGACCCCTCCCGCGTCGGCGTCGCCGAATTCCTCGCCGCCGTGCGCGAGGCGCACGACACGAGAGGGTTGCGCGAAACGCGCGATCCCGGGCTGGCATCGATCGACCGGCTGCTGAGCGGACTCGACGAGGCCGTGGCGACGCGCCTCGGGGGAGCCACCCTCGCAGACCTCGGCGAGCGGGCGGATGCGCCTGCAGCCGAGGCCCCGGAACGGGACCGGGAGAAGCGGCGCGCAGGCTGATTGGCGGCGGTCCGTGGCATCCCGGAGCGTCGGCCGCGCTGTGCTACATTCACGCGGGAGTCCGCGTCGGAGTCAACGATGAACCTTTTCTGTCGGAGTTTCGCGGATGGCGAGGCGATCCCCGAGCGTTTCGCGTTCGGCGCCTACGACGCCGACGAGCACGTCGTCCTGTCGGAAAACGTCAGCCCGGGCTTCTACTGGAGCGGGCTTCCCGAGGGGACCCGCTCGCTGGTGATGATCTGCCACGACCCCGACGTCCCCGGCGTGGCCGACGACGTCAACCTGGAGGGCCGCCGGGTGCCCGAGGAACTTCCCAGGGTCGATTTCTACCACTGGGTCCTGGTCGATATCGATGCCGACGGCGACGAACTCGCCGAGGGCGCGTTCTCCACCGAGGTGACCGCCGGGGGCAAGCCCGGCCCGGAGGGCCCGCACGGGACCCGGTCCGGGATCAACAGCTACACCGACTGGTTCTCCGGCGACCCGGACATGGAGGGCGACTACTACGGCTACGACGGCCCCTGTCCGCCCTGGAACGACACGCTGGTGCACCGCTACATGTTCACGCTCTACGCGCTCGACACCGAGCGCTGCCCGGTCGACGGCCGGTTCGACGGTCCCGAGGTGCTGCAGGCCATCAGCGGCCACGTGCTCGACAAGGCCCGGCTGTGCGCGACCTACACCCTCAACCCCGATCTCCGCTGAGCCGCCCCCACCAGCCGGCGTTACCACCGAACCCCGCGTCGTCGGGCCGCTCCACCGATACCCTCCCTGATCGGGACGCCGACCTGCCGCGCAGGGCACCGGGAATCGTTCCCGGGACACCCCTCTGGCGGCGCGTGCCGACCCGCGACCGCGACGGGCGGCTGCTGTGCGACTTCATGATGCTGCTGCCCGGCTTCGCGCGACGTCCTGCCCCCGACCAGCAGGC
>JAWVZO010000003.1:0-37259 GCA_033722135.1 Gammaproteobacteria bacterium | reverse complement strand
GGCGGGTCGGCGGTGGCGAGCAGCGCCGGCGGGTAATCGGCACAGGCGAGGGTCAGCAGCCCGCGGCCGGGGGCCTCCAGCCAGGCGAGGTCGGCACGGGCCGCAGCGCGATCGGCCCGGCTCAGCGCCCGACGCGCGGCGGGCGGCACGCCGAGCTCACGCAGCCGGGCCGCGGAGGCCGAGAGCAGCGCCTCCGGGTCGGGGCAGCGGTGCAGCAGCCGGCAGAGGGTGCGCGAACCGAGGCCCGGCACCCGGTTCAGGGTCAGCCAGGCCGCGGCATCGTCCGGCAGGGACGTGTCCATCCTTGGGTCACCTCCGCACCTCCGTGTGCGCGAGCGACGTCCCGGCCACCGTGGCCGGGATGTTCGACGGATCTACGGCGAGCCGACCTCGTCGTAGACCTCGATCGGGAACTCTTCCTTCATCACCAGCGCGTAGCTGACGCGCTCGAAGGTCTTGTAGACCATGACCAGCCCCGAGAGCTCGCGCGGGATGATCACCTTCTCGCGCTTCTGTCCGGGCTCGAGGTCGACGCAGCCTTCCTTCCGCCTGATGTAGATGTGGCAGTCGCCGACGTTCTGGGTCGGGTCGTCGATCGCCTTGCGCGCGGTGTAGGCGAGCAGGATGTGTCCCGGCTCGAGCCCGTCGCGGGCGCCCCGGTCGATGATGACCGTCCGGTACTGGCCGACCATCTTGACCGTCTCGGGGGCGTAGATGATGTGGCCGTCGACCTGGGTCTCGGGCGCCTTCGGGTAGAACTCGCGCGGCAGGTTGGCGTCGGTGTCCTCGAGCAGGCGGTCGCCCTTGCTGATTGCCTGCAGGCTGTCGGTGATGTAGACCCGCGCCGGGTCGCCCGGCGTCCGCTTGACCGCGTTGCCGACATGCTGGATGTGGTAGCCGAGGATCTCGTCGGTCTCGAAGTCGCGCAGCTCCTCGCCCTCCTCGAAGATGAGGTACGCGTCGGGAGACGTCTCGTCGAGCTTGCGGACGTAGGCGAGGGTCCCCTCGTCGCCGATCACGCGGTCCTCGCGGAAATGGACGATGTAGGGCGCGGCGTCGATCTCCTCGCGGGTCAGGATCGCGCGGGAGCGGTTGAGGAACGGCAGGATGTACTCGAGCGGGATCGCCGGGATCGCCTGGTCGATCGGCTCGACGCGCACCTGCGGCGAGAGCTTGCCGTCGCCGCGGCGGAGCATCGGGCGCCCGTCGACCCAGACCAGGTAGAGCTTGTCGCCCGGGTAGATCAGGTGCGGGTTCTCGACCTGGGGATTGACGTACCAGATCTCGGGCCAGAGCCACGGCTTTTCGAGGAACATCGCGGAGATGTCCCAGAGGGTGTCACCCTTCTTGACAACGTACTCGGTCGGAGCATCCGAACGCAGGAGGACGTCCTGGGCAGCGACCATGCCGACGAGCAAGGCCCCCGCCAACACTCCGAGCAACCTGGAAATGAACATCGCGGCGTTCCCTCGGTCGTTGTTATTGCGAGTCTATCGGAAAACCCGGTACGGCAACCAGTGTAGCGTATAATCCCGCAACGGTTTGGTAAATGCTAGATCAATCCGCAAGATATCACCGAAACCTCTGATGGCACTACTGAATGTACTCCACTTTCCCGACCCGCGCCTGCGCACCCGGGCCGAGCCGGTCGAGCGGGTCGACGACACGGTCCGGAGACTGGTCGACGACATGTTCGAAACCATGTACAGCGCACCGGGCATCGGCCTCGCCGCCACCCAGGTCGACGTGCACCGCCGGGTGATCGTGATCGACGTCTCCGAGTCCCGCGAGGCTCCGGTCTGCCTGATCAACCCCGTGATCACCGCCCGCGAGGGCGAGGAGGAGATGGAAGAGGGCTGCCTCTCCGTTCCGGGGATCTACGAACGGGTCACGCGGGCGGAGCGGATCACGGTCGAGGCGCTCGACCGCGACGGTGCCACCTTCGCCATGGACGCCGAGGGCCTTCTGGCCGTCTGCATCCAGCACGAGATGGACCACCTCGAGGGCAAGCTGTTCATCGACTACCTCTCGGAACTCAAGCGCAGCCGTATCCGCAAGCGGGTCCGCAAGCGCGAGCGCCAGACCCTGTGACGCCGGCCGGTCGCGTGAACTGAAGCCGATGCCACCCGCCGACGACACGCTAAAGGTGATCTTCGCCGGCACGCCGGAATTCGCCGTGCCCACCCTTAAGGCGCTCCACGCCGCGGGTCACGACCTCGTCGCGGTCTACACGCAGCCGGACCGGCCGGCCGGCCGCGGACGCCGGCTTCGTCCCGGCCCCGTCAAGCAGTTCGCCCTGGAACACGCCCTGCAGGTGCGCCAGCCGGTGACCCTCCGCGACCCGTCGGCACAGCGGGAGCTGGCCGCACTCGGCGCCGACGTCATGGTCGTGGTGGCCTACGGGCTGCTCCTGCCGCAGGCGGTCCTCGACGCGCCCCGGCTCGGCTGCGTCAACGTCCACGCCTCGCTGCTGCCCCGCTGGCGCGGCGCGGCGCCGATCCACCGCGCCGTGCTGGCCGGCGACCGCGAGACCGGGGTGACGATCATGCAGATGGAGCGCGGCCTCGACACCGGCCCGGCACTGGCGCGCAAGGCGGTGCCGATCGGACCAGACGACACGACCGGCACCCTGCACGACACGCTGGCCGCGCTCGGCGCCGAACTTCTGGTCGAGACCCTGCCCGCGCTGGCCCGCGGCGACGCGTCGCCGGAGATCCAGGACGAGCGCCTGGCGACCTACGCCGACAAGCTCACCAAGGCCGAGGCGCGTCTCGACTGGCGGGCTCCCGCGGAACGGCTCGACCGACAGGTTCGTGGCCTCGTTCCGTGGCCGGTCGCCGAGACCCACCTCGACGGCCAGACGCTGCGCGTCTGGGAGGCGACCCCGCGCCCCGGCCAGGCATCGCCGCCGGGGACGATCATCGCCGCCGGACCCGAGGGAATCGACGTCGCCTGCGGCGACGGCCTGTTGCGCATCCGTCGTCTGCAGTTGCCCGGAAAACGGGCGATCGATGCCGGCGCGTTCGCCAACGGCCGGGCGCTGCAGGGCGTGGTCCTCGGCTAGGGTGATGCAGGCCCGGGCCGCGGCGGCGCGCGCGCTGGCCCGCCTGCTGCGGGAGGGGGCTTCGCTCGACGCCGTGCTGCCCGAGGCGCTCGCCGGGGTCGACCCGGGCGACCGCGCGCTGGTCGGCGAGCTCTGCTACGGGACGCTGCGCTGGCACCCGCGCCTCGCGGCGCTCGCCGCCCGGCTGCTGCACCGCCCGCCGCGGGCGCGCGATCTCGACGTCCTCGCGCTGGTGCTGGTCGGCCTCCACCAGCTTCGCGCCATGCGTGTGCCGAGCCACGCCGCCGTCGCCGAGACCGTGGCCGGCGCGCGCGCCCTCGGCAAGCCGTGGGCGGGACGCCTGGTCAACGCCGCGCTGCGGCGCTACCTCCGCGAGCGGGAGGCCCTCGAGCGCGAGGTCGACGCGGAGCCGCATGCCCGCCTCGCCCATCCACGCTGGCTGTTCGAGGTGCTGCAGGAGGCATGGCCGGGCGACTGGGAGGCGATCGCCGAGGCGAACAACGCGCGGGCGCCGATGACGCTGCGGGTCAACCTCGCCCACGGCAGCCGCGCTGACTACGTCACCCGGCTGGAATCGGCCGGCCTGCCGGCCGCCCCGGCCCCCCACGTCGCCACCGGCCTGGTCCTCGAGCGCGCCTGCGACGTGCACGACCTGCCCGGGTTCGACGACGGCGACGTGTCGGTCCAGGACGCCGCGGCGCAGCTGGCGGCCCCGTTGCTCGACGCCCCGGAAGGGGCCCGGGTGCTCGACGCCTGCGCCGCGCCTGGCGGCAAGACCACCCACCTCCTCGAGCGCCGCCCCGCGCCCGGGAGGCTGCTTGCCGTCGACCGGTCGGAGGCGCGCCTCGACCTGCTCCGCGACAACCTGGCACGGATCGGTGGCCGGGCGGAGGTCCGCGCCGCGGACGCCGGCGCCCCCGGGGAGTGGTGGGATGGCGAGGCGTTCGACGCCGTGCTGCTCGACGCGCCGTGCTCCGGCAGCGGAGTGATCCGCCGCCACCCGGACATCAAGCTGCTGCGCCGCGCCGACGACCTTCCGCGCCTCGCCGGGGAGCAGGCGCGGCTGCTCGCGGCCCTCTGGCCGCTGGTCGCGCCCGGCGGGTGCCTGCTGTATGCTACCTGCTCGGTGCTCCCGGACGAGAACGACAAGCAGATCAGCCACTTCCTCGCGAATCACACGGATGCCCGCGAGGACGTCATCGACGCGGAGTGGGGCCATCCCTGTCACCACGGCCGGCAGATCCTGCCGGGGGAGGACGGCATGGACGGTTTCTACTACGCCAGGCTGATCCGCACCCGCTGACCGCGGGCAGGCCAGCCAGGCGCGAACCATGAACCCGAACGCCGTCGTACGTACGCCGCGCCGGGGTCTGCGGGCCCTGGTCGGGCTGCTGGTCGCGCTGCTGCCCGGCGGTTGGGCGCCGCCCCTCTCCGCCGGGGACCACGTCGCCCCCGCCCAGTTCCGGGTCCTCGACGCGAGCACCCGCCTGGTCGACGGCGTCTACATGCTCGATGCCCGGGTGCACTTCGACCTGACGCCGGAGGCGACCGAGGCGCTCGACAGCGGCGTGCCGATGGTCGTCGAGATGCAGATCCAGGTCTTCGAGCCGCGCGACCTGCTCTGGGACCGGACCGTCGCCGCGCTCGTCCAGCGCCACCAGCTCGAGTACCGCGCATTGGCCGACCGCTACCTGGTGACCAACCTCAACAGCGGGGAACGCAGCAGCCACACCCGCCTCGACGTGGCGCTCGCCCGGCTCGGCCGGGTGCGCAACCTGCCGATGCTCGACCGGCGCCTGCTGGAAAAAGGCGTCCGCTACGGGGTGCGCATGCGGGCGCTGCTCGACATCGAGTCGCTGCCGCTGCCACTGCGCCCGGTGGCCTACCTCAGCAGCGCCTGGGACCTCGCCAGCGAATGGCACGAATGGCTGCTGACGCCCTGAAACGCCTCGCCTCGGGTCCGCTGCCGGCGATCACGCTGGTGGCGCTGCTGCTGGTCTCGCTGTTCATGATGAGCGAGTCGACCCAGAACTCGGCGCAGTTCGGCCGGCTCTACGTCTGGCTGCTCGGCTTCAACGTGGCCGGTCTGGTGATCCTGGTCGGCCTGATCCTGTTCCAGCTGGTACGGCTCGCGCGGCAGGTGCGTCACCAGACGGCCGGCGCCCGGCTCAGCCTGCGCCTGGTCCTGGTCTTCGGCCTGATCGCGGTGGCCCCGGTCAGCCTGCTCTACTATTTCTCGCTGCAGTTCCTGCACCGCGGGATCGACAGCTGGTTCGACGTCCGCGTCGAGGAGGCGCTTACCGACGCCCTCGAGCTGGGGCGCTCCTCGCTCGACCTCAACATGAGGACGGCCCTGCGCTGGCAGGAGTCCCTCGCCGAGGAGCTGGTCGACACCAGCGAGGGGCAGGCCGCGTTCGTCCTCGACGGGCTGCTGCCGGGCAGCGGTGCGAGCGAGATGACACTGCTCGGCGCCAACGGCCACATCATCGCGTCGAGCAGCACCGATCCGACCGCGCTGGTGCCGAGCCAGCCCGGCGAGGATATCCTGCTGCTGGTGCGCCAGCGCCAGCCCTACGTCGGCCTCGACACCATCCGCGATCTGGGTCTCTACATCCGCGTGGTGGTGCCCATCCCGCTGACCGGCGAGACCGGCCTGCGCATGCTGCAGGGGCTCTACCCGGTGCCGGCGAGCATGCGCGAGCTGGCCACCTCGGTCGAGGAGGCATTCAGCCAGTACCGCGAGCTCGCCTACCTGCGCACGCCCCTGAAGACCAGCTTCACGCTGACGCTCTCCCTGGTCCTGCTGTTCGCGCTGCTGGCCGCCTTCTGGCTCGCGTTCGTCTCGGCCCGGCGACTGACCGCGCCGATCCGCGACCTGGTCATGGGCACCCGGGCGGTCGCCGCGGGCGACTACAGCCAGCGACTGCCCCAGCCCGGCAACGACGACCTGGGCATGCTGGTGCGCTCGTTCAACGAGATGACTAGGCGCCTCGCCCAGTCGCGCGACGAGACGCAGCGCAGCCAGCGCGAAGTCGAGCAGCAGAAGGCCTACCTCGAGGTGGTGCTCGGCAACCTCTCCAGCGGGGTGGTCAGCTTCGATCACGACTTCACGCTGCGCACCGCCAACCGCGCGGCCGAGCAGATCCTCGACGTGCCGCTCGCGCTCTGCCTCGGCCAGACGCTCGAGACGATCACCGCCGAGAACGAGCACCTCGAACCGCTGCTCAAGACCTTCCGCGAACGCACCCGTCTCGACGTCGAGCTCGCCTGGCAGGCGGAGGTCACACTGTTCGGCGCCCGCGGGCGCCAGGTCCTCATCTGCCGTGGCACGACGCTAGGCAGCGATGATCCCGGGCACGCCGGGCTGGTGCTGGTGTTCGACGACATCACGACCCTGATCCAGGCCCAGCGCGACGCGGCCTGGGGCGAGGTCGCGCGCCGTCTCGCCCACGAGATCAAGAACCCCCTGACCCCGATCCAGCTTTCGGCGGAACGGCTGCGCCACAAGTTCACGAAATCGATGCCCGAGGATGATCGCGCGCTCCTCGAGCGCCACACCGAGACGATCGTGCGCCAGGTGGAACTGATGAAGGGCATGGTCAACGCGTTCAGCGAGTACGCCCGGCCGCCGCGGCTCGAACGGGCCCCGCTGGAGCTCAATCCGCTGGTCGAGGAGCTGGTCGAGCTCTACCGCGGCAGCGAGGGCGGCGTGCTGCTCGAGACCGACCTCGACGCCCACCTGCCCGCGGTCGAGGCCGATGCCGGGCGCATGCGGCAGCTGCTGCACAACCTGCTCAAGAACGCCATCGAGGCCCTCGCCGGGCAGTCCGGCGGCCGCGTTCTGGTGCGCACCCGCTCGCGCGAGGGCTCAGGCGCCCCGCTCGCCGAGATCCGCATCAGCGACAACGGTCCCGGGATTCCGGCCGCCGTCCGCGAGCGGCTGTTCGAGCCCTACATGACCACCAAGCCCCGCGGCACGGGCCTCGGCCTCGCCATCGTCAAGAAAATCGTCGAGGAACACGGTGGTATGATCGATTTCAAAGAGCCCCGCAGCGGCGGCGTATCGATCTCGGTGCGCCTGCCGGCCGTCAGGACGGGTGCCGTTTCCGAAGGGGGGCCGGCCTCCCCACCGCCCCGGGCCCACCAGGCCTGAACTGTCACCGAGCATGTCGAAACCCCACATCCTGGTCATCGACGACGAGCCCGCGATCCGCGAACTGGTCGAGGAGATCCTCGCGGACGAGGGCTACGAGGTGGCCACCGCGGAAGGCGGCGACGCCGCCCGTCACGCCATGCGCAACCGCCGGCCGGACCTGGCCCTGCTCGATATCTGGATGCCCGACCTCGACGGCATCTCGTTGCTCAAGGAGTGGTCGCGCGACGGTGCCCTGCCGTGCCCGGTGATCATGATCTCGGGGCACGGCACGGTCGAAACCGCCGTGGAGGCCACGCGCCTCGGCGCCTACGACTTCATCGAGAAACCGCTGTCGATGGCGAAGCTGCTGGTCACGGTGGACCGCGCGCTTCAGGCCGACCGGCTGGAGCGCGAGAACGTCGACCTGCGCAAGCACGAACCCGCGCTGCCCGCGCCGATCGGCCGCAGCCCCGTGATGCAGCGCCTGCGCGAACAGGTCAAGCGCATCGCCGCGCACGACAGCTGGGTCCTGATCACCGGCGAGGCGGGCAGCGGCAAGGAGGTCTTCGCCCGCTACCTGCACGACTGCAGCCCGCGACGCGAGCGGGCGTTCGTCAACGTCGGCGTCGGCGCCATCGCCGGCGAAAACGCCGCGGTGGAACTGTTCGGCAGCGAGGGCACCGACGGCACGGTCCACTACGGGCGGCTGGAGCAGGCCAACGGCGGGACGCTGTTCCTCGACGAGGTCGCCGACATGGCGAGCGAGACCCAGACCCGCCTGCTCAGCGCCTTCGAGACCCGCGCGGTGACCCGCGTCGGCGGCAGCGAACCGGTGCCGATCGACGTGCGGATCGCCGCCGCCAGCCGGGCCAACCTCGAGCAACTGGTCAAGGAGGGGCGGTTCCGGGAAGACCTCTTCTACCACCTCAACGTGGTGCCGGTGTACGTCCCTCCGCTGCGCGAGCACCGCGAGGACGTGCCGGACCTGCTCACCTTCTACGTCGACCACTTCGTCGAGCGCGAGGGGCTGGCCTACCGCCACTTCGCGGTGGGGGCCCAGAACCGGCTGCTCCACTACGACTGGCCGGGCAACGTCCACGAACTGAAGAACCTCGTCCAGCGGCTGCTGATCCTCGGCACCCAGGAGGAGATCACGGCCGACGAGGTCGAGGCCACGCTGACCACGGCCGCCACCCAGGCGAGCGCGCCGAGCGACGTCGGCCTGCCGCTCGACCTGCCGCTCCGCGAGGCCCGCGAGCAGTTCGAGCGCGTCTACCTCCAGCACCAGTTGCGCGAGTGCGGCGGCAACGTCAGCCGCCTCGCCGAGCGGGTCGGCATGGAGCGCACCCACCTCTACCGGAAACTCCGCGCGCTCGGCATCGAGACCAAGCGGGCTGGCAAGTAGTCACTGAAAGGCCTACGATTGTGCACTGCACCATACGGCTGAGGCCGCGCGCATGAAAATCATCATTCTCGGCGTCGGGCAGGTCGGCTCGTCGGTCGCGGAGATCCTCGCCAGCGAGGCCAACGACATCACCGTGGTCGACACCAACAGCACGCTCCTGCAGGAGCTGCAGGACCGGCTCGACCTGCGCACCGTCGTCGGCCATGCCGCCCACCCGCGCACGCTGGCCCGCGCCGGGGCCGAGGACGCCGACATGGTCCTGGCGTTCACCAACAGCGACGAGACCAACATGGTCGCGTGCCAGATCGCCTACACGCTGTTCCGCACGCCGACCAAGATCGCCAGGATCCGCTCCCAGGAGTACTCCTCGCGGCCGGAGATCTTCGCCCAGGACGCACTGCCGGTCGACGTGCTGATCAGCCCCGAGCAGCTGGTCACCGAGTACATCGAGCGGCTGATCGAGCACCCGGGGGCGCTGCAGGTGCTGGAGTTCGCCAACGGGCTGGTCTCGCTGGTCGGCGTGAAGGCGTACTACGGCGGACAGCTGGTCGGCCACGAGCTCTCCGAGCTGCGGCGGCACATGCCCGGGGTCGAGAGCCGCGTCGCGGCGATCTACCGCAAGGGCGGGGCGCTGCTGCCCGAGGGCGACACCACCATCGAGGCCGACGACGAGGTCTTCTTCATCGCCGCCAAGCAGCACATCCGCGCGGTGATGGGCGAGCTGCGCAAGCTGGACCGGCCGATCAAGAGCATCATCCTCGCCGGGGGCGGCAACATCGGCAAGCGGCTCGCGCAACGTCTCGAGCGGCACTACCAGGTCAAGATCATCGAGCGCAGCGAGACCCGCGCGCGGATGATCTCCGAGGAGCTCGAGCGCACCATCGTGCTGCGCGGCGACGCCGCCGACGAGGACCTGCTGCTCGACGAGAACATCGAGAACACCGATGTCTTCTGCGCGCTGACCAACGAGGACGAGGCGAACATCCTCTCGGCGATGCTCGCCAAGCGGCTCGGTGCGCGCCGGGTCATGGCGCTGATCAACCGCCTCTCCTACGTCGACCTCGTCGAGAGCGGCACCATCGACATCGCCATCTCGCCGCAGCAGGCGACCATCAGCGGGCTGCTGACCCACGTGCGCCGGGGCGATGTCGTGGTCGCCCACTCGCTGCGCCGGGGAGCCGCCGAGGCGATCGAGGCCGTCGCGCACGGCGACACGCGCAGCTCCAAGGTGGTCGGCCGCCGAATCGAGGAGCTGAAGCTGCCACCGGGCGCGACGATCGGGGCCATCGTGCGCGGCGACCGCGTCGTCGTCGCGCACCACGACACGGTCATCGAGCCCGAGGATCACGTGATCATGTTCCTGACCGACAAGAACCGGGTCTCCGAGGTGGAGCGGCTGTTCCAGGTCGGCGTCACCTTCCTCTGAGCGCAGGGCCCCGGAAGCCATGCACCCCAACGCGATCCAGCGCATCTTCGGCCTGCTGCTGGCCACGTTCAGCTCGGCGATGCTGCCGCCGCTGGCGGTTTCGCTGATCAGCGGGGACGGCGCCCATCGCGCTTTCGCCTACGCCTTCGCCCTGCTGCTGGTGGCCGGCCTGGCGTGCTGGTTCCCGGTACGCCGCAAGCGCAGCGAGCTGCGCCTGCGCGACGGCTTCATCATCGTCGCCCTGTTCTGGGTCGTGCTCGGCTCGTCCGGCGCGGTGCCGCTGGTGCTCGCCGAGGAGCCCTCCATGTCGGTCACCGACGCGCTGTTCGAGTCGATCTCGGGGCTCACCACCACCGGCGCGACCGTGCTCATCGGCATCGACGACCTGCCGATCTCAATCCTCTGGTACCGCCAGCAGCTGCAGTGGCTCGGGGGGATGGGGATCATCGTCCTCGCCGTCGCGATCCTGCCGATGCTCGGCATCGGCGGCATGCAGCTCTACCGCGCCGAGACGCCGGGTCCGATGAAGGACAGCAAGATGACCCCGCGCATCACCGAGACCGCCAAGGCGCTGTGGTACATCTACCTCGGCCTGACCGTGGCCTGCGCGATCGGCTACTGGCTCGCCGGGATGAGTGGGTTCGACGCCATCGCGCACAGCTTCTCGACGGTGGCCATCGGCGGCTTCTCGACCCACGACGCCAGCATGGGCTACTTCGACAGCGCGCTGATCGAGGCGGTGGCCGTGGTGTTCATGTTCCTGTCGGGGGCCAACTTCGCCCTGCACTTCCTCGCCTGGCGACGGATGTCGACCAATCCCTACCTCGGCGATCCCGAGTTCCGGGCCTACTTCACCGGGCTGGCAATCGTCGCGGTGCTGACCACCGCGTCGCTCTACCTCACCGACACCTTCGGCAACTTCGGCAGCGCGCTGCACCATGGCATCTTCCAGGCCGTGTCGATCGGAACCACCACCGGTTTCACCACGGCCGAGTACTTCGCCTGGCCGATCTTCCTGCCGGTGCTGCTGCTCTTCTCCAGCTTCGTCGGCGGCTGCGCCGGGTCGACCGGTGGCGGGCTCAAGGTGATCCGCTTCATGCTGCTGATCAAGCAGGGGGTGCGCGAGATCCAGCGGCTGGTCCACCCGAACGCCGAGATTCCGGTCAAGGTCGGCAACAAGGTGCTGCCGGAGCGGGTGATCCAGGCGGTGTGGGGTTTCTTCGCGGTCTACGTCGCCAGCTTCAGCGTCATGATGCTTGCGCTGATGGCCACCGGGCTGGGCCAGATCACGGCGTTCTCCGCGGTCGCGGCGTGTCTCAACAACCTCGGCCCCGGTCTCGGTGAGGTCGGACTCAACTACGCCGGCATCAACGATTTCGCGAAGTGGGTGCTCTCCCTCGCGATGCTGCTCGGCCGGCTCGAGATCTTCACGCTGCTGGTGCTGCTCACGCCGACCTTCTGGCGCGCCTGAACATGCCGATACCCGGCTCGGGTGGTATCCTCGGCCCCACCCGGACCGGCCGCAGGCACGCGCCGGTCGCCAGTGCAGGAGACAGGCCTTGAGCCCCCGAGAACCCGCCCGCGGCTACCCCCGCACGCGCATGCGCCGCATGCGCCGCGACGACTTCACGCGCCGCCTGATGCGCGAGAACCGGCTGACCGTCGACGACCTGATCTACCCGGTCTTCGTCCTCCCGGGCGAGAACCGGCGCGAGGCGGTGGCGTCGATGCCGGGCATCGAGCGGCTCTCCATCGACCTGCTGCTCGAGGAGGCCAGCGAGCTGGTCGCGCTCGGCGTGCCGGCCGTGGCACTGTTCCCGGTCACGCCGACCGAGCTCAAGAGCCTCGACGCGCGCGAGGCCTACAACCCCGACGGGCTGGCCCAGCGCGCGGTCCGCGCGCTGAAGGCGGCCGAGCCGGGGCTCGGCATCGTCACCGACGTGGCGCTCGACCCGTTCACGACCCACGGCCAGGACGGCCTGATCGACGACGACGGCTACGTGCTCAACGACGAGACCGTCGAGGTGCTGGTGCGTCAGGCCCTGTCGCACGCCGCGGCAGGCGCCGACATCGTCGCCCCGTCGGACATGATGGACGGCCGGATCGGTGCGATCCGCAACGCCCTCGAGGCCTCCAACCACCCGCTGACCCGCATCCTCGCCTACTCGGCCAAGTACGCCTCGGCCTTCTACGGGCCGTTCCGCGACGCGGTCGGCTCGGCAGGCAACCTCGGCGGTGGCAACAAGTACAGCTACCAGATGGACCCCGCCAACGGCGACGAGGCACTGCGCGAGATCGCCCTTGACCTCGACGAGGGCGCCGACATGGTGATGGTCAAGCCGGGCCTGCCGTACCTCGACGTGGTGCGCCGCTGCAAGGAGCGCTTCGGCGTCCCGACCTACGCCTACCAGGTGAGCGGCGAGTACGCGATGCTGATGGCCGCGGCGCAGAACGGCTGGCTCGACGAGCGGGCCGTTGTGCTGGAGAGCCTGCTGTCGTTCAAGCGCGCCGGAGCCGACGGCATCCTGACCTACTTCGCCAAGCGCGTCGCCGGCTGGCTCCGGGAGGGCTGAGCCGGGCGCGTGCCCATGGACCCCAAAGGCAACGGACGCCGGACCATGAGAGACATCGACCTCAGCAACCCCGACCTCTTCGTCAACCGCGAGCTCAGCCTGCTCGAATTCAACCGGCGGGTGCTCGAACAGGCCAAGGACGACGCCACGCCGCTGCTCGAGCGGCTGCGCTTCCTGTGCATCTCGAGCCGCAATCTCGACGAGTTCTTCGAGGTGCGCGCCGCCAGCGTCAAGCAACAGATCGACCTCGGCGTCCTGACCAGCGGCCCGGACGGCCTGACGCCGCACGAGCAGCTCGCGCGGATCAGCGCGATCGCCCACGAGCTCGTCGCCGAGCAGTACCGCGTGCTCAACGACGTGCTGCTGCCGCTGATGGCAGACCAGGGCATCCGCGTCCTGAAGCGCTCGCAGTGGGACGGCAGGCTGACCGGCTGGGTCAAGCGCCACTTCGACAACGAGGTGCAGCCGGTGCTGACGCCGATCGGCCTCGACCTCGCCCACCCGTTCCCGCGGGTCCTGAACAAGTCGCTGAACTTCATCATCGCGCTCGAGGGCAAGGACGTCTTCGGCCGCGACAGCGGCCTCGCCGTGCTCCAGGCGCCCCGCTCGCTGCCGCGGGTGATCGAGGTGCCGAAGAGTTACTCCGGCGACACCTGCGGCCTGGTCTTCCTCTCGTCGATCATCCACGCCCACGTCGAGGAGCTGTTCCCCGGCATGCGGGTGACCGGCTGCCACCAGTTCCGCGTGACCCGCAACAGCGACCTGTTCGTCGACGAGGAGGCGGTCGACGATCTGCTGCGTGCGCTGCAGGGCGAGCTGCCCGGCCGGCGCTACGGCGACGGCGTGCGCCTCGAGGTCGCCGACAACTGCCCGCGCCACCTCGCGCGCTTCCTGCTCGAGAAATTCGAGCTCACCGAGGACGACCTCTACCAGGTCAACGGCCCGGTCAACCTCAACCGGCTGATGGCCATTCCCGACATGGTCGACCGCCCCGACCTGAAGTTCCCGCCCTTCACGCCGAGCCGCCCCGCGCGGCTCGCACACAAGCAGAACATGTTCGAGGCGCTCGCCGACGGCGACCTGCTGCTGCACCACCCCTACGAAGCGTTCTCGCCGGTGCAGGATCTGGTGCGCCAGGCGGCGGTCGACCCGGCCGTGCTGGCGATCAAGCAGACCATCTACCGGACCGACACCGACTCGACCCTGGTCGGCGCGCTGATCGACGCCGCGCGGGCCGGCAAGGAGGTCACGGCGGTGGTCGAGCTGCGCGCGCGCTTCGACGAGGAGGCCAACATCGGCCTGGCGACCCGGCTCCAGGAGGCCGGCGCGCACGTGGTCTACGGCGTGGTCGGCTACAAGACCCACGCCAAGCTTCTGATGATCGTCCGCCGCGAGGGGCGCAAGCTGCGCCGCTACGTCCACCTCGGCACTGGCAACTACCATGCCAGCACCGCCCGCCTGTACACCGACTACGGGCTGCTGACTTGCGACAAGGCGATCGGCGAGGACGTGCACAAGCTGTTCCAGCAGCTCACCGGGCTGGGCCGGATCACCCGCCTGAAGAAGCTGCTCCAGTCGCCGTTCACGCTGCACCAGCGGATGGTGGAGATGATCGAGCGCGAGGCGGAGGCGGCCAAGGCCGGGCGGCCGGCGCGCGTCCTCGCGCGGATGAACTCACTGGTCGAGCCGCAGATCATCCGGGCGATGTACCGCGCCTCCCAGGCCGGCGTGAAGATCGACCTCCTGGTGCGCGGCATCTGCTGCCTGCGCACCGGGCTCCCCGGGGTCTCCGACAACATCCGGGTCCGCTCGGTCGTCGGCCGGTTCCTGGAGCACTCCCGGGTGTTCTGCTTCCACAACGACGGGGACCCGCAGGTCTACTGCTCGAGCGCGGACTGGATGGACCGCAACTTCTTCCGCCGCGTCGAGAGCGCCTTCCCGGTGGAGGACCCGGCGCTGCGCAAGCGCGTGATCGACGAGTCGCTCGAGCTCTACCTCGCCGACAACGTCCAGGCGTGGGAGCAGCTGTCCGACGGCGGCTACCGGCGCCTCGAGCCGGGCCGCAGGAAGGCCACGAGCGCCCAGGCCACGCTGCTCGAACGGCTCGCCGAGCAGGTCCACTGAGCCGGGCGCACCCCTCGCGAGCCGCGTGAACGACAGAACGCCGCCGCCAGTCGAGAGCCTGCCCCTGACGGCGCTGCACCGGGTCGGCCCGGGCGTGGCCGGACGCCTGGCCCGGCTCGGACTGGAGAGCGTCCAGGACCTGCTGTTCCACCTGCCGCTGCGCTACGAGGACCGTGCCACGCGGGTCCCGCTGGGGGCGCTGCGGCCGGGGCAGTCGGCGCGCGTCCAGGGCCGGGTCGAGCTGGCCCAGGTCCATTTCGGACGCCGCCGGGCCCTGCTGGTACGCGTCGCCGACGGCACCGGTACCGTCACGCTGCGCTTCTTCCACTTCAGCCGCCGCCAGCAGGAGGGCTTCCAGCGCGGCACGCCGATCGACTGCTTCGGCGAGGCACGCCCAGGGCCGTCGGGCCTGGAGATGGTCCACCCCGAGTACCGGCTCGACACCGGGGAACCGCCCGCAGGGACGCCGACCCTGACCCCGGTCTACCCGGTCACGGAGGGGGTACGGCAGGCGACCCTGCGCCAGCTCGTCGGCCAGGCGCTCGCGATGGTCGACCGGGGCCGCGCCCGGCTCCAGGAGTGGCTGCCGGCCGACGTCCGCGCCCGCTTCGACCTCCCCCCGCTGGTCGACGCGCTGCGCCGACTCCACCTGCCGCCGCTGGATGACCCGGTCCCGCAGAGCGGGCAGCCACTGCACCGCCGCCTCGCCTTCGAGGAGCTGCTCGCCCACCAGCTGAGCCTGCGCCAGCTCCGCGAGCGGCTGCAGCGCTACGCCGCCCCGCCGCTCGCCCCGCCCGGCGCGCTGTTCGACGCGCTGCGCGCCGCGCTGCCGTTCAGCCTGACCGGGGCCCAGGCGCGGGTCATCGACGAGATCCACGGCGACCTGGCCCAGCCACGGCCGATGCTGCGCCTGCTGCAGGGTGACGTCGGCTCGGGCAAGACGGTGGTCGCCGCGGCCGCGGTTCTGCAGGCGGTCGAGGCGGGCTGGCAGGCCGCCGTCGTGGCCCCCACCGAGCTGCTGGCGGAGCAACATGCGCGCAACTTCGGCCACTGGCTCGATCCGCTCGGCGTACGCAGCGCCTGGCTCGGCGGTCGCGGCCCGCGCACCGCGCGCCGCGCCGCGCTCGCCGCGCTGGCCGACGGCAGCGCGCGCGTTGCGGTAGGCACCCACGCGCTGTTCCAGGAGGCACCCGCGTTCGACCGGCTCGGGCTGGTGGTCGTCGACGAGCAGCACCGTTTCGGCGTCCACCAGCGACTGGCGATGCGCGACAAGGGTGCCGACGGCGACCGCCGTCCACACCAGCTGATCATGACCGCCACGCCGATCCCGCGGACGCTGGCGATGGCCGCCTACGCCGATCTCGACGTGTCGGTCATCGACGCGCTCCCGCCCGGACGCAAGCCGGTCACCACCGTCGCGTTGCCGGCACGCCGTCGCGAAGAGGTCGTCACCCGGGTGCGTGACGCCTGCGCCGAGGGACGCCAGGCCTACTGGGTCTGCACCCTGATCGAGGAGTCCGAGGTGCTCGAGGCGGAGGCCGCCGAGGCCACCGCGGCCGGGCTCGCCGAGGCGCTGCCGTGCCTGCGCGTCGGCCTGGTGCACGGCCGCCTCAAGGGCGACGCCAAGGAGGGCGTGATGCGCGCCTTCGAGTCCGGCGAGATCGACCTGTTGGTGGCCACGACGGTGATCGAGGTCGGCGTCGACGTGCCCAACGCGACGCTGATGATCGTCGACAACGCCGAGCGGCTCGGCCTGGCCCAGCTCCACCAGCTGCGCGGCCGCGTCGGGCGCGGCGCCGAGCAGAGCTTCTGCGTGCTGCTCTACCGCGAGGGGCTGAGCCAGAACGCCCGGCGTCGCCTGGAGGTCCTGCGCGAGAGCCAGGACGGCTTCGTCATCGCCCGCCGCGACCTCGAGATCCGCGGCCCCGGCGAGGTCCTCGGCACGCGCCAGACCGGCGAGCTGCAACTGCGCGTCGCCGACCTGGTCCGCGACCAGCACCTGCTCGCCGACGTCCAGCGGTGCGCCGAGCTCCTGCGCCGCGACCACCCCGAGGCCGTCGATCCGCTGATCGCGCGCTGGCTCGGGGCGCGCACCCGCTACGGCGACGTCTAGAATGGGCATCCACCCGGCACCCACGGACCCCCTCAGGACCATGGCTACCGAGACCGAATCCGCCCCCTCCGCCGCGCCCTCGCTCAGCGAGCGACTGCGCCGCTACGCCCTGCTGGTGCGCCTGCACCGGCCCATCGGCACGTTCCTGCTGCTCTGGCCGTGCCTCTGGGCGCTGTGGATCGCAGCCGAGGGAGTGCCCGACCCGCTGGTGCTGGGGGTGTTCGTGCTCGGCACCTTCCTGATGCGCTCGGCGGGCTGCGCGATCAACGACTTCGCCGACCGCGAGATCGACCCCCACGTCGCGCGCACCAGCGAGCGCCCCCTGGCCGCGGGGCTGGTCACCCCGCGCGAGGCGCTCTACGTCGCCGCCGGGCTCAGCCTGCTCGCCTTCCTGCTGGTGCTGCTGATGAACCCGCTGACCATCGCCCTGTCGGTGGTCGCCGTGCTGCTCGCCGCGACCTACCCGTTCGCCAAGCGCTACACCCACCTGCCCCAGATCCACCTCGGCGCCGCCTTCGGCTGGGCCGTACCGATGGCCTTCGCCGCCCAGGCCGGGAGCCTGCCGCCGGTCGCATGGCTGCTCTACCTGGCGGCGATCCTCTGGGCGACGATCTACGACACCATGTATGCCATGGCCGACCGGCCCGAAGACCTGAAGATCGGCGTCAAATCGACGGCGATCCTGTTCGGCGACGCCGACCTGCCGATCCTCGCCCTGCTGCAGGGGCTGTTCGTGGTCACGCTCGCGGTGGTGGGCCACCAGGCCGGGCTCGGCTGGCCCTTCGTCGCCGGTTTGCTGGTGGCGGTCGGGTTCATGGTCTACCACCAGCGCCTGATCGCCGGCCGCGAGCCGGCCCAGTGCTTCCGCGCCTTCCTCAACAACAACTGGCTGGGCCTCGCGGTGACCGTGGGCGTGATCGCCGACTACGCGCTGCGTACCTCCGGCTGAATACGGCGCGGAGGGCTTTCGCGGCGCCTGCAACGTAGGCGGCAAAAGCCCTCAACGACCGCCGAGTGGAGGATATCGGGCGGGCATGCTATGTTTATATGTCATTATGCAGAAAAGAAAATTCTGACACAGCACCCTGAACAGGCGACGCCACCTGGTCGCTGACTCGTCTTGATTCCCCCGCGCCTCCCGCCGGGGTCCGGACCTGCCCGCCCCCGCATCGTCCGACGAATCTTCACCGTCGAGACCCTCGCCGCCAGGCGCTCTACGGACCCGTGACGGCTCTCTCAACCCGTCGCTGAAAACGTGTCGCCACCACGGCCCCGGACCGCCGGGGTACAACCACGCACCATGGAGTCGAAAACATGAAAATCGTCAGACTCGATGACCTCAAAGGCACCGAGCGCGAGGTGATCAGCCCGGACGGCTGGACCAGCTACCGCTTCCTGCTCGCCGGCGACGGCATGGGCTTCTCGATGCACGAGACCGTGTTCCCGGCCGGCCTCGAGTTCCAGATGCACTACAAGTACCACCTCGAGGCCGTCTACTGCTACGCCGGCAAGGGCACCATCACCGACCTCGAGACCGACGAGGTCCACACCATCGAGCCCGGCACGCTCTATGCGCTCGACAAGCACGACCGCCACATCCTCAAGGCCGAGACGGAAATGCGTCTGGTCTGCACCTTCAACCCCCCGGTCACCGGACGCGAGATCCACGACAAGGACGGCGCCTACGCGCCGCCCGCGCAGACCGACTACGACACGGAGGGCAACGAACCCGGAAGGAGCCTCTGAACATGGAGAAGAACCCCGAGAAAGGCTACATCGCGCTGCTCGGCTGGGCGCTCGGCGCCATCGAAGCGGCGGAGAATTTCGACCGCCGCTACGTCGTCGTCGCGCCCGAGTGGGCCGAGGACTACGCGAAGCAGAACGGCATTCCGTTCATACCCTGGAACTTCGAGCGGCTCAACGACCGCTCGATGGAGATCGCCGAGCGGCTCAAGGAAGAGGGCGTCGACATCGCCGTCCCGCTGTTCGAGGAGACCGTGGAATGGGCCGGCGCCATCAACTCGGTGCTGACCGGCAACCCGCGCCTCCACGGGCAGGCGATCCTGTTCCGCGACAAGGCGCTCATGAAACGGCGCGCCCAGCTCGGCGGCATCCGCGTGGGCATCTTCGAGGAAGCCCACGACCACGATGACATCATCCGCTTCATCCGCCGCGTCGGGCAGACGCTGCTCAAGCTCGACGGCGATCCGGACGACCCGATCCACGTCAAGGCCTTCGACAAGGCCGGCTGCCTCGGCCACCGGACGATCCGCACCGCCGAGGACGTCGAGAAGATCCCGGACGAGGAGTTCCCGCTGCTGATGGAGAGCCACCTCTCCGGCTGGGAGTTCGCCGTCGAGGCGTGGGTCCACGACGGCAAGATCCGCTTCCTGAACATCTCCGAGTACGTCACCCTCGGCTACTCGGTGTTCGTGCCGGCGACGCCGGAGCTCGAGAAGTGGCGGCCACGGATCACCGAGGAGGTCGAGAAGCTGATCAAGACCTTCGACATCAAGTTCGGCCAGATCCACCCCGAGTACTTCGTCACCAGCGACGGCACGCTCTACTTCGGCGAGGTCGCCTACCGGCCGCCCGGCTTCAAGGCGTTCGAGCTCATCGAGCGCGCCTACGGCTTCAACGCCTACCAGGCGTCGATGCTGGTCTTCGACCCGAAGGCCACCGAGGAGGAGATCGAGGCCTTCTTCCCGCGCGAGGTGGTCGATGCCAAGGGCCACGCCGGCTGCTTCGGCGTCTACCCGCGGCACCGCGTCGTCAACAAGCTCGAGATCCCCGAGGAGACGCTGGACCATCCGTACTTCGAGTATCATGAACTGCCGGCGCCACTGGAGGGCAAGGTGACCAAGCGCACCGCATTCGGCACCCACTGGGGTCTGGTCTTCTTCTTCGGAGACGACCCGATCAAGTTGCGCGACCTGCTCAAACACCAGGAGGGGCTGGACTACTACCTCTGAGGCAGCGGCCCGCTGCGGGGCAACCCCCGTGGCCGGGCCGGACCATCGTGTCCTCCCAGCGCCTTCCGCGGACTCCCAATGAACGAATCCCAGGCCGAAGATCTCGACCAGCCAGTGGAGCGCTTCACCGAGGCGCTGGAACGACTCGAGCAAGCCCCGGGGTTCGCTCGGGCGCGCCACCTACCGCGGGTACTGGACACCGCGGAGCGGGTGCTGCGTCGTCCCAGGGGGCCGGCCGCCCTGACCGGGCTCGCCCACCGCTTCGATGCCGCGGGGGTCTTTGCCGGCAGTGACTGGGACCAGCCCGAACGGCTCCAGGCCGCCTTCGTCCCGCAGACGCTCAACGAAGGCGATCGCTGGTCGGCGACCCTCGAGTGCCTGAGCGAGTTGCGCCTGCTCGCGATCGCCGAGGGCCGGTACGTGCGTCCCGGGGTCTCCGCGGAACAGGCCGGTCACCATCTCCGCGAGGTGCTTGCGTTCTGCCTCGACTACGTCTTCGAGCGTCACACCGAGGCCTCGCGTGCGCGGGGCGCCACGACGGAACTCGCGCGCAACGTCCTGCAGTTCATCGCCGAGAGCATCGGCTACGACAACCTCCTCGAACAGCTCGTCGAGGAGATATGGCGTCTGTTGCGCCAGCGCCCGATCCACGTCGCGCCGATCCACGCGATGGTCACCAAGCTGTCGGTGATCTGCTACGACCCCGAGCATGCCGGCTCGCGAATGCCGGTCGGGGCCGAACGCCTGATCAGCTCGCTGTACAGCCCGAGCCCCGCGTCGCGCGACGACCCCGGGATCGACGCCTACGCGGAGAGTCTCACCGCGATGGACGCGAGCCGACTGCAGGAGGAGGCCAACGCCTGCGCCCGATCCATGCTGGACACCGGGCTCGTCTCTCCGTACCACGCCTCCCTGGTCCGCTTCCTGCTCACGGAAAACCCGGAGCTGCTGCGCACCGCGCTCGGCCTGAGCAGCACCGGACTCGACAGCTACCTGACCTACCGCGAGCTCGTCCATGCGCTGATCGACAAGGCCGTCCACCCCGAGACCTGCCAGTGCCTGTACGGCCTGACCGCGCTGCTCGAGCGCGCCGTGCTGCACGTGCCCGGCGTGGCCTCCTCGCTGTGGCGCCAGATCAACCTGCCGCTGACCGAAAATGCCAAGGGGCGGCTGGCCAGTGTCTGCGGCACGCGCCATCCGCCCGACGTCCATCTGCTGGCCGGGACCATCAGCGTGCTCGGCCAGCCCCTCGGCATCGGCCAGGGCGACAACCCGACCTGCCAGTCGGCACGGGCGATGTCGATGTGGGCCTACTCCGATCCCGACTACCTGCTGCAGCTGCTGGCCTGGGCCGGACGCGACGACGGCATCCTGATGACCTTCCACGACAGGCAGATATCGTCGGCGTTCCTGCCCGAGGGCGGGGCGGGTCAGATCGGCAGCGATCTCGACCCGGTCTCGCTGGTGCTGGTTCCGCATCTCGACCGGGTCTATGCCGAGATGAGCCGGCTCGCGGACACCGCCGGCAACGACCCGCACATCCACGTCAACCCGGAGTTTCACGGCTGGCGCGTGGGGCGCGGTTTCGCCATCGCCGTCGACGTCGCCTCCGGCAAGCTGAAGGACTACGACGACTTCGTCCGCCTCTTCTACGCCTGCTATCACCCGGCCTACAGCTGGGGCCACCCGGTCATCCATCCGCAACCGGTCGGCCTGGCGGTGACCGACGCGATGGCCCGGTTCATCGGCTGGCACGCCATCACGCTCCTGCGCGTCGCGCTCGACCAGACCGGCGAGACCCGCGCCTACTTCTACAACCCGAACAACGACAGCGGCCAGAACTGGGGACACGACGTCGTGGTCTCCACCGAGGGGCACGGCGAGCTGGCCGGCGAATCGTCGCTGCCGATCAGCCAGTTCACCTCGCGGCTCTACCTGTTCCACTACGATCCGCTCGAGGTCTGGGACCCGGAGAACGTCCCCCAGGCCGAGGTCGACGCGGTCACCGAGCTGGGCCGGGCGAGCTGGGCCGCGGATCGGCTGCCGGTGTACGACTCCGCCTTCGTGGCCGCCCCGCCCGCAGACTGAACCGGCCGGATGCCGCGTGGCGGCAGCCGATCAGGGTCGCGGCGCACGCGCCAGGCACCACACCTCGACCCGCTCGGCACCCGCGGCGACCAGTGCACGGGCCAGTTCGGTCACGGTGTGGCCGGTCGTGACCACGTCGTCGAGCAGCGCCACGCGGCGGCCAGCGACCGGCGCGTCGACCGCGAACGCGCCGCGGACGTTGCGCCGCCGGGCGCCGGCCCCGAGCCCGCTCTGTGCGGGGGTGTCGCGCACGCGGCGGCAACCACGGGTGTGGAGCGGGAGGCCCAGCCGCGCGGCGACCGGCCGGGCCAGCTCCACGGCCTGGTTGAAGCCGCGCGCGCGCAGGCGTCGCGGGTGCAGCGGGACCGGCAGCAGCATCTCGGGCCCCGGTCCCGAGCCGCGCGCCAGGTGTTCGGCCAGCAGACCACCGAGCAGGCGTGCCGGCGCCAGCCGACCGGCGAATTTCATGTCCAGCACCAGGCGGTCGAGCGGTGGAGCGTAGCGGAAGGCGGCGCGCGTCGCGGCGAAGGGCGGCGGACGCCGGCAGCGCCCGCACGGGCGGCCCGCGGCCTCCTCCGCCAGCGGCAGGGCGCAGACCGGGCAGCAGGCCGTCAGGCGCGGCAGGGCGTCGTGGCAGTGGCGGCAGAGGTCGCGCGGGGCGTCGCCGGGTCCCCCGCAAAGCAGGCAGTGCGGGGGAAAGAGGGCAAATTGTATATTATTTAACCATCGGTCAACCATAGCGTTCCTTCGCGGTTGACAGCGGCCTCCTGCCGCCTACCATGAGGCGCCCGTCGCCGTCCCGGGCCCGGCCAACATAGCAGGCAGAACGACCATGACCAAGCGCCACGACTGGACCCGCGACGAGGTCCTCGCCCTCTTCGAGCAGCCGTTCCACGACCTGCTCTTCGCCGCCCAGCAGACGCACCGCGCCCACCACGAGTCCGGCGCGATCCAGGTCAGCGCGCTGCTCAGCATCAAGACCGGCGCCTGCCCCGAGGACTGCGGCTATTGCCCGCAGAGCGCACACCACGACACCGAACTCGAGCGCGAGCGGCTGCTGGCGGTCGACGAGGTGCTCGCCGCCGCGCGCAAGGCGCGGGACGCGGGGGCGACGCGTTTCTGCATGGGGGCCGCCTGGCGCAGCCCGCGCGACGGCGACATCGCGCTGGTCGCCGACATGGTGCGCGAGGTCAAGGAGCTGGGCCTCGAGACCTGCCTGACCCTCGGCATGCTCAGCGACGCCCAGGCGCGCGCGCTGCGCGACGCGGGCCTCGACTACTACAACCACAACCTCGACACCTCGCCGGAGTACTACCCGGAGGTGATCACCACGCGCGGCTACGACGACCGCCTGCAGACCCTCACGGCGGTGCGCGAGGCCGGCCTCGCCGTCTGCTGCGGCGGCATCGTCGGCATGGGCGAGTCGCGCGCCGACCGGGCCGGCCTGCTCCAGCAGCTCGCCAACCTGCCGAGCCACCCCGAGAGCGTGCCGATCAACCACCTGGTCAAGGTGCCCGGCACGCCGCTGGCCGACGCCCCGGATCTCGACCCCTTCGAGCTCGTGCGCACCGTCGCCGTCGCCCGCATCCTGATGCCGGACTCGGTGGTCCGCCTCTCGGCCGGACGCGAGCAGATGAGCGACGAGCTGCAGGCGCTCTGCTTCCTCGCCGGTGCCAACTCGGTGTTCCACGGCGAGCGGCTGTTGACCACGCCCAACGCCTCGCCCGACCGCGACGCGGCGCTGTTCGCCCGTCTCGACCTGCACGCGCAGGCCGAGCACGAGCATGCGCACAGCGGCGGCACCGACCGGGGCCCTCTGCTCTACGGCAACGCCTGCGCCAGCGGACGCGCCGCGCCTGGCACGGTATGAGGGCGCTGGCCGCGGCGCTCGATCGCAGGCGGTCCGAGGGGCTCTACCGCGAGCGACGCGTCGTTTCCGGCCCGGTCGGGCCGGAGGCGGTGGTCGACGGGCGTCGTCTGCTCGCCTTCTGCAGCAACGATTACCTCGGCCTCGCCGGCGACCCGCGGGTCGCCGAGGCGTTCGCGAGCGCGGCACGCCGTTTCGGCAGCGGCAGCGGCGCGGCCCACCTGGTCAACGGCCACCACGCCGAGCACCATGCCCTCGAGGAGGAGCTCGCCGCGTTCACCGGGCGCGCGCGTGCGCTGCTCTTCTCGACCGGCTACATGGCCAATCTCGGCACCATCGCCGCGCTGGCCGGGCGCGGCGACAGCGTGATCGGGGACCGCCTCAACCACGCCTCGCTGATCGACGGCGCGCGCCTCAGCGGCGCGCGGCGGCTGCGCTATCGCCACGCCGACCCCGATTCGCTCGCCGAGCAGCTGAAACGCGCGCCGGGCCGGGCGCTGGTCGCGACCGACGGAGTGTTCAGCATGGACGGCGACGTCGCGCCGCTCGCCGAACTCGCCGCGACCTGTCGCGAACACGATGCCCGGCTGCTGGTCGACGATGCCCACGGCCTCGGCGCCACCGGTCCCGGCGGACGCGGCAGCCTCGCGCTGGCCGGGCTCGACGCCGGGCAGGTGCCGCTGCTGGTCGGCACGCTGGGCAAGGCGTTCGGCACCTTCGGAGCCTTCGTGGCCGGGGACGAGCCCATGATCGAGACGCTGATCCAGCACGCCCGGCCGTACATCTACACCACCGCGTTGCCGCCGGCGGTCGCCGCAGCGACCCGCGCCAGCCTGCGCCTGGCGATCGACGAAGAGTGGCGTCGCGATCGGCTCGCCGAGCTGGTCGCCCGTTTCCGGGCCGGCGCCGGGGCACTCGGCCTCGAGCTGCTGCCGTCGCAGTCTCCGATCCAGGCCCTGGTGCTCGGCGACGCGGCACGCGCCCTGGACGCCAGCCGCGCGCTCGAGGCCCGGGGGTTGCTGGTCACCGCGATCCGACCCCCGACCGTTCCCGACGGCACCGCCCGGCTGCGCATCACCTTCTCCGCCGCCCACGACGAGGCGCAGGTCGACCGCCTGCTCGACGGCCTCGCGGAACTGCCCGCGTGACCCCGCTGCAGGTGATCCGCTTCGGCGAGGGGCCGCCGCTGGCCATCGTCCACGGCTGGGGCTTCGGCGCCGCGACGCTGCGCTCGCTGGCCGAGTCGCTGGCCCGCCGGCGCACGGTGGAGCTGGTCGAGCTCCCGGGCCACGGCGGCAGCCGCGGCCTGCCGATGCCCGACCACCTGCAGGGCCTCGCCGCCCAGCTCGACGCGACGCTGCCCGACACGCGCGACTGGCTCGGCTGGTCGCTCGGCGGCCTCGCCTGCCTGCAGCTCGCGCTGGCCAGGCCGGAGCGCTTCGGGCGTCTCGTGCTGCTGGCGACGACGCCGCGCTTCACCGCGACCGAAGCGTGGCCCGACGCCCTGCCGCCCGACACGCTCGACGCCTTCAGGCACGACCTGGCGCGAGATGTCGCGACCACGCTGAACCGGTTCGCCGGGCTGGTGGCCCACGGCGACGACGCCGAGCGCTCGGTGCGGCGTGTGCTGCGCACCGTCCTCGCCGCCGGGGGTCAGCCCGATCCCGACGCCCTGGCGACCGGGCTCGAACTCCTGGCGCGGAGCGATCTCACCTCCGTCTCGGCGGCCCTGCGGGTGCCGTCCCTGTGGCTCCTCGGCGCGCGGGACACGCTCGTCCCCGCGGGTGTCGCCGGGCGGCTCGCCTCGTGGCCGCAGGCGCGGGTCGAGGTGCTCGACGGCGCCTGCCACGCGCCGTTCCTGTCCGCGCTGGCCCCTTGCACCAAGGCCGTCGAGGCGTTTCTCGATGCCTGAACCGCAACCCTGGAGCCACGACCGCCGCGACGTGCGCGACTCGTTCGACCGCGCGGCGTCGAGCTACGACGCCGCGGCCGTGCTGCAGCACGAGGTCGGCCGGCGGCTGCTCGAGCGGCTGGAGTGGATGCGCCTCGAACCGCGGGTGGCGGTCGACCTGGGCTGCGGCACCGGCCGTCAGAGCGCGGGCCTGTCGGAGCGGTTCCCCGAAACACGGCTGGTCGGGCTCGACCTGGCGCCGGCCATGCTCGCCGAGGCCCGGCGCCGGGTCGGGCCCGGACCCCATTGGATCTGCGGCGACCTCGGCACGCTGCCGCTGGCCGAACGCAGCGTCGACCTGCTGTTCTCCAACCTCGCGCTGCAGTGGTGTCTCGACCCCGCCGCGGTCTTCGCGGAGCTGCACCGGGTGCTGCGCCCGGGCGGCCTGCTGCTGTTCACGACCTTCGGGCCCGACACCCTCGGAGAGCTGCGTGCTAGCTGGGCCGAGGTCGACGACCGCAACCACGTCAACGCCTTCTTCGACCTGCACGACCTCGGAGACGCCCTGCTCGGCGCGCGCTTCGCCGACCCGGTCATGGACTGCGAGCACATCACGCTCACCTACCCGGACGTCCTCGGGCTGATGCGCGACCTGAAGGCGATCGGTGCCCACAACGTCACCGCCGGCCGTCCGCGCGGGCTTACCGGGCGGCGCGCGCTGGCCACACTGGCCGACGCCTACGCTACCTTCCGGCGCGAAGACGGCACCCTCCCGGCCACCTACGAGGTGGTCTACGGCCACGCCTGGCGGGCCCCCGCCGACACCGGCGAACGTGCCGTGCCGGTGGGCGCCCTGCGCCGCGCGCCGTGACCGCGCGAGGCCTGTTCGTCACCGGCACCGACACCGGGGTCGGCAAGACGCGCGTCGCCGCCGCGCTGATGCTGCGGTTGCGCGCGGCGGGCCTGGAGGTGGCCGGTATGAAGCCGGTCGCGGCCGGTTGCGAGGACCTCGGGCACGGCCTGCGCAACGACGACGCGCTGCGGCTGATGGCCTGCGCGTCCCGGGAGCGGCCCTATGAAGAGATCAACCCCTACGCGCTCGCCCCGCCGATCGCGCCGCACATCGCCGCCGCCGAGGCCGGGGTCGCGCTGGACCTCGCCCGGCTGGCCGCGGCCTACCGCGTGCTGGCCGAGGGGGCCGACGTGGTCGTGGTCGAGGGGGCGGGCGGTTGGCTGGTCCCGCTCGACGACCGGCACACGCTCGCCGACCTGGCCGGCGTGCTCGACCTCGACGCGGTGCTGGTGGTCGGGATGCGCCTCGGCTGCCTGAACCACGCGCTGCTCACGGCGGAGAGCATCGCCGCGCGCGGCCTGCGCCTCGCCGGCTGGGTGGCGAACTGCATCGAGCCCGGCACGGAGCGCCTCGACGCGCAGATCGATACGCTCCGCGGACGGCTCCACGCACCGTGCCTCGGCATCCTGCCCCACCTGCCGTCGGCGACGCCGGAAGAGAGCGCGGAGGCCCTGCGACCGCCGCCGGAGGTGCGCCCGACCTGACCCGGGACGCCAGATTGTTGCGGTAAGTCAAATGGCCGTCGCGCCTCATGCGGGACAATCGGGCCAATACAGTCCGCCGGACCGGTCCATCATGATCATCCGCACCGCCCACGACGACGGCGACGGCCTCGTCCTGACACTCCGCCCGAACGGCTCGCTGCCGTGGCGCGCGGCCAAGTGGTGCTGCGCGGCGATGCTGCTGCTCACTTCGGCGATCGCCGGGTGGTTCGCGCTGCGCGGCGCCTGGCTGGTGCTGCCATTCGCCGGCGCCGAGATGCTGCTGCTCGGCGCCGCGCTCTACCTCGCCTGCCGCTGGAGCCGCCAGGTCGAGGTGATCCGCGTCGGACCGGACAGCCTGGTCGTGCAACGTGGCCGTTCGCGGCCCGAGGAGGAACACCGCTTCCAGCGAGCCTGGGTGCGCGTGATCCTGGCCCGCGACCCGACGGGCTGGTACCCGAGCCGGCTGCTGCTCCGATCCCACGGGCGCAGCCTGGAGGTCGGTGCCCGGCTGGTCGAGGAGGAGCGGCAGGAACTGGCCGAGGCACTCGCCTCGCTCGCCGCGCCGAAACCGCGCCTCGCCGAGGCCGATCCGCTGCCCGTCGTGCCCGTGCGGACCCGCTCCGCGATCACCTGATTTCCACGGCTCCGAGCCTGCTATGCTTGCGCGCATGAAAACAATCCGATCGTTGTGGTTTTTGCCTCTCCTGCTGGTTTCGGCCGCCCCCGCGCGGGCCGAGTACGGCCTGAACTTCCCGCCGCCGGCGACCCCGATCGCGCGTGACATCTACGACCTCCACATGCTGACCATGGGCATCTCGACGATCCTGCTGATCGGCGTGTTCGGGGTGGTCTTCTTCGCGATCTGGAAGTTCCGCAAGAGCCGCGGCTACCAGCCCGACCAGAACTTTCACAAGACCTGGTTCGGCACCTGGTCGTGGATCATCGTCCCGGCGATGGTGCTCGGCGTCGACCTGACCATCGCCGGCTCGGCGCAGAAGGTGCTCCAGGAGATGTGGATCGTGCCGAAGCAGGAGGGCATGCTCGACGTCAAGGTGACCGGTCACCAGTGGTACTGGGAATACGAGTACATGGACTCCGGCATCCGCATCGAGAGCCGCGCGCTACCGGAGGACCAGGCCGACGACGGGCTCTACCTGCGCGACGTCGACAACCGTCTGGTGCTGCCGACCCATCGGCCGGTGCGCTTCCTGCACACCTCCGCCGACGTCAACCACGCCATGTGGGTCCCGGCGCTCGGCTTCAAGAAGGACGCGATTCCCGGCTACATCACCGAGACCTGGGCGACGATCGACACCGAGGGCGTCTACCGCGGCCAGTGCGCCGAGCTCTGCGGCACCTGGCACGCCAAGATGCCGATCGTCGTCGAGGCGGTCAGCGAGTCCGAGTTCGAGACCTGGCTCGCCGAGGCGAAGGCCGCCGAGGTGGCTGCCGAGGCCGAGGCGGCGGCCGACATCGAGTGGTCCATGCCCGACCTGATGGAGAAGGGCAAGGGCCTCTATAACACCAAGTGCGCCAGCTGCCACCAGATCAACGGCGAGGGGCTGCAGCCCGCCTTCCCGCCGCTCAAGGGCAGCGCGATCGCCACCGGCCCGACCGGCCCGCACATCGACATCGTGCTGCACGGCAAGCCGGGCTCCGCGATGCCGCCCTGGAAAGGGCAGCTCAACGACCTAGAGATCGCGGCGATCGTCACCTACGAGCGCAACGCCTGGGGCAACGACACCGGCGACCTCGTGCAACCACGCGACGTCAAGGCAGCGCGCTGAAGCGCGAAGTGACCGTTACGGCCCGCGGGGCCGGACACGGCAAGGATACGGACCCATGAGTACGACCGCAGACACACTGCACAGCGAACACGAACATCATCCGTACGGCTGGCGGCGCTGGCTGTACAGCACCAACCACAAGGACATCGGCACGCTCTACCTGCTGTTCGCGCTGACCATGTTCTTCCTCGGCGGCCTTTCCGCCATGGCGATCCGCGCCGAGCTGCTGTTCCCCGGCCTGCAGTTCCTCGACCCGGATCTCTACAACAACATCCTGACCAACCACGCGCTGATCATGATCTTCGGCGCGGTGATGCCGGCCGGCGCGGGTATCGCCAACTGGATGATCCCGCTGATGATCGGCGCGCCCGACATGGCCCTGCCACGGCTCAACAACCTGAGCTTCTGGATCCTCCCGGCCGCGGCGATGATGCTGATCCTGTCGTTCATCGTGCCGTTCTTCCCCGGCGGCGGCACCCAGATCAACACCGGCTGGACGCTCTATCCGCCGCTTTCGGTGCAGGTCGGCATGTCGATGGACTTCCTGATCTTCGCCATCCACCTGCTCGGCATCTCCTCGGTGCTGGCCTCGATCAACATCATCGTCACGATCCTCAACATGCGCGCCCCCGGCATGACCCTGTTCAAGATGCCGGTCTTCTGCTGGGCCTGGTTCGTCACCGCGTTCCTGCTGATCCTGGTGGTGCCGATCATCGCCGGCGGAGTCACCATGCTGCTCTTCGACCGCCACTTCGGCACCAGCTTCTTCAACGCCGCCGGCGGCGGCGACCCGGTGCTGTTCCAGCACCTGTTCTGGTTCTTCGGTCACCCCGAGGTCTACATCCTGATCCTGCCGGCGATCGGCGCGCTGGCCCAGGTGATCCCGGCCTTCTCGCGCAAGCCGCTGTTCGGCTACCACTCGACGGTCGGTGCGATGCTGGTCATAGCGACCCTCGGCATGGTGGTCTGGGCCCACCACCAGTACACCATCGGTATGTCGTTCGCGGCGGTGAACTACTTCATGATCGGCACGATCCTGATCTCGATCCCGGTCGGCCTGATCCTGTTCAACTTCATCGCCACCATGTGGCGCGGCGCGATGACCTTCGAGACGCCGATGCTTTTCGCCACGGCGATGGTGCTGCTGTTCAGCTTCGGTGGCCTGACCGGGGTGATGCTCGCGGTCATCCCGGCCGACATCCAGTACCACGACTCGATGTTCGTCGTCGCCCACTTCCACTACGTGCTGATCCCGGGCGCGATCTACGGGCTGTTCGCGGCGGTCTTCTACTGGCTGCCGAAGTGGACCGGCCACATGTACGACGAGCGGCTGGCCAAGATCTTCTTCTGGGTCAACATGATCAGCTTCAACCTGACCTTCTTCGTCCAGCACTTCCTGGGACTGGCCGGGATGCCGCGGCGGATCATCGACTACAACGTGATCTTCGCCGAGTTCAACTTCATCTCGAGCGTCGCCGGCCTGATCTACGGCCTCAGCCACCTGCTGTTCCTGTACATCGTCATCAAGTGCATCCGCGGCGGCAAGAAGGCCGACAACAAGGCGTGGGAGGGCGCGACCGGACTCGAGTGGGAGCTGCCGTCGCCGCCGCCGTTCCACTCCTGGGAAACGGCCCCGCGCGTCAAGTGAACGCGATGGCCACGCCCCCGGTAGACGACGCCACCCGGCGCAGGAACCGCCGCACCGCGCTGCTCCTCGGCGCGTTCGCGATCGTCGTGTTCTTCTCCTCGGTGCCGTTCTGGAAGAACCTGATCCAGACGGCGCTCAACGCCGCGCGATGACGGGCACGGCGCACCGGAACCACGGCAGGACCGCCCTGTGGATCGGCGGCATCGCGCTGGCCATGTTCGGCCTCGGCTTCGGGCTCGCGCCGTTCTACGGCCAGATCTGCGCGGCGCTCGGCATCCAGGTCGCCGACGCACCACGCCAGCGCGCTGTCGAGATCGTCACGCCCGGCCCGCCCGCCGCGGAGCCGGTGGCGCGGCCGGTGACGGTGCGCTTCGACGCCAACGTCCACGCCGACCTGCCGTGGGACTTCGCCCCGGTCACGCGCAAGATGGAGATCGAGACCGGTCGCCTGCACACGGCGAGCTACACCGCACGCAACAACGCGGCGCGGACGATCACCGGGCGCGCCGTGGTCAACGTCACGCCCTGGCAGGCGACGCCCTATGTCGACAAGGTGGAGTGCTTCTGTTTCCAGGAGCAGACGCTCGAGGCCGGCGCCGAGGTCGAGATGCCGCTGCGTTTCGCGGTGCTGCCCGACCTGCCCCGCGAGTTCAACCACCTGACCGTCTCCTACACGTTCATGAACACCGACCCCGACGCCGTGGCGCGCCCGCACGCCCACGACGACGGTCACGATCACACCCAAGACCAGGCCCACGAGACCGCCCATGAGCCAGCCAAGCGACACGCCGGGTAGCCACTACTTCGTCCCGGAACCGAGCCCGTGGCCGTTCATCTCGATGTTCGCGGTGTTCGCACTGCTGTTCGGCGCGACGCTGATGATCAACGACGTCGCCATTGGCGGAATCGTCGTCGGCCTCGGAGCGCTGCTGATCGGCTACGTCTTCTACGGCTGGTTCCGGGACGTGGTCACGGAGAACCTCTCGGGCGCCTACAACCACCAGGTCGACCGCTCGTTCCGCCAGGGGATGTACTGGTTCATCGCCTCGGAGGTGTTCTTCTTCGCCAGCTTCTTCGGCGCGCTGTACTACATCCGCAACATCGCGGTGCCGTGGCTCGGCGGTGCCGGGTACCTGGGCAGTTCGGAGATCCTCTACAGCCAGTTCGCGGCCGACTGGCCGACCGCCGGTCCCGGCGCGCTGGGCGGCGAGTACACCGTGATGGGTGCCTGGGGCATCCCGGCGCTCAACACCCTGATCCTGCTGACCAGCGGCGCGACGATCACCTGGGCCCACTGGGGGCTGAAGCTCAACGACCAGAAGACCCTGATCCGCGGTCTGGTCGCGACCATCGCACTCGGCGTGCTGTTCGTCGGCTTCCAGGCCTACGAGTACCGGCACGCCTACGTGGACCTCAACCTGACCCTCGCCTCGGGGGTCTACGGATCGACCTTCTACATCCTGACCGGCTTCCACGGCATGCACGTGACCATCGGCGCGATCATGCTGATGGCGATCCTCGTTCGCGCGAGGAAGGGCCACTTCTCGCCGCACAACCACTTCGCCTTCGAGGCGGTGGCCTGGTACTGGCACTTCGTCGACGTGGTCTGGCTCGGCCTGTTCGTCTTCGTCTACTGGCTCTGACGCGGCCAGTCCCGTCCGCCGCCGCTACCTGGCGTGCGGCTCGACCATCCCGAAGTAGTAGCCCACCATCAGCAGCCCGAACAGGATCAGCGAGAGGGTGATGCGGACCGTGAGCGCGCGGACCATCCGCGTGCGGTCGGTCTCGCCGTCGTCACGCCCCAGGAAGAACATCGCCTGGCCGAGAGAGAAGATGATCAGCCCCAACAGGATGAACATCGGGACCTTGATGATCATGTCCATGGAAACCTCCGGGTGCCTGCGGGGCGCCGCCTCGAGGCCCGCCGCCGGATCGATCGTCCGCGCGTCCGCGGACCCGACACCTCTTTGCGTAATGGCAAAGGTATAGCAGTGCGATGCGCCTTGGACAACTCACCTTCCGCCCGGGACCGGTCCCGACGCTCGCCATGCTGATCGCCGTGCCGCTGTTCTGCTCGCTCGGCCTCTGGCAGCTCGACCGCGCCGAGACCAAGCGGGTCCTGCGCGCCCGGCTCGACGCGCGCTGGGATGCCCCCGTGGCCACGCCGCTGCCCGCGCGCCCGGACTGGGAGGCGCTGGAGTTCGCCCGGGTCGAGGCCCGCGGCGAGTTCGTCGCCGCGCACCAGTTCGTGGTCGGCGACCGCCTCCACGCCGGCCGACGCGGCGTCCACGTGATCACTCCGCTGCGCCTGGACGGCGGCGCCGAGCTGCTCGTCAACCGGGGGTGGGTAGCCGACGCGGGCCGCGCAACGCCGCCCCCCGACGGCGGCGTCGTCCTCACCGGCCGCCTGGTGCATCCCCAGCCACCCGCGCTCGAGCTCGGCCCGGCTGCCCCGGCCGAGGCGCCGTGGCGGGCGCCCTGGTCGCGCCTCGACCCAGCCGCCTACGCCGACGTGGCCGGGGTGGTCCCGCTCCCGGCGGCCCTGCTCCTCGACCCCGACGCGCCCCACGGCTTCGTCCGCGACTGGCGCCGACCGACCGGCGGGCTGGCCCCGTCCCTGCACGTCGGCTACGCGGTGCAGTGGTTCGCCTTCGCCGCAATCGCGCTGGTGCTCTGGGTGCGCCATGCGTTCGGACGCCGGACGGGCGCCCCGGCATGAACGCCGCCGCGCAGCCGCTCGAGGCGCGGCGCCGCCACAACCGGCGGGTGCTGCTGCTCCTCGCGGCGATCGCCGCGTTCCCGTTCGTCGGCGCGTGGCTCCTCTACCTGAACCCGCAGTGGCTTCCCGATCCGGGCGCCCGCGGCACGCTGCTCGAGCCGCCGGTGCCGTTCGGCGCGCTGGCGCTCCGCGATCTCGACGGCCGTCCGTTCGCCGTCACGCCGGACCCGAACGACTGGCTCCTGCTCGCCGTAGAGCCGGGACCGTGCGCCGAGGCGTGCCGGAGCCGCCACGTCACGCTGCGCCAGGCGCGCCGCGCGGCGGGCATGGACATGCAGCGGGTCACGCGGATCGTCGCCTTCGAGGTCCCGCCCGCGGCGGCGGTCCGGGAGCGCCTGCTCGAGGACTCCCCCGATCTCCGCTTGGCCCTGGCCAGCCCTGTGCTGGCCAGGATCGCCCGCGGGTCGCCGACGTTGCTGCTGGGCGACCCGCGAGGCGATCTCGTGCTGCGTTACGATGTCTCCGAGATCGCGCCGGGCGACGTCCTCAAGGATCTGAAACGGCTGCTGCGCCTGTCGCGCAGCTGGTGAGTGAACGATGTACCGGACCGAGACCCTTTCCGCCGCCGCCCGACCGACGCTCGCTTGCTACCTCGAGCTGACCAAGCCGAAGGTGGTGCTGATGATCGTCTTCACCGCGATCGTGGGCATGCTGCTGGCGGTCGAGGGCCCCGCACCTTGGGCGCCCCTGCTCTTCGGCACCCTGGGCATCGCGGCCGCCGCGGCCAGCGGTGCCGCGCTCAACCACCTGATCGAGCGCGAGAGCGATGGGCACATGCAGCGCACCCGGCGCCGCCCGCTGCCGACCGGCAGCGTACCGGCGAGCCACGCGCTGGCGCTCGCGATCGGCCTCGGCTTCTTCTCGGTGATCCTGCTGGCGACCCTGGTCAACCCGCTCACGGCGATTCTCAGCTTCGCCTCGCTGATCGGCTACGGCGTGGTCTACACCGTGCTGCTCAAACGCAGCACGCCGCAGAACATCGTCTGGGGCGGTGCCGCCGGCGCCATGCCGCCGGTGCTCGGCTGGGCGGCGATGACCGGCGAGGTCCACCTCCACGCGGTGCTGCTGTTCCTGATCGTCTTCACCTGGACGCCGCCCCACTTCTGGCCGCTGGCGATCCATCGCCGCGAGGATTACCGGCGCGCCGGGATCCCGATGCTGCCGGTCACCCACGGCGTCGCGTTCACCAAGCTGCAGGTGCTGCTCTACGCGGTGATGCTGCTCGCCGTGTCGCTGTTCCCGTTCGGCGCTGGCATGAGCGGCGGGCTCTACCTCGCGGGCGCGGTCGTGCTCGGCGCGATCTTCGTGCTGCAGGCCTGGCGCCTCTACCGGACCGACGACGACCGCCAGGCCCTGCGCGTCTTCTCCTACTCGATCCTCTACATCGGGCTGCTCTTCGCGCTACTGCTGGTCGACCACTACGTTACGCCCGCCTGACGCGGCGGGGCCTGGACCCGCTACCGGAACGGCCTGTCCGCGGACCGTCACACCTCGCGCGCTTCCTCACGCGCCCGCAGCCACGCTGGCGTGGACATGACCAGTCGGATCAGGTCCCCCTGCCGCTGGGTCCCGGTTTTCATGAATACGCTCTTGAGGTGGCTACGGGCCGTCTCCAGGCCGATACCGAGCTGGCCTGACACTTGCCTTAAGGGCTCGCCCCCGACCAGCAGGCCGAGCAGTTCGGCTTCCCTGGGAGTCAGGCCGAACAGCCGCTGCAGGACCTCCGCCGGGCACTCCAGCGAGCGCTCCGGGTCGGCGACGAACAGCACCGCCAGGGACTCCTGCCGGGACGGTACGGATTCTTTCGCCGGCCCGTTGTCGAGCCGGCTGACGGTCACGTAGAGCGGCGCGGCACCCGAGGGACGCCGAAGCGACAGCGCCTCGCCCGGGGAGGCATGCTCCGACGAGGCGTCATCCAGGAGCCGCTGGACGGCCGACCTGAGCACGCGACTGTCCTCGACGGTCGACGGCACGAGGCGATCACTGAGGAGAGCGAATCCCTCCTGCCGCGCGGCGAGTTCCCGTGCGCTCCGGTTCGCGAGGCGGACCCGCAACGACGCGTCGACCAGCAGAATGCCCAGGCCGATATCGTCGAGCAGCGACTCGCTGACCCGGGCCGTGAGGTCGGATTCGGTGAGCCGCTTGTAAATCTTCAACGCCTTGTTCATGTGCGGCACGATCTGTCCGAAAAGGTCGGCCTCCTCCTGCGTGAAGAGACTCGACTCGGGACCACGCCAAAGCCCCACCGCGGTGAAGGTTCGTGCCTCCTCGTCCGGCAGCCAGACGGCCATCGAATACTCGGCACCGATCGGTTTCAGCACGCGCCGGTACACCTCGGTGGCGTGTAGCGCCGCCTCCCCGACGTGCAACCGGCAGGAGATCGGCTTGCCCGGGTAACGCATCCCGGCGAGGGTTCGCGGGTCTTCGAGGGTCAACGGTTCGTAACGTGCGTTGGCCTCCTCGAGGCTCAGCCCGCGCGAGGAGTCGAAACCGTGGGTGAAGGTGACCGTGTAGCAGTCTTCGGCGACATCCGTGTGCCGGAACTGCGCGCCGTCGGCGGCGAAGAACCGGGTCAGTCGCTCGAGGAACCTCGGCCAGCCGTCGATGTCCGTCGCGGTGTCGTAGAGCTCACCGACCAGTTCCAGCAGGTGCGAGGTGGACTGCATCGATTCGCTCCGCAGGTCGTGCATGGGCGCGATGGACGGCCCCTCGGAAGGGCGGATGCACATCGGGACCGTAACCACATGATCGACACGGATTATCTTTTCGGAATGCCGATTATGCAAAGCAGGACGGCACAAGCGGGTGACGACGGCCCTCCCCCATCCGGGGGATGCGATGACCTCCCGCACGCTGTAGAGATTGGGCCCAGGACGACGGACCGCGCCGCCCAGTCAGCGCGCCGACCCGTCGGGAATCGCGTGTCCGCGAGGGAGAGACCCCATGCGTCGTTGTGACACCAAGGGATCGCCGATGATGCGGCTGGGCAGGCTGTCTTCGGTCGCCGCGTGGTTTGCCCGGCCCGCGCGTCTGGATGATGACCCGAAACCCGTGGGCACGGCCAAGCTCCTGTTCGTCGGCCATTTCCATGCCAAGCCGGTCGCCGAGCGCGACGGCCAGGTAGAGGTCCTCTTCTCGCTTCGTCTGTTCAACTACAGCGGCGAGGACGTGGCCGACGGCACGCTCTCGATCATGGACCTCATCCCGCCCAGAACCGTCTACGGCCGGTTCCCATCCCTCACCCTGGCCGACGGGCACGAGCTGTTCCTGGCCGGACAGCTGTCCGCGCCCGCGCAGGACATCGGGCGGTCCGGGGACGGGATCGCCCCCCTAGCCACGCTCGACTACACCGGCTCCGACGGGGCGTCGAGGCGTGAGTTGATCGAGATGATTCCCGCGCAACTGATCGCGGCGATGGAGCGATGACGCCCCACGCGACTGACCCCGGATGGTGTCCGGAGGTCTGGCTCTGCGCCTCGCCCCACGCGAGCCGACACCGTCCCCATCCCTCGGCGGCCCGATGGTACGATGCCGCCGTCGTAATGCCGGGCGCTGCGCAGCGGACACGCCGACCTGCCGTCCTCCTCGCGGGGCCCCGCTCCGTGCACCGGGCGGCCAGAACAGGGGGCTCCATGAAATTCGTCTTCGAGGTCCGTATCCGCGAGGGTCACACCGTCGAGGAATACGCTGACGCCTGGGTGCGCGCCAGCCGGCTGATCCAGCAGGCGCCGGGGGCGCTCGGCACCGAGCTGCACCGCAAGATCGGCGAGGATGGCGTGCTCCTGGCCATCGCCCGTTGGGAGTCCAAGGCCTCGCGCGACGCGATGGAG
>JAWVZO010000002.1:0-43982 GCA_033722135.1 Gammaproteobacteria bacterium | reverse complement strand
GCCGGGCAAGATCGTCCAGAACATGGCCAAGGTCGGGGTGCGCAACCCGCTGTTCCTGCTCGACGAGATCGACAAGATGTCGATGGACTTCCGCGGCGATCCCTCCTCCGCGCTGCTCGAGGTCCTCGATCCCGAGCAGAACCACACCTTCAACGACCACTACCTCGAGGTCGATTTCGACCTCTCCGACGTGATGTTCGTGGCCACCGCCAACACGCTCAACATCCCCGGGCCGCTGCTCGACCGCATGGAGGTCATCAGGCTCCCCGGCTACACCGAGGACGAGAAGCTCGAGATCGCGCGCCGCTACCTGATCCCCAAGCAGATGGAGAACAACGGCCTGGAGGAGAAGGAGCTGGCGATCACCGTGCCCGCGATCCGCGACGTGATCCGCCACTACACCCGCGAGGCCGGGGTCCGCAACCTCGAGCGGGAGATGGCCAAGATCTCGCGCAAGGTGGTCAAGGAGATCCTGCTCAAGCCCGCGAAACGCGAGGAGTCCCAGATCCGCATCGTGCCGAGCGCGGTCGAGCGCTATCTCGGCGTGCCACGCTTCAGGTTCGGCAAGGCCGATGCCAAGGACCAGGTCGGCCAGGTGACCGGACTGGCATGGACCGAGGTCGGCGGCGAACTGCTGACCATCGAGGCGGCGATGGTGCCGGGCAAGGGCAAGCTGACCCACACCGGTCACCTCGGCGAGGTGATGCGCGAGTCGATCCAGGCGGCCCTGACCGTCGTGCGCAGCCGCGCGCGCATCCTCGGGCTGGACCCGGACTTCCACCAGAAATACGACATCCACATCCACGTGCCCGAGGGGGCGACGCCGAAGGACGGCCCCAGCGCCGGCATCGGCATGTGCACGGCCCTGGTTTCGGCGCTGACCGGCATCCCGGTCAAGGCCGAGGTCGCCATGACCGGCGAGATCACCCTGCGCGGGGAGGTCCTGCCGATCGGCGGGCTCAAGGAGAAACTGCTCGCGGCCCGGCGCGGCGGTATCGGTGTCGTGCTGATCCCGGACGAGAACGCGCGCGACCTTGCGGAAATACCGAAGAACATCAAAAAGAACCTCGATATCCGTCCGGTGAAGTGGATCGACGGGGTACTCCAGGTGGCCCTCCACCACATGCCCACGCCGCTGCCCGACGAACCCGCCGAGGAGGTCAAGGAGAAGGGCGCCAAGGAGGGGAGCCAGAACGGGCTCCGGGCCCACTGATCGGCGCACCCCGGCGACCGCGCCGTGGGTCTTCTTCGTTGACAGTTACCCGGGTCGCCGGTATAAATTCCGCCACCCTTTTCCCCACCTGGCCGATGCGCGGAAGACGCCGGCCGAACCCACCAGACCAGCAAAGGATTACCCAATGAACAAAGCAGATCTGATCGATGCCGTCGCCGAGGCGGCCGACCTCTCCAAGGCCCAGGCCGGGCGCGCCGTCGAGGCCATGGTCGATGCCGTCACCGGGGCGCTGAAGAGGGGCGATCAGGTCTCCGTCGTCGGCTTCGGCAGCTTCTTGGTCCGCCAGCGCGACGCGCGCAAGGGACGCAACCCGAAGACCGGGGAAGAGATCCAGATTCCGGCCTCGAAGGCGCCCGCGTTCAAGCCTGGCAAAGCCCTGAAAGATGCCGTAAACTGACGCGCTTTTCGTGGGTGCTTAGCTCAGTTGGGAGAGCGTCGCCCTTACAAGGCGAATGTCGGGGGTTCAAATCCCTCAGCACCCACCAGCAGAATTCGGAGCGGTAGTTCAGTTGGTTAGAATACCGGCCTGTCACGCCGGGGGTCGCGGGTTCGAGTCCCGTCCGCTCCGCCAGATCACCAGCAGGGCGTTCTAGACCGGAACGCCCTGCTGCGTTTCGGACCGCCGAATCCACGTGCCCCGTACCCTCGCGGACATGCCGAGATGCTGAGCTCGATACGCCAACATGCCAAGGGCTGGCTGGGGATTACCCTGCTCGCCCTGATCGCCATCCCCTTCGCCTTCACCGGCGTCTACTCGTACATGACCGGCGGCGGCGCGGTCGTGGTCGCCAAGGTCAACGATCGCGAGATCGGCCAGCGCGAGTTCGCCAACGCCTACCAGTCCTACCGCCAGCAGTTGCAGGCCCTGCTCGGTGGCAACTTCCGCCCCGAGTTGCTCGACGAACAGACCCTGCGACGCGAGGCCCTCGATCGTCTCATCGAGGAGATCGTGCTCGTCGATACCGCGCTCGAGCACGGTTTCAGGGTGGGTGCGACCCAGCTCGCCCAGCGCATCACCTCGACCCCGGAGTTCCAGACCGCGGGACGCTTCGACCGTGATCTCTACCGGACCCGCCTGGCCCAGGTGGGACTCACACCCGAGCAGTACGAGCAGCAGCTGCGCAGCCAGCTGCTCGTCGAGCAGTTGCTCGGCGGTCTGGGGACGAGCAGCTTCGTCACCGAGGCCGAGCTGGACGAGGCGCTCCGCCTGCAGTTGCAGCGGCGGGACGTGAGCTACCTCGTGATTCCGCCGGCCGACCCGGCGTCGCTTCCCGAGCCCACGGAGGCCGAGTTGCAGGCGTTCTACGAGAAGCGCAGCGCGCTCTTCGCCGAGCCCGAACAGGTCCGTCTCGACTACGTCGAACTGAGCATCGAGAACCTCGCCTCGGCCATCGGCGAGCCCGATCGGGCGACCCTGGAACGGCTCTACGAGGAGGAGAAATCCCGCTTCGCCGCGGACGAGGAGCGCCGCGCCCGGCACATCCTCCTCGAGGTCCCCGCCGACGCCGACGAGGCGACGCGCGAGCAGGTGATGGCCCGCGCCGAAGCCCTCCGCGAGAAACTCGTCGAGGGTGCCGATTTCGCCGAACTCGCGCGCGCCGAGTCGGAGGACCCGGGCTCGGCTGCCGAGGGGGGAGACCTCGGCTACTTCGGCCGCGGCATGATGGATCCGGCTTTCGAGAGCGCGGCGTTCGCGCTCGAGGTCGACGAGATCAGCGAGCCGATCAGATCCGCGTTCGGCTACCACCTGATCCAGGTGACCGACGTGCGCGGCCAGGGTGCACCCACGTTCGATGAGATGGCCGACAGCCTCGAGGAGATCTACCGTCGGCGCGAGGCCGAGCAGGTCTTCTTCGACCGCTCGGAGACGCTCGCCAATCTCGCTTACGAGCATCCCGACTCCCTCGACGCGGCAGCCGAGACGCTCGATCTCGATATCCAGCGGAGTCCCTGGTTGTCCCGGGACGACGGCGAGGCCTGGCCTCTCGCCGAGCCGCGGGTGCTGGCCGCGGCCTTCTCTCCGGAGGTGCTCGACGAGGGGCTCAACAGCCAGGTGCTCGAGCTGGGCGACGGGCGCCTGCTCGTGCTCCGGCTCGCCGAGCGCAAGGCGGCGCGCGTGCCCGAGCTCGACGAGATCAGGGACGCGGTCGAGGAACGCTACCGTCAGGAGCGCGCCAGCGAGTTGGCGCGCGAGCGTGGCGAGGAACTGCTCGAACGGCTTCGTTCCGGCGGCAGCCTGGAGGCGCTCGCAGCCGAGGCCGACCTGGAGGCCGTCGAGGTCGAGGGGATGCGGCGCGATGCCACCGCGCAGCCGCTGGCGGTCGTGCGGACCGCGTTCCGACTGCCGCGACCCGCGGAGGGCTCGGTCAGCGCGACCGGAGTCGAGACCGGCACCGGCGCCTACGCGCTGATCCTGCTGCGCGGGGTGGAGGCCGGCGAGCCCGATTCGCAGGTCGACGAGACGCGGCTGCGCGAGGCGCTCGCCCGGGTGCATGCCAGCAGCGAGATGGCCGGCGTCGTCGACGGGGTGCGCAGCCGGGCCAGCATCGAGATCAACCAGGAAAACCTCTGAGCCGGGTCGGCCGGTCCTCGGCCGGGCGGCTCAGCGTATGGTGATGCCGGTCGTGTTGTATCCGGCGTCGACGTAGAGGATCTCACCGGTGATGCCCGAGGCGTAATCCGAGCAGAGGAACGCCGCGGCATTGCCGACTTCGTCGATGGTCACGTTGCGGCGCAGCGGCGCGTTGGCCGCGGTGTGGTCGAGCAGCTTGCGGAAGTCGCTGATGCCGACGGCGGCCAGCGTCTTGATCGGGCCCGCAGAGATCCCGTTGACCCGGATGCCCTCCTCGCCGAGCGATTCCGCAAGGTAGCGCACGTTCGCCTCGAGGCTGGCCTTGGCCAGGCCCATGACGTTGTAGTGGGGGCAGGTGCGTACGCCGCCGAGGTAGGTCAGGGTCAGCACGGCACCGTTGCGGCCGTGCATCAGGGGCCGCCCGGCACGGGTCAGCGCGGCCAGGCTGTAGGAACTGATGTCGTGCGCGATGCGGAACCCCTCGCGGTCGACCGCGTCGACGTAGCGTCCGGCAAGCTGCTCCCGCGGTGCGTAGGCAACGGCATGCACGATGCCGTCCAGCCCCCCCCATTCCTCGTCCAGCCTGGCGAAGGCGGCCTCGATCTGGCCGTCGTCGGCGACGTCGAGCGGCAGGACGGGGTCGGCCTCGACCTGTTCCGCCAGCTTCGAGACCCGCTCGTGGAGCTTGTCGTTCTGGTAGGTCAGGGCGATTTGCGCGCCTTCGCGATGCATCGCCTTGGCAATGCCCCAGGCGATCGAACGTTCGCTTGCGACCCCGACGATCAGGACGCGCTTGTCGGCGAGTAGGGCCATTACTCTTCCCCGTGGCGGTGGTGGATACAATACGACGGACGCGGCACGGCCGCGGGTCAAAAATACAGAAATCGACGCCCAGCGTGAAGCGCGCCGTCCGCCTCGCGGTCGGGCCCGGCATGGTAAGGTAGTTCCATGCCGGGGCAGGAGGGGTGCCCCATCGGCGACCGGGGCGGTGTCAGGGAGGCCCGTGACCTTGGACGAGTTGCTGCTGCTTGCCCAGTTGCTTGCGGCCGGGCTGACTTGCCTGGTGCTGATCGTTTTCGTGCGCCACAGCAGGCGACTCGACGTCGAACGCGTCCCCGGCTGGCTCGCGATCAGCGTGGGGTTCTCGTTGCTGCTGTTCGGCATGCTGATCGAGATCGGCTTCAGCAGCACGGGACTGCGCGAGATTCTCCCCAGGGCCTGGTCAGGTGTCGATGATCTCCTGACCCGCTACATCGGCCAACTCGGCGCGGTGGTCTGCCTCGCCTACGGATTCGCTCGCTGGATGCCGGCGATCAACGAGCTCCGCGAGACCGAGGTCGAGCTGCGCCGTGCCCAGCACGTGCTCGAGAAGCGGGTCGCGGAGCGCACGCGCGAACTCGAAGATGCCAACCGGAAGATCCAGCGCGAGAGCGAAGGTTACGCCCGGCTGTCGCGCAAACTCGGCCAGAGCCAGCGGCAGATGGAGACCCTCCTCGGCAACCTGCCGGGGATGGCCTACCGAGGGCCGGCGCGCCCCGGTCATGTCCTCGATTTCGTCAGCGAGGGCTGCATCGAGCTGACCGGACTGTCCGACGAGGAACTGCTACGCCGCCCCGGGCGTTTCGGCGAGATGATCGATCCCAACGACCGGCAGCGGGTCGACGAGAACATCGCCCGGGCCCTTGCCGAGGGCGAGCGCTACCAGCTCGAGTACCGCATTCACACCCGGAACGGCGATACGCGGCACGTCTGGGAGCAGGGGGCGGGAAGCGTCGACGACAAGGGCCGGATCGCGGCGATCGAGGGCCTAGTGGTCGACATCACCGACCGCAAGCAGGCCGAGCAGCGACTGCAGCTCGCCTCGCTGATCATCGACAACGCCCTCGAAGGGATCGTCGTGACCGACTCCGACGGGGTGATCGAGTCGGTCAACCCCTCGTTCACGACGATCACCGGATTCACCGCCGCCGAGGCCGTCGGTCGCAAGCCGAACCTGCTCAAGTCGGGGCGTCACGAGGAGGCGTTCTACGCCGACATGTGGCAGGAGATCCGTGACAACGGCAGCTGGCGCGGCGAGATCTGGAACCGGCGCAAGAACGGCGAGATCTACCCGGAATGGCTCACCATCACCGCGATACGCGACGACGAGGGCCGGATCACGCGCATGATCGGCATCTTCTCCGACATCACCCAGCGCAAGATGACCGAGGAGCACCTCAAGCACCTCGCACACCACGACGTGCTCACCGCGTTGCCCAACCGCACCCTCTACCTTGACCGGCTGGGCCAGCAGATCCGCCTCGCAAAGCGCGAGGGCAAGGAACTCGCCGTGCTGTTCATCGACCTCGACCGGTTCAAGCCGATCAACGACCGCTACGGGCACAACGTCGGTGACGGCGTGCTCAAGGAGATCGCCGACCGCCTCGCCGACAGCGTGCGCAGCGCGGACACGGTCGCACGTATCGGCGGCGACGAGTTCACGGTGATCGTCGGGGCGATGGAGCATCCCGAGGACGCCGCCACGGTTGCCGAGAAGATCCACGAGGAGATCTGTCGTCCGATCGAGGTCCAGGGGGTGCGGCACCAGCTCGGGGCGAGCATCGGGGTCAGCATGTTCCCGCTCGACGGCGAGGATGCGGACACGCTGACCCACAAGGCCGACGTGGCGATGTACAGCGCCAAGGCGTCGGGCCGCGACGGTATCCGTTTCTACGACACCTCGCTCGAGTCGTAGCGTCCACGCGGGACTCACGCGCGTTCCCATGCGGGAATCACCGGGCCATGCCGCCTCGGCCGGCATGGTCGCGACGTGCACGCGCGGCTAGAATGCACGGCACCCCATGCACCCTCATGCCGCACCCGAGGAGACAGGAACATGACCGAAGGGATACCGAGCCGGCTCGGCAAGTACGAGGTGCTCGACGAGATCGCCCGCGGCGGCATGGGCATCGTGTTCCTCGGCTACGACTCCTTCGTCGACCGCGAGGTGGCGATCAAGGTCCAGCACAACGATTCGGTCGTCGGCGGCGACCGGGCGGCGCGCAACCGCAAGATGTTCTTCAACGAGGCGCACACGGCCGGGCGCCTGCACCACCCGAACATCCTCAGCATCTTCGACGCCGGCGTCGAGGGCGACATCTGCTACATCGTCATGGAGCTGATCCAGGACGGCAACACCCTCAAGCCGTTCTGCAAGCCCGAGTCGCTGCTGCCGGTCGACAAGGTCATCGAGATCGTCTTCAAATGTGCCAAGGCGCTCGACTACGCCCATCGCAACGGCGTCGTGCACCGCGACATCAAGCCCGGCAACATCCTCGTGACCCCGGACATGGACGTGAAGGTCGGCGACTTCAGCATCGCGCTGTTCACCGAGGGCGACATGTCCGTGACCCAGCCGCTCGGCGTTATGGGTTCACCGCTCTACATGTCGCCGGAGCAGATCAACGACCTGGAGGTCGACAGCCGGACCGATCTCTTCTCCCTCGGCGTGATCCTCTACGAGCTGCTCACCGGCCGTCACCCGTTCGCCTCGGACAAGATCTCGACCCTGCTCAACAAGGTGATCAACGACGAGCCCGCCAAGCTGCGTTTCTTCCGCAACGAACTGCCGGCCGACCTCGAGCTGGTCATCGAGCGCGCTCTGGCCAAGGACCCCGACAAGCGGTTCCAGTCCGGACTCGAGTTCGCCGCCGAGCTCAGTACCGTCGGCGACCTCGGTGAGGCCGAGGACGACCTCTACAACCAGGAACGCTACAACGCCGTGCGCCAGCTCGACTTCTTCCAGGATTTCGCCGATACGGAGATCTGGGAGATCCTGCGCGCGACCGTCTGGCAGGACTACCAGCCCGGCGAGGAGATCATCACCGAGGGTGAGATCGACGACGCGTTCTACGTCATCGTCACCGGGTCGGTGCTGGTGCGCAAGGGCACCAAGTCGATCGCCATCCTGCGCCGCGGCGACTGCTTCGGCGAGATGGGCTACATCACCAAGACCAAGCGCACCGCGACCATCCTGGTCACCAGCCTGGTCAGCATCATGAAGATCAACGCCACGCTGATCGAACAGCTCTCCAAGGACACCCAGCTCCGCTTCCACCGGGTGTTCCTCCGTACGCTGGTCGATCGCCTGTCGCGGGCCAGCGACAAGCTCAGCGAGTGACCCGCCGAGTGCGGGGGATTACCGCCCGCGCAGCCTTTCGACTTCGCGCTGCCGGCGCAGGAGGTCGAGCGCGTAGAGGCCCAGCGCGGTCCAGATGATCGCGAATGTCGCGGCGTGGCCAGGCGTGAACGGCTCGCCGAAGACGAACACCGCCAGGAGGAATTGCGCGGTCGGCACGCTGTACTGGAGCAGCCCCAGCGTGGAGAGCCGGAGGCGCCGGGCCGCGCCGCCGAACAGCAGCAGCGGCAGCGCCGTCAGCACCCCGGCGAGGACCAGGAGCCCGTCGGTGGCCAGCGGGCCGCGCAGGAAGTGTCCCGCGCCCGCCAGGTCGAGGTAGACGAGGTAGATGACGGCGAGCGGGGCCAACAGCAGGGTCTCGACGAACAGCGCGCTCAACGCGCCGATCGACGTCTGCTTGCGTACCAGCCCGTACGAGCCGAAGGAGAGCGCGAGGACGAGCGAGATCCACGGCAGCGCGCCCTGCTGCCAGACGAGGTTCGCCACGCCGAGGAACGCCAGCCCGATCGCGGTCCACTGCAGCGGTCGCAATCGCTCGCCCAGCAGCAACACGCCGAGCACGACGTTGACCAGCGGGTTGATGAAGTAGCCCAGGCTGGCGTCGAGCACCCGGTCGTGGGCGATCGCCCAGATGAAGACCAGCCAGTTGACCGAGATCAGCAGCGCGGATAGGGTCAGGCGCCGCCGGAGAGACGGAGAGAGGAGGCCTTCGCGCGCCTCCCGCCACCGCCCGAGCAGCGACAGGAGGAGGGCCACGAACAGCATCGAGCCCAGGATGCGGTGGCCGAGGACCTCGCCCGCCGGGATCTCGGCGACCAGCTTGAAATAGAGCGGGAAGCCGCCCCAGATCAGGAACGCCCCGGCCGCGAACAGCGCACCGGTGCGCGCCTCCGCGGGATCCTGGCCGTTGCCGGTCGGCGGTGCCAATCGCGCCACCGGGCGACGGTGCCGGGATGCCCGGACCGCGACTTACGGCTTGGTCAGCAGGCGCATCAGGCTCGAGGTGTCCCAGCGGTTGCCGCCGCGCGACTGGACCGCGGCGTAGAACTGGTCGACCAGCGCGGTGACCGGGAGCAGGCTGCCGTTGCGCTTCGCCTCAGCCATGCAGATGCCGAGATCCTTCCGCATCCAGTCCACGGCGAAGCCGAACTCGAACTCGTCGCGGATCATCGTGCTGCCGCGGTTCTCCATCTGCCATGACTGGGCCGCGCCCTTGGAGATCACGTCGAGGACCCGCTCGACGTCGAGACCGGCCCGCTGGGCGAAGTTGAGCCCCTCGGCCAGGGCCTGCACCAGGCCGCCGATGCAGATCTGGTTGACCATCTTGGTCAGCTGTCCCGCGCCGGCCTCGCCCATCAGGGTCACCGCCTTGGCGTAGCTGTCCATCGCCGGCTTGGCGCGTTCGAAGGCGCTCTCGTCGCCGCCCACCATCACCGTCAGCTGGCCGTTCTCGGCTCCGGCCTGGCCCCCGGACACCGGTGCGTCCAGGAAGTGGAACCCGCGTTCCCTGGCAGCATCCGCCAGCTCGCGCGCGATGTCGGCCGACGCGGTGGTGTTGTCGACGTAGATCGCGTCTTTCTCCATGCCGCCGAACGCCCCGTCCTCACCGAGGGTGACCGAGCGGAGGTCATCGTCGTTGCCCACGCAGCTGAACGCGATCGCCGCGCCGCGGACCGCCTCCTTGGGCGTGGGCGCGCTCTTGCCGCCGTGTTTCTCGACCCACGCCTCGGCTTTCGATCCGGTCCGGTTGTAGACCGTGACGGGGTAGCCGGCCGCGGCGAGATGCCCCGCCATGGGCCCGCCCATGATGCCCAGTCCGAGGAACGCGACGGGGGTCTGTGCAGGATCGGATCGGGACATCGGTGGCCTCCTTGGACGGTTTTCCTGTTGCGGTGGCACCGCAACCTACCACGGATTCGTGAATGGTCGACAGTCCCCGGGAACCGGCGTTGCCACCGGTGCGCGCGACGGTGTGTTCGTCAGCCCGCGCTCGCCTGGCGGGTGACGTCGACGTGGAGAATCAGCTTCTGCCCGGGTTGGAGGAGGTTGCTGCCGTCCAAATCGTTCCAGCGCCGCAGGTCGCGGAGGCTCACACCGAAACGGTCGGCGATCGCGTAGAGCGAATCGCCGGGACGGACGGTGTAGCGGATGCGCTGGAGCGTGCCGCCGCGCGACCCCGGAGAAGGTCCGGAAACCGCGACCGCGTCGGGGACCCAGACGGTCAGCTCGCGCCCGATGGAGAGGGTGTCCCGGGTGCCCATGCGGTTCCAGCGCGCCAGGTTGCGGCTGCTCACGCCGTAGCGGCGGCCGATGCTCCACAGGCTTTCTCCACTGCGCACCGTGTGCGAGACCCGGCGGTGTCCGTCGCCGGGTCCGGCGTCCGCCACCCGGCCCCGGCGTGCGTCGGCGCTGCGGGTGTAGGCCTCGGCGGGCCGCGAGGCGACCGGGATCAGCAGATGGTGCCCGGCGCGGATCAGGTCGCCGTCGAGCTGGTTGACCCGGCGCAGCACGTCGGGGGTAGTCCGGTAGCGTGAGGCGATCGCGCCGAGGTTCTCGCCCGGGCGGATCCGGTGGCGGCGCCACTGCAGGCGGCCGTTGGGATCGAGGGACGCCAGCGCGGCCCGGAACGCCTCAGCGCGCTCACGGGGCAGCAGCAGGCGATGGGGCCCGTCGGGGTCGGTGGCCCAGCGGTTGTAGCCGGGGTTGAGCAGGTAGAGCTCGTCGACGCTGATCCCGGCCAGGTCGGCGGCGCGGGCGAGATCGATCTGCCCCCCGGTCTCGACGGTTTCCAGCAGCGGCTCGTCGGCCACGCGTGGCAGTTCCAGCCCGAAGGCGTCCGGCGCGGCGAAAACGGCGCTGACGGCCAGCAGTTTCGGGACGTAGGCGGTGGTCTCGCGCGGCAGCCCGAGCGACCAGAAGTCGGTCGGCTTGCCGGCTTTGCGGTTGCGCTCGATCGCCCGCATGACCGTTCCCTCACCCGCGTTGTAGGCGGCCAGGGAGAGCAGCCAGTCGCCGGCGAAGTCCCGGTTCAGTTTCTCCAGGTAGTCGAGCGCGGCGCGCGTCGCTTCCGCGACGTCGCGCCGGCCGTCGTACCACCAGTTCTGTTTCAGGCCGTAGAGGCGGCCGGTCGACGGGATGAACTGCCACAGGCCGGCCGCGCGGCCATGGGAATAGGCGAACGGCTGGAAAGCGCTCTCGACCACCGGCAGCAGCGCGATCTCGCCCGGCATGTCGCGGCTATCGATCGCCTCGACGATCAGGTGGAGATAGGGGCGCGCGCGCTCGACCACGCGGTCGAGGTATTCGGGATGGCGGACGAACCAGCTGCGCTGCTTCACGGCCTCCGGGTGGTCGTGGTCGGGCAGGGCGAATCGCGAAACGATCCGGTCGATCAGGTCAGGCGGCGCCGCGGCAGCCTCCCGGGCCAAGGTGCGTCCAGCGGACGGGGCGGTCTCGTCGTCCTCGCTCGTGGTATCGAGGTGCTTCGGCGGGATCTCGGCGATCGGCGCGTCGGCGTCGTGGAAGGCGGGACCGGACTCTCCCCGCTCCGTCGCGACCTCGTCGGCAGCCCTCGATCCGGGCGTGCTCGCCTCCCGCTCGGGAGGCATGGCACATGCGCCGAGGAGCAGCAGCGCCGGGACGATGAAAAGGCGGCTGGTTCGTGTTGGCGGCACGTCGATGTTCTCGTAAGTTTTTGATTATGCGCGGATAATATACATTTTTTTGATTCGGGTCAACGGTTTGCGGGTACTTAGGCGTGGAAGTGTGACGCGTGACTCACTTTGCCGGCCACGCGCCGGCCGAGCGGGGCCGCAACCGGTCGAGCCGGATGCGCGACCGGGCCAGGACACCGAGCGCGAGCAGGGTGGTCGGCAGGTACTGGATCGCGTGCATCACCAGGGCGGCGGCCAGGGCCTGTTCGCGGGCCACGCCGAACCAGCCGAGCGCCAGCACGATCGCCGCCTCGTAGACCCCGAGGGCGCCCGGCGACGACGGCAGCGCCATGCCCGACGCGGCGACGACGAAAACCACGAGAATCTCGGCGGTGGTCAGCCGGAGTTCGAAGATCCACGCCAGCACGAGCCAGAATCCGCCCGCGTAGAGCAGCCAGACCACGACGCTCAGCACGGCGGTGCCCAGCAGCGTGCCGCGCACCATGCGGGTGTCGAGGTGGGCGTGGACGTCGTGCAGGAATGCGCGCAGGCGCGACGAGGGGAGCCGGGCGATCGCGGAGCGGACCGGCGTGGCGAAGCGGATCACGCCCCAGGCCATGCCCCAGGCGACGAGGAGGGCCACCACGGCGGGTGCGAGCAGCGAGGGGTCGAGGTAGGAGGAGGCCCCCGCGAGCGCCATCAGCACCAGAACGTTGAGGTCGAAGAAGCGCTCCCAGCCGACGATCACCACCGACTCGCTGAACGGCATCGCGCCCCGCTCGCGGAGGTAGAGTGCCTTGGCGACCTCGCCGAGCTTGGCCGGGAGCAGGTTGTTGACGCCGAGCGCGACCAGCGAGGCGGCGAGGCCGGTGCCCAGCGGCAGGCGGTGGTGACTCAGGTGGCGCAGGCGAAACGCCAGGGCGATGTACCCGAGGCCGGTGAACAGCGTGACCAGCGTCACCCGCAGCGGATCGATGCCGCCCAGCGTCCGGGCGAGGGCGGTCGGGTCGACGTTCCAGACCGCGTAGGCGATACAGACCGCGACCAGGAGGATGCGCAGCAGCCGGCCCAGCCAGCGGCGCCATCCGGAGCCGCCCGGATCCTCCGGGTTCCGTGGCTCAGCATCGCTGTCACGTCCATGATGATGTTCGTGCGGGTGAATCACGCCTCCCCGGGCCGCGACGGGCCCCCGGAAAACGCTTTCAGGACCGGTACGAGATCGGCCACCGCCGCGGCGAGGAACCGCGCCCCGTGCGCGGGGCGCGCCAGGTCAGACGCGCTGCCCATGCGACCGTCGGGGTAGCGGGTCCGGAAATCCTCCGCGCCGTGCACTTCGCCGCGGGACGGCGCGGGGGGCGGAAGTGCTTGGGTGCGTGCCGTCTCCGGCAGCAGGTGCTGGGTCAGCGCGACCTCGCTCGGTGTGGCGTGGAATCCCTCGGCCTGGCCGTAGAGTTCGGCGGCCAGCGCGGTGACCCCGGGGAGCTGCCACCAGTTGTGCAGGTCGCACCGCACCTCGGCGACTCCGGCTCGTCCGGCCCGGGCCAGCAGGGCGTGCAGTTCGGCGAACGCGGCCCTGAGCGGGGCGTCGTTGCCGCCGTGGCCGTTGACGAAGAAGAACCGCCGGAACCCCTGCCGCTGCCAGCCCTCGAGGCCGTCGACGACCACGCGGATCAGCGTCGACGGCCGGAGGCTCGCGCTGCCCGGGAAGCCGAGGTGGTGTTGCGCCATGCCGTAGGCGAACGTGGGCGCGACCAGGGTCCCGGTCGAATGGCCGAGTTCGACGGCCACCGCCTCGGCGCACAAGGCGTCGGTGCCGATCAGGCCCACCGGGCCGTGCTGCTCGGTGGAGCCGATCGGGATCACCAGCGTCTGCCGGTGCGCGAGGTAACCGGCGACGTCGGACCAGGTGCAGTGGGCGAGGCGCATCTCGTGATCCTTCGGGGGCGCGCAGTATACCTTTCGCGCGGTCAGCGCCGGGGCACCGCGTAACGGAGGTCGCCGTGGACCAGGACGATCCCCTCGGCGTCGATCCGTTCGAGCAGCGCGCCGTCCCCGAGCCGGTCCCCTTCCCGGAACCTGCGCATGCCGATCATCACGAACCGCTTTTCCGGAACGTCGGCGTAGACGTGGACGTCGAGCCGTGGACGGGTCAGGCCTTCGCGCTGCTCCGGCGACAGCGCGTGCCAGGGCACGGCCGGGTCGGTAGGTTCCCCTTCGGCGTGCGCCGGGTCGTGAGGCGGTTGCGCCCCGGACGTCTCCTCGGCCGGAGCCGCGGGCCCCCCGTCGAGCCCGACGGCGGCGATCGCGCGACCCGCGGCCTCCCGTGGCGCGTCCGGCAACCGGTCCGATGACGCGCGATCGCCCGTCGGGGGCAGGTTCGCGACGGCGGACGGCGCGTCCAGGATCACCGCGGCGGGTGGCGTAGGGAGCGCGGTCGCGGGGCGCGTCTCGCGGTCCGGCGCCGGGGTCGCGATAAGCCACCAGGTGACCGCACCCAGCAGTGCGGCGACCGCCAGGAGCAGGTACGGCAATTTGCGTCGCGGCGGTCCGGCGCGCGGGGCGAGATCGTCGCCCGGGACGAACGCCGGGGTGCGGAGGGGGTGTCGGCGGCGTTCGTCGTCGGCCCGCCGGAGGGCGTCGAGGATGTAGGACATCGGCTCAGTCGTCCGCTTTCGACAGCCTGGGCCCGGGGCCGGAGAGCAGATCGAGCTGGACCATGGTGCGCGGACCGACCAGCCCGTCCGGCACGAGACCGTTCGCCTACTGGAACGCGAGCACCCGCGCCTCGAGCGCGGGATCGAAACGCGCCGGCACGCCGGTCCCGGCGTCCGGCTCGCCGAGCCGTGCGCGCAGCCAGGCCGCCGCCGGCCCGCGGTCGCCGGGCCGTAGCAGCGCGACGCCGGGGGATTCCCATAGCAGCGTGAAGCGGCCGAACCAGGCGTCCTGCAGCGACTCGCGCGGCACCCGGTGGCGCGAGCCATCCGGGGCGAGCAGCTCGGCGGTCATCGCGTCCGCGGACGCCACGACGGCGTAGCGAGCACGGGCGTCACCCTCTGCGGTTTCCAGGGCGAGGACGGCCGGGCGATCGAGCGCGCGGAGCGCGGCCCACGCCCCCTGCCCGTCGAAGCAGCCGAGGCCTTGTTGCGGGACGACCCGGCAATCGGGGCTGACGGCGTCGACACCGTTCGTGCTCCAGAGACTCGCGAGCCGTTCGAGCGCGCTGGTGCGCTCGTCGAAGAGTGCCCCGCGCAGCGGGTCGTCGACCGGCCGGGCCCCGGTCTCACGAACTTCGGTGACGGCGGCCTCCCGGGCAGGCTCCACGGAAGGTGCGGCACGCGCCTCCACGCCCGGTATCACCGTCATCGCGGGGAGCTGAAGGGGAGCGGTTGCAACCGGCTGGTGAGCAAAAATCCAGCCCGCCAGGCCGACGCCGGCCACCAGGGGAACGGCCGACCAGGCCAGGCGGAGTGGTGCGGAGGCTCCGCCGCCGGTGACCTCGGCTGCCGCACGGGCCGCGAGCCGTCCGTCCACGCGGCGCGCGTCCGTCGCGTAGGCGCCGAGCAGCGCGCGGTCGCAGACGCTGTTGACGAGCCTCGGGATTCCCCCGGTGGCCCGGTGGATGCGCGCCTTCGCGGCGCGGGTGAACAGGCCGCCGGCGTCGCCCGCCAGCCGCAGGCGATGGTCGATGTAGGCCTCGACCTCCCGCCGGTCCAGCGGCTCCAGGTGGTAGCGGGCGGTGATCCGCTGGGCGAGCTGGCGCAGTTCCGGGCGGGCCAGCTGGCCGCGCAGCTCCGGCTGGCCGACGAGAATCAGGCGCAGCAGCTTCTCGCTCGGGGTCTCCAGGTTGGTCAGCAGGCGCACCGATTCGAGGGCGTCGACCCCTAGCAGCTGGGCCTCGTCGATGATCAGCACCGTCCGCCGTCCCGCCGCGTGGGCCTCGAGGAGATGGCGGTTGAGCCTGTCGAGGAGGGGCTTGCTCGCCGTCCCGGGCGGGTGCTCGAGGCCGAGCTCGTCGCAGACGGCGGCGAGCAGTTCCGCCGCCTCGAGCCGGGGGTTGATCAGCAGCGCGGCGTCCACGTCGTCGGGAAGTTGGTCCAGCAGCGCGCGGCACAGGGTGGTCTTGCCAGTGCCGACCTCGCCGGTGAGCAGCACGAAGCCGCCGCCTTCGCCCAGGCCGTAGAGGAGGTGGGCAAACGCCTCCCGGTAACGCTCGCTCAGGAACAGGAAACGCGGGTCCGGAGCGATCGTGAACGGCTTGTGTTCGAGCCCGAAGTGCTTGAGGTACATCCAGTTTCCCGCAGCGCGCGGTGCGCGGTCCGTGCCCGTCACCGGCCCAGCATACGCGAGGGGCTCGCGGGATGGGTAGGGAGGACGGGCCTAGCCGGGCGTACGGTAGGGGGAGTGCGCACGGAGCGCGGCGACGCTCCGCTGCACCTGGCGCGTCTCCCGCGCGAGGTGGTCGCCAAGGGCGGCGCGGAAACGCGGGTCGGCGATCCAGTGCGCGGAGCGGGTCAGCGTGGGCAGGAACCCCCGGGCGATCTTGTACTCCCCCTGGGCCCCGGGCTCGAACCGGGCCAGGCCGTGCGCCAGGCAGTACTCGAGTCCCCGGTAGTAGCAGAGTTCGAAATGCAGGCCGTCCACGTGGTGCCGGCAGCCCCAGTGCCGGCCGAACAGGGTGTGCTCGCCACGCAGGAAGAGGGCGGCGGCGATCACCTCGCCGTGCCGCGCGCGGGCCAGCTCGAGGATCACCCGCGGGCCGAGGCGCCGGCCGAGCTCGGCGAAGAAGCCGCGCGAGAGGGTCGGGACGCCCCACTTGCGCTCGAACAGCTGCAGGTAGAGCGTGTGGAAAGCGTCCCATGTCCCGGCGTCGACCCGGTCGCCGGGCACGGTCTCGAAGCGGAGACCGGAGGCGGCGGCCCGCCGGCGCTCCTGGCGGATCTTCTTGCGTTTGTCCCGGGTGAAGGCCATCAGCAGTTCGTCGAAGTCGCGCTCGCCACGGTGCTGCCAGTGGTACTGCCAGCCACGGCGGGCGAGCAGGCCGTGGACCTCGAGCCGGTCGCTGTCGGCCGTCTCGAGGAAGTTCCAGTGCACCGACGAGAGCTGCAGCTCGCCGGCCATCCGGTGCACCGCATCGATCAGCCGCGCCGCCGCGTCGTCGTCACCCGGGTCGGCGAGCAGCAGGCGGGGCCCGGTGGCGGGCGTGTAGGGCACGCCGACGACCCCTTTCGGGTAGTAGGCGAGGCCGGCGTGCCGGTAGGCGTCAGCCCAGTCCCAGTCGAAGACGAACTCCCCGTAAGAGTTGTCCTTGAGGTAGAACGGCACCGCGCCGAGGAGCCCGCCCTGCGCGTCTTCCAGGACGACGTGGCGCGGGATCCAGCCGTAGGGTTCCAGGCAGCCGTGCTCTTCCAGTGCGGCGAGGAACGCGTGGCTCACGAACGGATCGCGCGTACCGCCGAGACGGTCCCACTCGGCTGCCGGCACCGACGCCAGGCTCTCGAGGATGCGGATGGTCATCCCCGGGTCAGACAGCGGTCCACGCGCGCGGGTTCGTTACTCGCACGTCCCGACCGAGCCGGCGCGGCAGCGGCGACGGTCGTTCCAGATGGCGTTGCTCAGGCTGGCCCCGTCGAAGCGGGTGGCGCGGAGGCGTGCCTGGCTGAGCATGGCGCGGGTCAGGTCGCTGCCGGTGAAATCGGCGAAACTGAGATCGGCCTCCACGAGCTGCGCCTCGACGAGGTTCGCGCCGCGCAGGTCGGCCCCGTCGAGGTTCACGCGGGCGAGGTCGGCGCCGGCCAGCGAGGCCCCTTCGAACAGCGCATCACGTAGCTCGGCGTCCTCGAGATTGGCGCCCTCGAGGTCGGCGCCCGTGAAGTCGGCCCCGTTCGCGACGACCTCGTAGAACGACGCGGCGCGCAGGCTGGCCTCCCTGAAAACGGTCCCGGAGAGTCGCGCCCGATCGAAGCGGGCGCCGTCGAGCAGCGCGCCTGTCGCGTTTGCTCCGGGCAGTCGGGCCGAGACGAACCGCGTCTCGTACAGGATCGCACCTTCCAGGCGGGCGCCGTCGAGCCGGGCGAAGCCGAGGTCCGCCCCGCTCAGGTCGGCCTCGCGCAGGTCGGCGTCACGCAGGTCGACACGGGTCAGCGTGGCCTCGCGCAGGTCGGCGCCACGCAGGTCGGCGCCCTGGCGATCACAGCCGACCCAGAAGATGCCCCGGTCCGGTGGCGCGGCGCAGTCGGCGGTCGCCGCGACAGGCAGCGAAGACCCGAGAAGAAGCAGGATCCAGAGCAGCCCGGGGAGACGCCGCGAGGGGCGGCGGGACGGCGCGCCGCGGGACGACAAAAGCGCCTCGTGGTGGGGCTTTTCCCAGCTTGACCTCAGCACGCCGGTCTGTGGCATGATGGCTGCCCGCCGTTCAGGGAAGTGGAGATAATTATCATGAAAATCATTCTGCTGGGACCGCCCGGGGCTGGCAAGGGAACGCAGGCCAACTACATCAAGAACAAGTATGGCATCCCGCAGATCTCCACAGGCGATATGCTCCGCGCGGCGGTCAAGGAGGGGACCCCGCTCGGCAAGCAGGCCAAGGAGGTGATGGACGCCGGCGGCCTCGTCTCCGACGACATCATCATGGGCCTGATCCGTGAGCGCATCGCCCAGGACGACTGCGCGGAGGGATTCCTGCTGGACGGTTTCCCGCGCACCCTTGCCCAGGCCGAGGCGCTGCGCGAGCAGGGCGTCACCATCGACGCCGTGGTCGAGATCGACGTCGAGGACGAGGAGATCGTACGCCGCATGAGTGGCCGGCGGGTCCATCTCGCCTCCGGACGGACCTACCACGTGGAGTTCAATCCGCCCAAGAAGGAGGGGGTCGACGACGTCACGGGCGAGCCGCTGGTGCAGCGCGAGGACGACCACGAGGAGACGGTGCGCAAGCGCCTGGCGATCTACCATGACCAGACGAAGCCGCTGGTCGACTACTACACCGAGTGGTCGAAGAGCGGCGACGAGGACGCGCCGAAGTACGTGCGTATCGAGGGCACGGGCAGCGTCAACGACATCCGCGACGCCATCTTCGCTGAGCTCGACTAGGCGCGATCCGCCGCCGCGGTGTCCCGGCTACCCTGCCTTGCTTCCCTGGCCGATCCGGGATCGTGCCGCGCGCCGCATGACGGCCCGTCTCCGTAGATGAGTTCCGCGGGCGCCTCATCTTCGGACAGGATCGGCATCCTGGTCGCGAACCTCGGCTCGCCGACCCAACCCACGCCGTCCGCCGTGCGGCGCTTCCTCGCCGAATTCCTCTGGGACCCGCGGGTCGTCGACCTTCCCCGGCCGCTCTGGTGGCTGATCCTGCACGGCGTCATCCTCCGCATCCGTCCCGGTCGCGTGGCCCGCGCCTACGCCTCGGTCTGGAGCGAGGAGGGCTCGCCGCTGCTCGCGACCAGCTGCCACCAGGCCACGGCGCTGCGCGAGGCGCTCGAAAGACGGATGCCGGGCCGTACCGTTCTCGAGTTGGCGATGCGCTACGGCGAACCGGACATCGCCGGGGCGCTGCGCCGGCTGCACGAGGCGGGCTGCGAACGGGTGCTGGTGTTCCCGCTCTATCCGCAGTACTCGTCGTCGACCACCGCGAGCACCCTCGACGCCGTCGCCGATGCGCTCAAGTCGGTCCGCTGGTGCCCGGAACTGCGTTTCGTCCGTGACTACCACGTGGAGCCGGCCTACATCGCCGCGCTCGCCGCGACCGTGCGCGAGGCGTGGGCCGAGCACGGCCGTCCCGACCGGTTGCTGGTCTCGCTGCACGGCATTCCCCAGCGCTTTGCCGACGAGGGCGATGCCTACGCCGAGCAGTGCAGGGCCACGGCCGCGGCGCTCGCCGCGGAACTCGGGCTGGAAGAGGAGGCGTGGCAGCTGGCGTTCCAGTCGCGGTTCGGCCGCGAACCGTGGCTGCAGCCCTACGTCGACGAGACGCTCGAGGCGTGGGGCCGGGAGGGCGTCGGGCACGTGCAGGTGATCTGCCCGGGGTTCTCGGCCGACTGCCTCGAGACGCTGGAGGAGATCGCCGTCGAGAACAAGCGGGTGTTCCTGACCGCTGGCGGACGGACCTACCACTACATCCCGGCACTCAACACGCGGCCCGACCACGTCGAGGCGCTCGCCGGGCTGGTCGAGCGGCACGTCTCGGGCTGGTAGCCCTCTGGTCGTCCCGGAACGGCTCGCCAGGCACGCGACAAATCCACTGCAAGGGAAACCCGGGGCGAGCCCCGGGCCGGTTTCAGTCGAAGGCCACCTCGGCCACCTCGTCGTAGCGCGAGGCGAAGTTGACCACGAGCCCCTCCCGGATGTGGTCGGGCAGCTCCTCGTAGTCGCCGCGGTTCGCCTCGGGCAGGATCAGCTCCCTGATCCTGCTGCGCCGCGCGGCGATCACCTTCTCGCGGATGCCGCCGACGGCGAGCACTCGCCCGGTCAGGGTCAGCTCGCCGGTCATCGCGACAGGGCGCGGCCGGCGCCGGCGCGCCAGCGAGACCAGGGCGGTGGCCATGGTGACGCCCGCGCTCGGGCCGTCCTTCGGCGTCGCTCCCTCGGGGACGTGCAGATGGATGAAGGCCTCGTCGAGGTAGTCGGCCGGCGCGCCCAGCGCCTCCAGGTGCGCGGCGACGTAGCTGTGGGCGATGTCGGCCGACTCGCGCATGACCTCGCCGAGCTTGCCGGTGAGCTTGAACCCGCGGTGTCGCGAATGGACCCGGTTCGCCTCGACGTTGAGCGTGGCGCCGCCGAACGGTGTCCAAGCGAGGCCGGTGACGATGCCGACCCCGCCCATCGGGCGCTCGGGGCGGAACGGCGGGCGGCCCAGGTACTCCTCGACCGACTGCTGGCCGATGCGGATGGTCTTTTTCTCGCCGCCGACCATGCGCACCACGGCCTTGCGGATGATCGCTCCGAGCCGCTTCTCCAGGTTGCGCACGCCGGCTTCGCGTGCGTAGCCGTCGATCACCTTGCGGATCGCCGCATCGGTGATCTTCAGCTTGCTGCGCTTCACGCCCATCCGCTCGAGCTGCTTCGGCCAGAGATGGTTGCGCGCGATGGCCAGCTTCTCCGCGGTGATGTAGCCGCCGAGGCGGATCGTCTCCATGCGATCGAGCAGCGGACCGGGGATGGTGTCGAGCTGGTTCGCGGTGCAGACGAACAGGACCTTTGAGAGGTCGAAGCGGACGTCGAGGTAGTGGTCGAGGAACTCGCTGTTCTGCTCGGGATCGAGCACTTCGAGCAGCGCCGATGCCGGATCGCCCTGGTAGGACGCGCCGACCTTGTCGATCTCGTCGAGCATGATCAACGGGTTGGCGACACCGACGTCCTTGATCGCCTGGATGAACTTGCCCGGCATCGCGCCGATGTAGGTGCGGCGGTGGCCCTTGATCTCCGCCTCGTCGCGCATGCCCCCGAGGCTGAAGCGGTAGAACTTGCGGCCCAGCGCGTCGGCGATCGAGTGCCCGATCGAGGTCTTGCCGACACCCGGCGGGCCGACCAGCAGCAGGATCGAGCCGCTGATGGTCTTCTTCATCGCGCCGACGGCGAGGAACTCGATGATGCGATCCTTGACGTCCTCGAGGCTGTCGTGATCGCGGTCGAGGATCTCGCGGGCCTCCTCGAGGTCGAGCTTGTCGTCCGAGTAGACGCCCCAGGGCAGCGAGGTGAGAATGTCGAGGTAGTTGCGTGTCACCGCGTACTCGGGTGAGCCCGACTCGAGGACCGACAGTTTCTCGAGTTCCTCCTCGATCCGTTCCTTCGGCTTCTCCGGGAGGCTCAATCCTTCGAGGCGCTCGTTGAAGCGGTCGATGTCCGCGGTCCGGTCGTCCTTGGCGATGCCGAGCTCCTTCTGGATCACCTTGAGCTGCTCGCGCAGGAAGAACTGGCGCTGCTGCTCGGTCATCTTCTCCTCGACCGTACGGCTGATCTTGGCCTGCAGCCGGGCGACCTCGATCTCCTTGCGGATCAGGACCAGCACCTTCTCCATGCGTCGCCGAACGTCGAGGGTCTCGAGGACCGACTGCAGCTCCTCCTTGTCGGCGCTGGTCAGTGTCGCGGCGAAGTCGGAAAGCGCCGAGGGCTCGTTGGGGCTGAACCGGTTGACGAAGTTCTTGAGCTCTTCGCTGTAGAGCGGGTTGAGCGGCAACAGCTCCTTGATCGCGCTGATCAGGGCCATGGCGTAGGCGCGCAGCTCGGCGTCGTTGCCCGCGACGATCTCGTCGAGGTATTCGACCTGGGCCAGGTAGGGAGGCTCGGGTTGCAGCCAGCGGACGATGCGGAAGCGGCGGACCCCGTCGGCGATGAACTGGATCTTGCCGCTGTGGCGCATCGGCTGGTGCATGCGCACCACCGTACCCACGGGGTGGAAGTCATTCGGCTGGGACTTCTCCGCGTCCTCGGCCCGGGTCATCACCAGACCGACGGCGTGCTGCGGCGCCTCGCCCACCTGTTCGACCGTCTCGAGCCAGGGCTCCTCGTTCATCAACAGGGGCAGGGCCTGCGCGGGGAAGAACGGGCGCTCGGTCAGCGGCAGCAGGTGGAGCGCGCTCGGCAGGATGTCGTTGGCGATGGCGATCTCGCCGGTGTGAGGTGCGTCACCGTCGTCCCTCTGCAGGACCTCGGACTCGATGGCGTCGTTCTCGTTCATTCCTCTCCTCGGGTCGGGGTGGTGGCTGCAGGGGGAATCGAAATAGGGCAGCTTCCGACGTAGATGGCGACGTCGGCGCGTGATTCAACCCTCCCCGCGTCCCAGTATAGGAAGATCGGCAGGCCCGTGAGGGCGGGGGCGCCGGGCGTTGCCGGGCTCCGCGACCGGATTCGTCCATCGCGGCAGGGCCCTCCCCGGGGGTGTCCGAAGAGACAAAAAAAGCCCGCCCGCCGGGTCCGGCGGGCGGGCTTGATGGCCGTGATTACTTGTTGGCTCGGTTCTCGACCAGGTCGTCGACGACCGAGGGGTCGGCCAGCGTGGAGGTGTCGCCGAGGTTGTCGAGCTCGTTCTCGGCGATCTTGCGCAGGATGCGGCGCATGATCTTGCCCGAGCGGGTCTTCGGCAGCCCCGGGGCCCACTGGATGACATCCGGCGAGGCGATCGGGCCGATCTCGTTGCGCACGTGCTTGACGAGGTCCTTGCGCAACTCGTCGGTGGGCTCGACGCCGGCCATCAGGGTGACGTAGGCGTAGATGCCCTGCCCCTTGATCTCGTGCGGGTAACCGACCACCGCCGCCTCGGCGACGGCATCGTGCAGCACCAGGGCGCTCTCGACCTCGGCGGTGCCCATGCGGTGACCGGAGACGTTGATGACGTCGTCCACCCGTCCGGTGATCCAGTAGTAGCCGTCCTCGTCGCGACGGCAGCCGTCGCCGCTGAAGTAGTAGCCCTTGTACATCGCGAAGTAGGTGTCGTAGAAGCGCTGCTGGTCGCCGTAGACGGTGCGCATCTGGCCGGGCCAGGGCCGCTTGATCACGAGGTTGCCGGAGGTCGCGCCCTCGAGCTCGTTGCCCTGGTCGTCGACCAGCGCCGGCTCGATGCCGAAGAACGGCTTGGTCGCCGAGCCCGGCTTGAGCTTGGTGGCGCCGGGCAGCGGCGTGATCAGGATGCCGCCGGTCTCGGTCTGCCACCAGGTATCTACGATCGGGCAGCGCCCGTCGCCGACGACCTTGTGGTACCACTCCCACGCCTCGGGGTTGATCGGCTCGCCGACGCTGCCGAGGAGGCGCAGGCTCTTGCGCGAGGCGTTGGTGACGAAATCGTCGCCCTGGCCCATCAGCGCGCGGATCGCGGTCGGCGCGGTGTAGAAGATGTTGACCTGGTGCTTGTCGACCACCTGCCAGAAACGGCCGGCGTCGGGGTAGGTCGGCACCCCCTCGAACATCAGCGTGGTGGCGCCGTTGGTCAGCGGGCCGTAGATGATGTAGCTGTGGCCGGTGACCCAGCCCACGTCGGCGGTGCACCAGTAGATGTCGCCGTCCTGGTAGTCGAAGACGTACTTGTGGGTGATCGCCGCGTAGAGGTTGTAGCCGCCGGTGGTGTGCAGCACGCCCTTCGGCTTGCCGGTCGACCCGGAGGTGTAGAGGATGAACAGCGGGTCCTCGGCGTCCATCTCCTCGGCCGGGCAGTCGGCATCGGCGGCCGCCATGGCCTCGTCGTACCAGACGTCGCGCCCGTCCTTCATCGGCACGTCGTTGCCGGTGACGCGGGCGACGAACACTGTGTGCACGTTCGGGCAGCTCTGCAGCGCCTTGTCGGCGTTGACCTTCAGCGGCACCGAGCGGCCCCCGCGGCGGCTCTCGTCGGTGGTGATCACCACCTGGCAGTCGGAGTCGAGGATCCGGTCCTTGAGGGCATCGGCCGAGAAGCCGCCGAAGACGATGGAGTGGATCGCGCCGATGCGGGCGCAGGCGAGCATCGCGACCGCGACCTCGGGCACCATGGGCATGTAGATCGAGACCCGGTCGCCCTTCTTGACGCCGCGCGACTTGAGCGCGTTGGCGAACTTGCAGACGTCGGCGTGCAGTTCACGGTAGGTGATCTTCTTGTCGACGTTCGGGTCGTCGCCCTCCCAGATGATCGCCACCTGGTCGCCGCGCTCCTCGAGATGCCGGTCGAGGCAGTTCTCGCTGACGTTGAGCTTGCCGCCTTCGAACCAGCGGATGTACGCCTTGTGGTAGTCGTAGTCCTGGACCTTGTCCCACGGTTTGCGCCAGGTCAGGAACTTCTCGGCCTGCTCGGCCCAGAAACCGTCGGGGTCGTCGATCGACCGCCGGTACATCTCCTCATACTGCTTCTCGTTGATCAGGGCGTTGGCGGCGAAATCGGCGGGAACGTCGTAGACCTTGGTCTCACTCATCAGTCAATCTCCCATGGGTTCGTACGTGCGGTCCGTGCCGTGGGCGGGACCGGTTCTGATTCTCTTCGCAACACTGGGTCGGTGCGGGCGGACAGTAACCATAACATGCAGTTAGCCGCCGTCAGGCGGGGGAAGCCGCCGACGATGAGCCAAATAATTCGTTATGGGCTCATAAATATATACTAAGGAATATGGTTCGCGATGGGAAGCGGTCACCGCTTGGGCCGGGGGAGGTCGAACCGTTGCCGGCGCTCCCAGAGCGCCTTGCGGCTGATACCGAGCCGTTTTGCCAGTTCGGTTTCGGTCATCTCGTCCTGGTTCTCGAGCACGAAGCTGCGGAAGTAGGCCTCGAGCGACTGGTCGTTGCCCGGCTCCGCCGCTGGCATCGGCACGGGCGCGGCACGCGACGGTGCCGGGCCGAGGGCGAGGTCCGTGGCGTGCAGGGTCGCGCCGTCGCTGAGGATCACTGCGCGCTCGATGGCGTTCTCCATCTCGCGGATGTTCCCGGGCCAGGCATAGCTCCGGATCGCCGCGCGCGCGTCGTCGGCGAACTCGAGCGTCGGGCGGTTGAGCCGGCCGCAGGTCTTCGCCAGCAGGAAGTCGGCGAGGGCGTCGACGTCCTCGCCCCGTTCCCTCAGGGGCGGGAGAAGGATCTCCATGACGCGCAGCCGGAAGTAGAGGTCCTCGCGGAACTGCTGCGCCTCGACCAGCTGGCGGAGGTCGCGATGGGTCGCGGCCACGAGCCTGATGTCGACGTTGCGGTCGTGATCCGCGCCCACGCGCCGGATCTCGCCCTGCTGCAGGACCCGGAGGAGGCGCGCCTGGGTCGGCAGGGAGAGCTCGCCGATCTCGTCGAGGAACAGCGTTCCTCCGTCGGCTTTCTCGATCAGCCCCTGACGCGCCTCGACGGCCCCGGTAAAGGCGCCCTTCTCGTGACCGAAGAGCTCGGATTCGATCAGCCCCTCGGGGATCGCGGCGCAGTTCACGGTGATGATCGGCGCGTCGCTGCGCACGCTGTTCTCGTGCACGGCCCGGGCCGCGAGTTCCTTGCCCGTGCCCGATTCGCCGAGGATCAGCACCGTGGTGTCGGTCGGGGCGACCCGGCGGATCCGTTCGAACGCCTCGCGCATGGCAGGGCAGTTGCCGACCATCCCGGTGACCGGGTAGCTGCGCTCCATGTCGGACTTCAGCGCGTTCTTCTGCCGCTCGAGGCGGCTGCGTGCCAGCGTCCGCTCGACCAGCAGCAGCATCTCATCGTGATCGAACGGCTTGGCGATGTAGTCGCAGGCGCCGAGCTTCATGGAATCGACCGCCGAGCGGACGCTGGCGTAGCTGGTCATCACCAGCACCGGGATGCCGTCGGCCAGCGGAATCACGTCGGTGCCCGGGGCGCCCGGCAGGCGCAGGTCGGCGATCACCAGGTCGAACTCCTGATGGGCCAGCAGCGGCGCGGCCTCGTCGATGCTCCCGGCCTCGCCCGCGTGGTAGCCGTTGCGCTCGAGCAGGCGGCAGAGCGCGTTGCGGATCACGTGTTCGTCCTCGATGACCAGGATGCGGTTCAAGTGCCTGTCTCCTCGCTGTCGGTGGCGGCCTCCGGGGGCGTGGCGTCGCCCAGGCCGGGGAGGTCGATCAGCATGCGGGTGCCCCGCTCCTCGACACTGTCGACCGAGATCGTGCCTTCGTGGTCCTGCACGATGCTGTAGACCAGGGCGAGACCGAGACCGGTGCCCTCACCCGGTTCGCGGGTGGTGAAGAAGGGCTCGAAGATCCGTTCGCGCACATCACGGGGCATGCCGCAGCCCTGGTCGCGGATCTCGATGATGACCCGTTTGCCGCGTTCCTCGGCGCGTACCTCGACGGTGTCGCCGGGTCTGGACGCGTGGCACGCGTTGGTCAGCAGGTTGACGAAGACCTGCACAAGCCGCTGCCGGTCGCCGAGCAACTCGATCTCCGGGGCACAACTGTTGACACACTCCACCTGGCGGCCGCTGTGGCTCAGCCTGACCAGGCGGATCGCCTCCTCGACGCTCTCGCGCAGCGGCATCGGGAGCCGTTTCCCGCGCGCGAGCTGGCCGCTGTGGCTGAAGCTCACGAGCGACTGGACGATCTCGGTGATGCGCCGGGTCTGCTCGAGGATCGCGTTGACGCTCTCGCGGAGCAGCTCGGGATCGCTCTCCTCGCGGAGGTTCTGGGCCAGACAGGCGATGCCGGTGACCGGGTTGCCGATCTCGTGGGCGACCCCCGCGGCGAGGCGACCGATCGAGGCGAGCCGCTCGCTGTGCGCCAGCTCGGCCTCCAGGGTGCTGATGTCGGTCAGGTCCTCGAGCAGGATGACCATGCCGCCGGTGCCGAGGTCGCTGCCGATGCTCCGCTCGTCGATGGAGGCGGCCAGCGCTGCGCGGTGCAGGTTAAAACTGCGCAGGCGTCCGTCGATGACCAGCTGGCGCTTGTGCACGTGCAGGTCCTCGGTGGCGCTGAACTCGACCAGCAGCGTGGCCCAAGGTTCGGGCAGTTCGGCCAGCGGCGTGCCGACGGCGCTGGTCCGGGTGATGCCCGAGGTCAGTTCCATGGCCAGGTTCCAGATCACCACCTCGTTCGCGGGGCCCACCGAGCAGACGCCGATCGGCAGGTCCTGCAGCACCTGGCGGTGGTAGCGGCGCAGCGCGTCGAGCTCGACGGCGAGGCCGCGGAGCTGGTTGCGCGAGCGCTCCAGGCGCTCCTCGATGAAGCGCATGCTGTCACCGAGCGCGGTCTGCTCGCGCGGGTTCAGGCGCAGCCGGGTGTCGACGATCATGCGTGCCATCTGCGGACCCATCAGGCCCGACAGGTTGCGCTCGATACGCTCGCGCAACCGGCGGAGCTGGTTGGGCCGCGACTCGTCGCTGGACATGTTCAGGTCGTCTAGCGCCTGGCGCACCTCGTGTTCGGCCGCCTTGGGCCCCATGACCTGGGCCAGCTGCTGGCGGAACTGCCCCGTGCTCGCCGCGGTCACCACGCCGCGCGGCGGGGCCATGCTCTCGAGGACGCAGGCGTAGGCCGCCTCCCGTTCCTCGTCGTCGGGCCGCGACAGCAGCGAGAACACCACGAACAGGAGGCCGTTGACCGCGAGCGACCAGAAGGTCGCGTACTGCCACTTGTCCTGGCCGGGCGGGTCGACGAACTGCAGCACCTCCGGTCCGACCGCGAACGCGCCGGCGCGCTGCAGCAGCGGCACCAGCAGGGTCCCGGCCCAGATCACCGCGCCCGCGCCGAGCCCGGCCAGGAACCCGAGGCGGGTCGCCCGCGGCCAGTAGAGCAGGCCGAAGACCCCGGGCAGGAACTGGGCCACCGCGACGAAGGAGATCAGGCCCAGTTCGACCAGGCCGCGGTTGTGCTCGAGGACGAGGTAGAAGATGAACCCGGCGAAGATGATCATGCCGATCAGCAGCCGGCGGCCCCAGAGCAGCCAGCGGTAGACGTCCAGCTTCGGGTCGGGGTAGGTAAGCGGCAGCAGCAGGTGGTTCAGGCACATCGACGACAGCGCGAGTGTGGTCACGATCATCATCGCGCTCGCCGATGAAATGCCGCCCACGTAGGCGAGCAGCGGCAGCAGGGCGCCGCTGCCTTCGAGGGTGATGCCGAGCACGTAGTAGTCGGCCGCGACCGCCGTGCCACTGGCCTGGCCGGCCCACAGCACCAGCGGGATCGGCAGGTTCAGCAGCAGCAGGAATAGCGGGAAGCCCCACGCCGCCACCGGCAGGGCCCGCGGAACCAGGTTCTCGGTGAAGCTCATGTGGAACTGGCGCGGCAGCAGGAAGGCGGCGGAGAAGGCGAGCAGCAGGTAGGTCGCCCAGGGCCCCTCCGTGACCGGCCGGTAGAGAGCGTCGAGCGCCTCGGGGTGGGCGGCGAGCCAGCGGTCGACGCCGTCCGGTCCACCGAGCACCCCGAAGAGCGCGAAGGCGCCCACCGACATCAGGGCGATCAGCTTGATCAGCGATTCGAAGGCGATCGCCAGGACCAGCCCCTCGTGCTTCTCGCGCGGCGAGATGTGGCGGGCGCCGAACAGGATCGCGAACAGGGTCAGGCAGATGCAGAAACCGAGGGCGAGCGTCGACGGCGCACCCTGCTGGGTCAGGACGCGGATCGACTCCGTGACCGCCTGGATCTGCAGGGCGATGTAGGGCAGCGTGCCGGCGAGCATGAACAGCGTGACCATCACCCCGGCGAGCTGGCTGCGGTAGCGGAAGGCGAACAGGTCGGCCAGCGAGGTGAGCTGGTAGCGCCGGTTCAGGCGCAGGATCGGTACCAGCAGCACCGGGGTGAGCAGGAAGGCGAGGGTGACGCCGAGATAGACGGTCAGGAAGTTGTAGCCTTGGTCCTTGGCGAAGCCGACGCTGCCGTAGAAGCTCCATGAGGTGGCGTAGACGCCCAGCGAGAGAACGTAGACCAGCGGGTGGCGGGTGACCTTGGGCGGGATCCAGCCGCGCTCGGCGGCATAGGCGATCAGGAACAGCAGGAGCAGGTAGCCGACCCCGACGAGGAACAGGCCGGGGAGGTCAAAGGTCATGTTTCGCCCCGCGCATCTGCAGCCAGGCGGCGAGCAGGATCACCAGGCCCCAGATCAGGTAGGGGGTATACCAGGCGAGCCGCGCCGTGGCCCACCAGGTGACGAAGGGCGGCAGCATCAGGAACAGCGCGAACAGGAACAGCAGGATGACCAGGTCCGATTGCCTGCTTTTGTCCGTGGGCACGCGCATGGGCGCAAGCCTACCAGAAGGCGTTACATTTCGTAACGCGGCGGCGCGGGGGCATCGCGCCGTCCCGGCATGCGGCGGGGATCCCAGCGGGCGATCGCCCATCGCCACAGTTCGTCGAGCGAAGCGGCGCGCAGCGCTTCCGGCGGATCCTGGCCGAGGAAGGCGAGCGCGGCAACGAGGTTCGGGCGCGGGTCGCCGTCGTCGAGGCCGCGTGCACCGGTCTGCTTGCTGAGCTTGTTTCCGTCCGGACCGGTGACGACGGGGTGGTGCAGGTAGGCGGGCACGGCGAACCCTAGAAGGCGCTGCAGGCAGATCTGGGCCGGGGTCAGGTCGAGCAGGTCGGAGCCGCGGACCACCTCGCTGACGGCCTGGTCCGCGTCATCGATGACCACGGCGAGCTGGTAGGCGAACAGGCCGTCGGCGCGGCGCAGGACGAAATCGCCGATCTCGCCGGCAACGTCGAGTTCCAGGCGTCCGAAGTGCCCGTCGCTGACCGCGACGATCCCCGCGGGAACGCGCAGCCTGATGGCGCTCCGTCGCCCCGCGGGAGGTGGCTTGCGACGGCAGGTGCCGGGATAGATCGGGCCGGCGATGCCGGCCGCGGCGACGCGGGCGATCACCTTGCGGCTGCAGGTGCAGCGGTAGGTGAGACCGGCGGCGGCGAGTCGCTCGAGCGCATCCAGGTAGGCGTCTTCGCGGGTCGACTGGTAGAGCACCGGCCCGTCCCATGCCAGGCCATGGTGGTCGAGCGCGGCGAGGATCGCGTCGGCGGCCCCGGGAACCTCGCGTGGCGGATCGAGGTCCTCGATCCGCACCAGCCAGCGTCCGCCCCGGCGCCGGGCCTGGAGGAGGCTGGCTACGGCCGAGACCAGCGAACCGAAATGGAGGGGCCCGGTGGGGGAGGGGGCGAATCGCCCGCAGGGCGCGGGCGTGTCGTCGGTGCCGGGCGGAGATCCGGTCTCGGGCACGGTGTGTGCCGGTCGACGGGCCCGTACTTCAGGAGCGCATCTGGCGTTCGCGGATCTCGTCGAGCTCCTTGCACTCGATGCAGAGGGTCGCGGTCGGCCGGGCCTCGAGCCTGCGGATGCCGATCTCCACGCCGCACGAGTCGCAGTAGCCGTAGTCGTGGGTCTCGATGCGGCGGGCGGCCTCGTCGATCTTGCGGATCAGCTTGCGCTCACGGTCGCGGGTGCGCAGTTCCATGCTGAACTCCGACTCCTGGGTGGCGCGGTCGTTGGGGTCCGGGAAGTTCGCCGCGTCGTCACGCATGTGGTGGACGGTCCGGTCCACCTCTTCCATCAGTTCGCGCTTCCAGGCAGCCAGGATCTCCAGGAAATGGGCCTGTTGCTTCTCGTTCATGTACTTCTCGCCCCGCTTCTCCTTGTAGGGCTTGAAGCCTTCGAACCAGGTGGTCCCCGTGTCGGCGGTGGCCTTCGGTTTCCGCTTTTTCGTCGCAGGCATCTCTCACTCCGTTGGGCTGGCCCGAAAATGAAGGCGCGAATCTATAGCACGATCCCCCGGGGGGCGCAATGAACCAGGATCCGCCGCGTTCATGCTATACACGATTCCATTCTAGAACGAGGTTCTTCAGGACGCGGCGATGACACGTATCCTTTTCGTCTGCATGGGCAATATCTGCCGCTCCCCGACCGCCGAGGGGGTCTTCCGCAAGCTGCTCGACGAGCAGGGGATCGGTGACGAGTACCACGTCGATTCCGCAGGCACGCACGCCTACCACGTCGGTGAACCGCCCGATTCGCGCGCCCAGCAGGCAGCGATGCGTCGCGGTATCGACCTGTCGGACCAGCGGGCACGCCAGGTCGAGGTCGGCGATTTTGCCGCGTTCGACCGCATCCTCGCGATGGACGGCGAGAACCTTGCGATGCTCGAGGCGCGCTGCCCCGGGGAGCACCGTCACAAGCTCGCCCGGCTGCTCGACTATGCGCCCGATTGCGGCCGCCGGGACGTCCCGGATCCCTACTACGGCGGGGGCCGCGGCTTCGAGGAGGTCCTCGACCTGGTCACGGCGGCCGGCCGCGGGCTACTGGCGCAGCTCTCCGAGGGCCGGCCGGGCGACTAGCGCCGGTCAGTCCTCTCTCGTGTCGGTGCCGGTCGTGGCCTCCACGCGGCGCGTCTGGGGCTCGGTACGATCCTCCTTGCGCGTCTCCGTGCGGGGCGCCTGCCCTGCCGGCGCCGGTTCCGTCACCGGCTCACGCGGCGGCTCCGTGGGTCGCGGGGACCCGCTCGGCGTACCGGACGCGGCGGAACCGGGAGCGGGGGGCTTCTCCGTCGCAGGTGGGCGGGCGACCGTGGTGCCCATCGGCAGCTCGCCCTGCAGGGCCGGTGTCTCCCGGTCCGGGCGCGACGACCCGTCTGCCCCGGGCCGCGGAGCGGGGGGCGTGGCGGTCTGCACGGGGGCGCGATCCACCTTCGCGTCTTCGGATCCCGCCGGTCGAGAGGGTGCGCTTGCCGGAGTGGCCCCGGCCGGTGCCCCGGCGGAGGTCGGTTTCGCGGCGGACGGGGTCCCGGCGCCGCCGGATGCGGCGGGAGCGGACGCGGGTGGAGTGGTCCGATGGGTGGCAGCGGGCGCCGCTCCGTCGCCGGCAGCGGGCGGTGACTGGCGCTTCGTCGGTTCGGTTGGTTTCTGCGCCACGGGCGTCCCGTCACCAGCGGTCCTGGAGCTCTGTCCGGGCGTCGTCGTCGCCGATTCTCCGGCAGGCGGAGCGGCGGGGCTGGCCGAGGGACCGCGGTCCCGGGACGACGCGGGGCGATCCGGGATCGGTTCGGCGCCATCGGCCGGCGGCTTCTCCGACGTATTGGCGGCAGCGGGCGGCTTGGCGGCTGCCGGGTTCTCCTCCCGACGACCTCGCCCGGCCGGTTCCCGGGAAATGTCAGGGCGCGCCTCCTGCGGCGTGCCGGACGCCTGTTGCTCCGCATCGCGGCCGCTCTCGTTGCGTGCCGTCCCCTGTTCGCCCTGTGCGGTGTTGCCCGTTGCGCCCTCGCCACGCCGGCGACGCCGGCCGCCGCGTCGTCCACGCCGGCTCGATCCGCTCCGACCCTGGCCCGCGTCGGAACCCTGGCCCGCCTCGGAACCCTGGGCCGCGTCGGAACCCTGGGTCGCGGCCTTGTCCTTGCCGGTCTCCTGCCTGGGGGGTGCCTGTTCGGGCTTCGCCGCCTCGCTGCCCGCCTTCTGTTCGCCGCCTGCCTTCTGGGAGCGGCCCTGGGCCGGTTCGTCCTGGGGACGTCCTTCGCCGCGGCGACGGCTCCGTCCCCGGCCGCCGTTCCGGCCTCCCCCGGAGCGCGCGTCCCTGCTTCCCGACCTGGCCTGCCGGCCGCCGTCGCGCCGTCCCGCGTCACGCGGCGCAGCGCGGTCACGCGATTTCGGCGACTTCTTCTCCTCGTCCGACTCCTCGGACGCGTCGCTGCCGAAGAGGCTGGACCAGACGCGCGCAAGTAGGCCCGGCTGGCGCGGCGCGGGAGGGGGTGTCGGTTCGGCTCTCGGCGGTGCGGCCCTCTCGGGCGGGAGGTGCTTGACCATCGGCTCCTCGGCGCGGACCGACGGGGTCTTGGGTTGGGTGTCGGCGGTGGTCGCGGACTCGACCTCCTCGATCATCTCGTAGCTCGCCTGCGCCTGGTCCTTCGGCAGGTCCGCACGACGGACGCGCTCGATCTGGAAGTGGGGCGTCTCGAGGTTCGGATTCGGGATCACCACGACCGAGACCTCCTGGCGATCCTCGATGGCGATGATCTGGTCGCGTTTCTCGTTGAGCAGGAAGGTGGCCACGTCGACCGGCAGCTGGGCCTGCACCCGGCCGGTGTTCTCCTTGAGCGACTCCTCCTCGATGACGCGCAGGATCGACAGGGAGAGCGACTCGACGTCGCGGATCGTTCCCTGGCCGTTGCAGCGCGGGCAGGTCACCTGGCTCGATTCGCCGAGCGACGGGCGCAGGCGCTGGCGCGACATCTCCAGCAGCCCGAAACGCGAGATGCGCCCGGTCTGGATCCTGGCCCGGTCCATTTTTAGCGCCTCGTTGAGGCGGTTCTCGACCTCGCGCTGGTTGCGGGCCGGCGTCATGTCGATGAAATCGATCACGATCAGGCCACCGAGGTCGCGGATGCGCATCTGGCGTGCGACCTCGTCGGCTGCCTCGAGGTTGGTGTTGAGCGCGGTCTCCTCGATGTCGCTGCCCTTGGTCGCACGGGCCGAGTTGACGTCGATCGCGGTCAGCGCCTCGGTGTGGTCGATGGTGATCGTCCCGCCCGAGGGTAGGATCACCTCGTGGTTGAACGCGGACTCGATCTGGTTCTCGATCTGGTAGCGGCTGAACAGCGGGACCTCGTCCTCGTAGAACTTCACCTTGCGCACGTTGTGCGGCATCACCTGCTGCATGAAGTCGTGCGCCTGGCGGTAGACCGCAGGGTCGTCGATCAGGACCTCGCCGATGTCCGAGCGCATGTAGTCGCGCAGCGCGCGCACGGTCAGGTTGCTGTCCTGGAAGATCAGGAACGGGGCCTTCTTGGCGTCGGCCGCGAGCTCGATCGCGTTCCACAGGTGCAGCAGGTAGTCGAGGTCCCACTGCAACTCCTCGGCGCTGCGGCCGACGCCGGCGGTGCGCACGATCAGGCCCATCGACTCGGGGATCTCGAGCGAACTCAATGCCTCGCGCAGGTCGGTGCGATCGTCGCCCTCGATGCGGCGCGAGACCCCTCCGGCACGCGGGTTGTTCGGCATCAGCACGAGGTAACGGCCGGCGAGGCTGATGAACGTGGTCAGGGCGGCGCCCTTGTTGCCGCGCTCCTCCTTCTCGACCTGGACGACGAGCTCCTGGCCCTCGGCGAGCAGCTCCTTGATGCTCTGCTTGCCGTTCTTCTCGGTCGCGCCCTCGCGGAAGCAGCTGCGCGCGATCTCCTTGAGCGGCAGGAACCCGTGGCGGTCGGCGCCGTAGTCGATGAACGCGGCCTCGAGGCTCGGCTCGACCCGGGTCACCTTCCCCTTGTAGATGTTGGACTTCTTCTTCTCGCGCGACGGCGTCTCGATGTCGAGGTCAAAAAGGCGCTGGCCGTCGACCAGGGCGACCCGCAGTTCCTCCTGCTGGGTCGCGTTGATCAGCATACGTTTCATGGTTGGTATCTCGCCTGGCAACCCGCGGCGAAGGGCGTCGCATCCCGGGCACACACCGCGTGACGAACACGCACGTGTTGGGAGCCGTCGAGACGTGTCGGCATGTTGACGGCACGGTCGGGATCTCCATCTGCCCGTGTGCACCGGGACGGGAGTTCGCCAGGCGGCGGGGACCTGCGCAGACCGGTTCGACGTCGGGAGGCCACGGCCGGACCCGCTTGGGCCGCGTCCTCGGGACGCGACCGCGTCGATCATAGGCCCCGGTTCGGCCGCTTGGCGCCTGTTCCGGGGTTGCAAACTGCAATGTCGTCGCTCTTGTAAATGGGGCCGAGCGACGATGTGGCCCAGGGCTTGGCCAGCCGCGTGCGCCCTGGGCAGCAAGCCTGTGGCATCGCTGCGGCGCGCTGGCGGAGGGCCTGTGCCGCCTTCGTGACGGCGGTGGACTGGCCCGCTGGCCATGCTGTCCGATGGCCGCCCGGTCTGGAGCGGCCGCCTGAGAAACGGGCCCGGTCACGGCACCTTGCCGCGATCGGGAATCAATTCAGCCAACCGAATATATCAGCCGGGAAGGCGATACGGCAATTCCGTCGATCGAGTTGCTATGATGGCCCGATGGTTGCCGGAACTCCAGGAACGCGGGCCGAGGTGCGGGTCGTCGAGATCGGTCCGGACCAGGCCGGGCAGCGCATCGACAACTACCTCATCGCGCGCCTCAAGGGTGTCCCCAGGAGCCGGGTCTACCGGATCCTGCGACGGGGCGAGGTTCGGGTGAACCGCGGCCGGGTCTCGGCGGCGTACCGGCTGCGGGCCGGCGACGCGGTGCGCATCCCGCCGGTGACGCTCGCCGCGACCCCGCAGACGCCAGCCCGCTCGGCGCTGCCGGGACGGCTCGAGGCGGCGATCCTCTACGAGGACGACGGTCTGCTGGTCCTCGACAAGCCCAGTGGCGTGGCCGCCCACGGCGGGAGCGGCATCGCCCTCGGCGCGATCGAGGCGCTGCGCGCCGCGCGGCCGGATGCCCCTTTCCTGGAACTGGTGCACCGGCTCGACCGCGAGACCTCGGGGTGCATGATGGTCGCGAAGAAGCGCAGCGTGCTGCGCGACCTGCACGCCCGGCTACGCGACCACGCGGTGGACAAGCGCTACCTGCTGCTCGTCCGGGGCGCCTGGCGCGGGGGCGGGCGCCGCGTCGAGCTGGCGCTCGCGCGTGACCGGCTGCGGGGCGGCGAACGGGTGGTCCGCGTCGCGGCGGACGGACAGCCGGCAAGGACCGCCTTCACGCCGGTCGAGGTCTATTCCACGGCCAGCCTGCTGCAGGCGCGCCCGGCGAGCGGCCGGACCCACCAGATCCGCGTCCACGCGGCGGCCGTGGGCCACCCGATCGCCGGCGACACGAAGTACGGCGATCCGCAGTTCAACCGCGACCTGCGCGAACTCGGGCTGCGCCGCCTGTTCCTCCACGCAGCCGCCCTGGTGCTGGAGCGGCCCGGCGGCGAACGCCTCGAGGTCGAGGCGCCGCTGCCCGCTGCGCTGCGCTCGGTGCTCGACGAACTCGGGGCCGACGCCGCGGTCTGACCTGCGATTCACATGGCCGAACTTGGCGACATGACGCGCGACTACGAACTGCTGGTCTTCGACTGGGACGGGACGGTGATGGACTCCGCGGCCCGTATCGTCACCTGCATCGAGAGCACCATCGCCGACCTCGGCCTGGAGCCGCGCTCGAGGGAGCAGATCCGCCACATCATCGGGCTGAGCATGAACCGGGCGATCGAGACGCTCTACCCGGGGTGCGATGCCGCGTTCCACGACAGGATGATCGAGGGCTACCGCCACCACTACCTGGTCGCCGATCCCACGCCGAGCCTCCCGTTCGCGGGCTCGGCGGAGACCCTCGCCCGGCTGCACCGGTCGGGCTACCTGATGGGCGTGGCCACCGGGAAGAGCCGGCGTGGACTCGACCAGGTGCTGGTGGACACGGGGTTCGGCGACTATTTTCATGCCACCCGCTGCGCCGACGAGGCCCCGTCGAAACCGCACCCGGGGATGCTCGAGCAGCTGTTCGACGAGTTGGGCGTCACGCCGGGGCGGGCGCTGGTGATCGGCGACACGCTGTTCGACCTGGAGATGGCCCGCAACGCCGGCGCCGACGCGGTGGCGGTCACCTACGGGGCACACCCGCGCGAACGACTCGAGGAGGCCGCGCCGCTGGCGTACCTCGACGACATACGTGACCTGCCGCCGTGGCTCGGTCACCCGGCCGAGGAGACGAGATGAGCGATCAGGACGACCGACGCTGGACCGAGGGCCCCGAAGTGCCCAGGGAGAAGGGGGGTGACGAGGGGAGCGGGCCGTGGGCCGAGCGCCAGCTCGCCTCTCTGCTGCAGGCCTCGCTGCGCGAGCAGCGTCGCACCCGGCGCTGGGGCATCCTGTTCAAGAGCCTGTTCCTCGCGTACCTCGTGGCGGTCCTCGTCCTGATCCAGTACGACGCGGCCGAGGTGCCCGACATGGCCAGCGGCCGGCACACCGCGCTGGTCGATCTCAGCGGCATTATCGCGGCCGACACCGATGCCGACGCCGACCTGATCGCCGGGGGCCTGCGCAAGGCGTTCAAGGACGGGCGTACCGCCGGCGTGATCCTGCGCGTCAACAGCCCGGGCGGCAGCCCCGTGCAGGCGCGCTACATCTACGACGAGATCCGGCGCCTGCGCGAGCAGCATCCCGAGATCCCGCTCTACGCCGTCATCGTCGACATCGGCGCCTCGGGCGGGTACTACGTGGCCGCCGCGGCCGACCGGATCTACGCCTCCGAATCGAGTCTTGTCGGCTCGATCGGCGTGCGCATGGACGGCTTTGGCCTGGTCGAGGCCATCGACAAGCTCGGCATCGAGCGCCGCCTGCTGACCGCGGGCGAGGACAAGGGGCTGCTCGATCCCTTCCTGCCGGTCCAGCCCGACCAGAAGGCCCACGTCCAGGGGCTGCTGGACGCCATCCACCGCCAGTTCATCGAGGCCGTGCGCGCCGGTCGCGGCGATCGCCTCGAGGACGATCCGGCGATTTTCAGCGGCCTGATCTGGACCGGTGAGCAGGGCGTGGAGCTCGGCCTGGTCGACGCGATCGCCAGCAGCGGGCAGGTGGCGCGCGAGGTGATCGGCGCGGAGAAGATCGTCGACTTCACGCCGAGGCGCGACATCTGGCAGCGTCTGGTGGACCGTTTCGGCACCGTGCTGGCCGGCGCGCTCACCTCGGGTGGGCTGACCCTGCGCTGAGGCGCGCGCCGTTCGCGACGACCTAGGGGACGTCGATCCCGGCCTCGGCGAGGAGATCGACCAGGCGGATCAGCGGCAGGCCCACGAGGGTGTTGGGGTCGTCACCCTCCAGCCGCTCGAACAGCGCGATGCCAAGCCCCTCGGACCGGAAGCTCCCGGCGCAGTCGTAGGGCTGCTCCGCGGCCAGGTAGCGATCGATCCGCGCGGCGTCGAGGGCCCGGAAGTGGACGGTGAACGGCTCGACCGCCACGTGCGCCCGGTCCCGGGCCGTGTCGAGCAGGCAGAGACCGGTCAGGAAACGCACGCTCCGCCCCGAGGCGCGCGCGAGCTGCGCATGGGCCGCGGCGGGCGTGCCCGGCTTGCCGATCACCTCGCCGTCGAGCACGGCGACCTGGTCGGAGCCGATCACCAGGGCTTCGGGGTGGGCTGCGGCGACCGAGCGGGCCTTGGCCTCGGCCAGGCGGGCCACGAGGACCTCAGGTCTCTCCCCGGGTTGCCGCGATTCGTCGGCGTCGGGTCGCGTGGTCGCGAACGGCACTCCGAGCCGGCCGAGAAGCTCCCGCCGGTAGGGCGAGGTCGAAGCGAGGACCAGGCCGCCGGGCGGGAGTCGCGCCTCCCGGGCACCCGCGTCCTGGACTTCCGCGTGTTCGTGGTCTTTCGTCATCGTCTCCCTACCGCCCCTCATGGCCCGTCCCGAGGTGTTTCAGGGCGGCTCCTCCAGCGATCCGGACGGGGAATCTTAGCATCGCCGCAGGTGGCCCACGCCCGGCGCCGCCCGCCCGAAACGGCCTCTTCTCGGTCACGGCGTCCAGGGGAGCGGCCGGCGGATTGCTGTTACAATCCCGGCCTTTCTTCCGTCGGGAGTGGCGCCGGCCGCGAAGCCATCATGGTGGTCTATGACCTGCATTGCGCGGCGGGGCACACCTTCGAGGGATGGTTCCGCGATCCGCAGGAGTTCGAGAGGCAGCTGGCCCGGCATCTCGTCGCCTGCCCAGCCTGCGATTCCATCGAGGTGCGCCGGAGACCGTCGGCGAACGCGGTGATCCGCAACCCGTCGCCGTCCGCAGAGGGCGGGCGAGCCTCGCGTGACCCCGGCTCGACACCGTCCCCGCGCGAGATGGCGCGGGCCGTGCGCTGCTTCGTCGAGAGGCATTTCGAGGATGTCGGCGCCCGGTTTGCCGTCGAAGCTCGCCGCATGCACCGTGGCGAAGCCGAGGAGCGGAACATCCGCGGAATCGCCACCCCCGCCGAGGTGCGGGAACTGCACGACGAGGGCGTCGCAGCGATGCCCCTGCCAGGCGCGGAAGACGACAAGCCCAACTGAAACCTTTCCAGGGCCATCGCCCATCGCAACCAGGGGAGCCGCCGATCATGGCCAGTGAAGCCAAACCGAGAGACGACGTCGACGACGACATGCTGATCGACCGCGAAATCATGGAGGTCGAGGACGACAACAACGGTTTGCCCGCCGTCGACGTCGCGACGCATACCGCCCAGGAGGAAGAGGGCGACGTCGCTCCCAAGGGGCGGGAACGGCGCCGCGCCCGTCCCTACAAGATGAAGGAGCGCGAATACCTGCAGCTGATGAAGCCGCTGCAGATCGAGCTGCTCAAGTTCCAGAACTGGGTCAAGGAGTCCGGCACCAAGGTCTGCATGCTGTTCGAGGGCCGCGACGCCGCCGGCAAGGGCGGCACCATCAAGCGGGTCGTGGAGCACATGAACCCGCGCGGTGCGCGGGTCGTGGCATTGGAGAAGCCGGACGACCGCGAGCGCAGCCAGTGGTACTTCCAGCGCTACGTCGAGCACCTCCCGTCGGCCGGCGAGATCGTGCTGTTCGACCGCAGCTGGTACAACCGCGCCGGGGTCGAGCGCGTCATGGGGTTCTGCACCATGGACGAGGTGCGCGAGTTCCTCCGCTCGGCGCCGGAGTTCGAGCGCATGCTGGTGCGCTCCGGCATCCGCCTGATCAAGTTCTACTTCTCGGTCAGCAAGGAGGAGCAGCTCAACCGCTTCACGCGCCGCGAGACCGACCCGCTCAAGCAGTGGAAACTCTCGCCGGTCGACCGTGAGTCGCAGGACAAGTGGCCGGCCTACACCAAGGCGAAGGAGGACATGTTCTTCTTCACCTCGACCCTCGACGCGCCATGGACGGTGATCAAGTCGGTCGACAAGAAACGGGCGCGCATCAACACCATCCGCCACCTGCTGACCCAGTTCGACTACCCGGATCGGAACGACGCGATCCTCGAGGTCGACCGCCGCATCGTGCGGACCGTCTCCGAGGAACTCGACCACGACTGACATCGACGGCAAGGTGCCCGGCAGACCGCAACGCGTCGAGATCGTGGACCGCGAGGTCTGCCACGACGGCGTGTTCCGGGTCGAGCGCTACCGGTTGCGCCATGCCCTGTTCGCCGGCGGCACCAGTCCGCTCCTGACCCGGGAGCTCTTCGATCGCGGCGATGCCGTCGCGGTGCTGCCCTACGATCCGCGGCGGGATGCCGTGGTGCTCATCGAGCAGTTCCGCATCGGCGCGCTCGGCCGGGACCGCGGGCCCTGGCTGGTCGAGATCGTGGCCGGCATGTTCGACGGCGACGAGCGGCCCGAGGCGGTCGCGCGGCGCGAGGCCGTCGAGGAGGCGGGCCTGACGCTCGGCCGGCTGGAGAGGATCTGCCGCTTCTACGTCAGCCCCGGCGGCACGAGCGAGGCCATCCACCTCTACTGCGGCGAGGTCGACGCGGCCGGCTGCGGCGGCATCCACGGACTTGCCGAGGAGGGCGAGGACATCCGGGTCTCCAGCGAACCGCTGGACGCCGCGCTCGCGCGTCTCGCCACCGGGGAGATCGACTCGGCGAGCCCGGTGATCGCGCTGCAGTGGCTCGCCCTCAACAGGGCGCGGCTGCGACAGGCGTGGGGCGCTCGCGACTGAGACGCTCCTGGCTGGGGTCGCTGCTATGCTTGACCGCGTATGGTCGACACTCCGGAACGCCCGGGGGCAGCCGCCGCCGGGCACTCGATGTCGGTGCTGGGGAAAGCCCTCGCCGTCGGCGCCTTCCTGCTGCTCGTCGTCGTCGTCGTCCTCGACTGGCTCGCGCTCGCCCACACGGGTCCCCTGACCCTCGACGAGGTCGCGTTCTCGCCGGAAGCCCTGGTCGACCTGATCCGCGGCTGGGGGACCTGGGGGGTGGCCGGTTCGGTGGGGCTGATGGTCCTCCACTCGTTCGTGCCGTTCCCGGCCGAATGCCTGGCGATCGCCAACGGCATGGTCTTCGGCTTCCTGTGGGGTACCGTCATCACCTGGTCCGGGGCGATGCTCGGCGCGTGGCTGGCGTTCGGCCTTGCGCGCGCGCTCGGCCGGCCGTTCGTCGACCGCATGGTCCCGGCGCGCCACCTCGCCCGGATCGACACCTGGTCGGGCCGCCACGGCTGGTCCGCCCTGCTCGCCGCGCGCCTGATGCCGGTGATCGCCTTCAACCTGATCAACTACGCCGCCGGGCTGGTGCGGGTCTCGTGGTGGACCTTCACCTGGACGACGGCGCTCGGCATCCTGCCGCTCACCCTCCTGATGGTCCTGCTCGGCGAGCGCATGGCGGAACTGCCGGCCTGGGCCTGGGGCGCCCTGATCCTGGGCGCCGTACTCGTATGGCTCGGACTGCACCGCTGGCGTCGACGGACCGCGACGGCCCTTCCCGGTCCTCGCGATTCCCTGGCGGGCGACCGGACTTCGCGCGGTGATCTCAGCGACAGTGGTACATCGTGATCACCCCGCAGGGGTTGCGCGTGTAGGCGTCGATGCAGCCGGATCGCGTTTTCCCGGAGTCGGCGTAGACCGCGACCAGGTAATCGGGTCCGTCGCTGACGTGGTTCGGCTTGCCGATCTGGAACGCGGGCGGGCCGAGCGCGGCGACCAGTTCACTGTGCCCGTGCCCCACCCAGGCCGGATCGCCCGGCGGGTGGACGTGGCCGGCGGGTTCCGGAACGTGGCAGGCGAGGTCGTCGGATTGGCGAAGCGCCCAGGTCACCGGGTCGGCGCCGCTCTGGATGGCGATTTCCTCGAGGGTGATGCAGGAGGCGAGCAGCGACGACAGGGCCAGCCAGCTCGCGGCACGTACCGTTCGATGAAGCGCGCGGGGGCGATGGAGTCCGTCCATGGTGTCTCCTTCCGGGCGGCCGCCTGAACCCCACGGGCGGTCGTCCTGAATCCATTCTAGCCCGCTCCCGCGCGTTCACCACTCGGGGCGTCGGCTCCACTCCAGCAAGGTGCCCCGGGCCACGCAGCCGGAGACGCGGGGTGTCGCACCTCCGCCAGGCTCGAAGACCACCATGTCGCCCGGCCCGGGATGCCGCGCGCAGGCTGGCCATCCCGGCTCGGCCAGGTCGCGGAGATTGCAGACGTCGACGACCAGCGCCAGGTGCGTGTCCGGGTAGGGTGGTCGGGCCGTGACGCGGCCGGCGAGCGCGCTCCGCCGCTGCTGCCGGGTCTCGGCATCCGCGCGGCAGCTGGCCGCGAGGTCGGGGTCGTGGTGCACGCGGTCGGCGCCGAACACCAGGTAGGCGGTGTGTCGCGCCCGGCACCCTGGGCCGGCATGCACGTATTCGACCCGGATGCGCTGCTTGCGCAGGCCGGTGCCGACGGCCAGGGCCTCGCGCCAGGCCACCGCGTCCAGGCGTCCACCGTCGGCGCAGGCGGGGGGCGGACGGGTCGGCCCCGTACCTCCCGCCCCGTCGACGACCAGGACGATCACCCGGCCGCCCGGGGGTAACGGCCCTTCGATCGGGGCGTGCGGCTCGACCGCGACCGCCGCCATGGCGAGGGCCGAGAGGAATGCGGCTGTGAGGCCGGGCAGTGTCGTCACGGCGATCCCTCCACTGGCAGGATCACGGCCTTGTCCGAGCTTAGTCCGCAGTCGGCGAGGTCGTCGTCGGACCGTGACCGGACGCCGGTCAGTCGAGGCGGAAGCGGAGGCCGGTCGGCGGGCGCAGGTGGCGCACCGCGCCGTCTCCGTGGACCACTCGCCCGGTGACGGTGAGCCCGGCCCACGCACCCGCGTCCGTGCCCGACGCGAGCAGCGCGCCGCGCACGTCGCGGTAGTCGTAGGCGGGGTTGTGGGCCCAGACCAGCGCGGCGATGCCGCTCGCCTGCGGCGCGGCCATCGACGTACCGCTCTTGACCTCGTAGCCGTCGGCATAGGTGGCGCTGAGGATGTTCGTGCCCGGCGCGGCGGCATCGACGCTCGTGGCCCCGAAGCTGCTGAACAGCGCCCGCTCGTGCGCCTGGTCGGAGGCGGCGATGCAGACGACATTGTCCTGCGGGAACGCGCACGGGTAGAAACGCGTCGTGGCGAGACCGTCGGTTCCTGGCCCGTCCACGTCGACGCCGTCGTTTCCGGCAGTGGTGATCACCAGCACGCCGGCCGCGCGGGCGGTGTCGATCGCCTGGCTGAACAGCGCGTCGAACGGAAACTCCCCGCCGAAACTCATGTTGAGAATCGACGCGCCGTGGTCGACCGCGAACCCGATCGCCTCGATTACGTCGAGGGTCGTCAGGCCGCCGGCGAAACTCCCCGCTCTCAGGGCCATGATCTCGGCCCGCTGGCAGACGCCGCTGGTGCCGAGGGCGTTGTCGCCCACCGCGCCGACGATCGCGGCGACGTGGGTCCCGTGGTCGTCCTCGGGCACGGCCAGGTCGGGCAGCGGATCGTCGTCGTCGTCGGCCGTGTCCCAGCCGTGGTTGGGGAACGTCGGCGCGCCGTCCCACATCGCTCCGGCGAGATCGGCATGGGTGTAGTCGACGCCGCTGTCGATCACCGCGACGACCACGCCCCGGCAGTCGGAGAGCACATCCCAGGCCGCCTCGAGGCCGAGGTCGGCACCCGGTGTGCCGGGGTTGTTGATGCCGTAGACGGTGGTCGCCGGGGGGATCGGGAAGATCTCCTGTCCGCGGTTATCGACGGCCCACTGCTGGTCCAGGAGGGGATCGTCGGGCCGCGCCGTGAACCGGTAGCGGTAGTTCGGCTGGGCGATTTCGACGCCTTCGAGGTCACGCAGCTGCTCCAGCACACCGTCGGCCGGAATCGCCGGGTCGAGTCGCAACCGTCCGATTCCGCCGGCGCGACCCGGAGACCACTCCCCGAGGGTGTTCAGCAGCAGGCCGGCACGCTCCGCACCCTGCGGTCCGGAGAAACGGACGAGAAGTTCCCCCGCGACACGGTCGGGAGACGCCGACGCTCCGGACGGGATCGTCCCGCCGAGCAGGGCGAGCACGAACAGGCAGGTCGCTGTGCGCCCGGTCACGGGACCGCCACGACCAGCTCGGCCGACGGTGCGCTGCCGGCGGGGTTGAGTGC
>JAWVZO010000001.1:0-54173 GCA_033722135.1 Gammaproteobacteria bacterium | reverse complement strand
CGACCTGGTGGAACTGTTCGAGTCGCAGCTGCTCAGCCGCGAGCTCGATTACGCGGCGCGCGCGCTGCGCCGGCGCGACGTCGGCTACTACACCATCGGCAGCGCCGGTCACGAGGGCAATGCCGTGCTCGGGCGCCTGGCCCGCCCGACCGATCCCGCGTTCCTGCACTACCGCAGCGGCGCGCTGGTGCTCGAACGCGGCCGGCACGACCCCACCGTCGATGGCGTGCGCGACACCCTGCTCGGCATGGTCGCCGCCCGCGACGAGCCGATCGCCGGCGGTCGTCACAAGGTGTGGGGCAGCCGGCCACTGTGGATCGTGCCACAGACCAGCACCATCGCCAGCCACCTGCCGAAGGCCGTCGGCACCGCGGTCGCGCTCGGGCGCGGCACGGACCTGCCGATCCCGCGCGACAGCATCGTGCTGTGCAGTTTCGGCGATGCCAGCGCCAACCACAGCACCGCCACCGGCGCATTCAACCTGGCGCTCTGGACCGCCCGCCAGAAACTCCCGGTGCCGGTGCTGTTCGTCTGCGAGGACAACGGGCTCGGCATCTCGGTGCCGACGCCGGAGGGCTGGATCGAGGCGCGGCTCAAACCCCAGTTCGGCGACGGCTGGTTCGCGGCTGACGGCTGCGACCTTGCCGACGCCTGGCGCGCGGCGCGCGCAGCGGTCGACCACTGCAGGCGCACGCGCCGCCCGACCTTCCTGCATCTGTCCGTGGTGCGCCTGTTGGGCCACGCCGGCAGCGACGTCGAGAGCGCCTACCGCGACGCCGCGTCGATCACCTCCGACGAAGCACGCGACCCGCTGCTCGCCAGCGCCCGGCTGCTGTTCGAAAGCGGCGCGCGTGACGCGGCAGGGCTGCGCGCACTGTGGGATGCGGCGCGCGAACGGGTCGCGGCGGCCGCCGAGGCGGTCATCGACGCCGCGCCGCTCGCCAGCCGCGCCGAGGTGATGGCGCCGCTGGCGCCGCACTCGCCCGATGCCGTCTCCGCCGAGGCGACGCGCAACGACTTCGCCGAGGCCCGGGAACGCGCCTGGGGCGATGCCGGACTGCCCGAGACCGGCCCACCGCGCCACCTCGCCGTGCAGATCAACCGCGCGCTGACAGACCTGCTCGCGCAGCACCCCGAGGCGCTGCTGTTCGGCGAGGATGTCGCGCGCAAGGGAGGGGTCTACCACGTCACGCCCGGGCTGCAGGCGCGCTTCGGGCCGCGCCGCGTGTTCGATACCCTGCTCGACGAACAGTCGATCCTCGGCGTCGCGCAGGGTGCCGCGTTGCTCGGCGCGCTGCCGTTCCCCGAGATCCAGTACCTCGCCTACCTGCACAACGCCATCGACCAGCTGCGCGGCGAGGCCGCCTCGCTGCAGTTCTTCTCGCGGGGGCAGTTCCGCAACCCGATGGTGGTGCGCATCGCCGGGCTCGGCTACCAGAAGGGGTTCGGCGGCCACTTCCACAACGACAACGGGCTCGCTGCGCTGCGCGAGATTCCGGGGCTGGTGATCGCCTGCCCGAGCCGCGGCGACGACGCGGCCGGGATGCTGCGCACCTGCGCGGCGCTGGCGAAGGTCGACGGGCGCGTGGTCACCTTCGTCGAGCCGATCGCGCTCTACATGACCCGCGACCTCCACGCGCCCGGCGACGGCCTCTGGGAGAGCGCCTACCCGCCGCCCGGCGAGGCGGTGCCGTTCGGGGCCGGGCGGGTCTGGAACGAGGCGGCGAACGACCTGCTGTTGGTGACCTACGGCAACGGCGTGCCGATGGCGCTGCGCGCGGCGCGCACGCTGGAGCAGCGGCACGGGATCGCCGCGCGGATCCTCGACCTGCGCTGGCTGGCACCTCTCGACCACGAGACCATCGCCACGCACGCCCACGACTGCGGCCGGGTGCTGGTGCTCGACGAGGGGCGGCGCAGCGGCGGGATCGGCGAGGGGGTGGTGACGGGCCTGGTCGAGGCGGGCTGCGGCGGTCTGCCGATCCGGCTGGTGGCCGGCGCGGACAGCTACCAGCCGCTCGGGCCGGCCGCGGGGCTGGTGCTGCCGTCGGAGGGGGAAGTGGTCGATGCGACCGTAGCGTTGTGTGGAATCGCGAAGTAACCGGAACTCGAATGGTTACGGAGTCGGTTTTTCGGGCTCCGTAACCCGCGTCCTCAGCCGTCGGCGAGAGCTGACCGTAAGGTATCGGGGTCGGAGAGAGGCGCCGAGCAGGACGTCCCCCGACAAAGGTAAGCCGTAAACGTCCCCTCCGCCCGCATCGCCCCGAGCGCGCCGGGCAGGTCCGCCTCATCCGGAGGGATCACGAAGCAAAGCACTCCGGGATCGAGATCACCCAATTCCTCGGCAGCATCTGCCTCGGCCCGCACCACCACCTGTGCCGGCGGCGCGTGGTGTTCTGCAAGCGCCAGCAGCATCCCGCTGTGCGCCGACGGCGCCTGTTCGAGCAGCGCGCCGGCGGCCTTCAGCGCCCTCTCGGCCGCGGCCAGGTAGCGCGTCTCACCGAGCAGGTGGCCGAGGCGCCCGAGCGCCCGCGCGGCGACGCCGTTGCCCGACGGCACCGCGTCGTCGCCGAACGGCTTGGGCCGGGTGATCAGCCGCTCGTGGTCGGCAGCGGTGAAGTGGAAGCCGCCGCGCTCCGGGTCCTCGAAGCGGTCGAGCAGGGCGTCGGCGAGCACAATGGCGAAGTCGAGATCGGCTCGGCGCCAGCGCGCCTGCAGCAGCTCGAGCGCGCCATCGAGCACGAAGGCGTGGTCGTCGAGGTAGCCGTCGAGATAGGCGGTGCCCCCTTTCCACGCAGCGCACAGGCGGTCGCCGGTCCACGCCTCGCGGCGCAGGAAATCGAGGCAGCCTGCGGCGAGGTCGATCCAGCCCGGCTCGCCGAGCAGGCGTCCGGCGCGGGCGAGGCCGGCCACCGCGAGGCCGTTCCAGGCGGTCAGCACCTTGTCGTCGCGCCCGGGCCGCACGCGCGGCTCGCGGGCCGCGAACAGCGCCTCGCGGATCCGCGTCACGACGGCCGGGTCGGTCTGGCCGTCGTCGTGGCGGTGCAGGTGCCAGGCGCCCTCGAAGTTGGGCGGGCCGTCGAGGCCGAACATCGCGACGGCAGCGGCGAAATCGTCCGGGTCGAGCGCGGCCTCGATCTCGTCCCTTGACCACACGTAAAACTTTCCTTCGTGCCCCTCGCTGTCGGCGTCGAGCGCGCTGTAGAAGCCGCCGGCCGGATCGCGCATCTCGCGCGCCATCCAGGCGACCGTCGTCGCGGCGGCGTCGCGAAACACGCCGTCGTCGTCCCGCCGTGCCGCCTCGGCGTAGAGCGGCAGCAACTGGGCGTTGTCGTAGAGCATCTTCTCGAAGTGGGGGATCATCCACTCGGCGTCGACGCTGTAGCGGCAGAAGCCGCCGCCGACCTGGTCGCGGATGCCGCCGAGCGCCATCCTGCGCAGCGTGAAGCGCGCCATCGCCTCGCCGCCGTCGTCGCACCCGGCTCCGAGCAGGAAGGCGAGCAGCGTCGGCTGGGGGAACTTGGGCGCGTGGCCGAAGCCGCCGTGCTCGGCGTCGTAGGCGTTGGCGAGTTCCTCGCGGGCCTTCGCCATCACCCCGGATCCGGGCGCTGCGTCGTGCGCCGGCGGCCCCTGCTCGATGCGATCGAGCACCTCTGCGAGCGAGGCGCTCTGCTTGCGTATGGCATCGCGCTGGTCGCGGAACACGCGCTCGGCCTGGCGCAGCAGCTGGGTGAACGACGGCAGGCCGTGACGGGGCTCCGGCGGGAAGTAGGTGCCGGCGAAGAACGGCACCAGGTCCTGCGGGTCGAGCAGCACGGTCAGCGGCCAGCCGCCGCCGCGCTGCTGCATCACCTGGTGCACGGTCTGGTAGATCTTGTCGAGGTCGGGCCGCTCCTCGCGGTCGACCTTGATGTTGACGTAGAGGTCGTTCATGACCCGGGCGGTCGTCTCGTCCTCGAACGACTCGTGGGCCATGACGTGGCACCAGTGGCAGGCCGAGTAGCCGATCGACAAAAGGATCGGCTTGTCCTCGGCACGGGCCCGCTCGAGCGCTTCCGGGCCCCACGGCCGCCAGTCGACCGGGTTGGCGGCGTGCTGCTGCAGGTAGGGGCTCGGCTCGTCGGCGAGCGCGTTGCGGTGCGGAGGCATGGGTGATCCGTGGAAACCGACTGTTCCACTCAACCATAGCAGCCGTCCGGGGTCCGGACCGCCGGGTGGTATAGTCCCGCCGTCCCCTGCCACGCCGTACGACGACCCGGCCCGATGCGCCCGCGCGACCTGTTGACCTGGACCGGCTTCGGCCTGATGCGTCTGCTCTCGCTGCTGCCCTGGCCGCTGCGGCTGCGCCTCGGGCGCCTCGCCGGACGGCTGCTCTACCGCGTCGCGCCGCGCCCGCGCCACGTCGCCCGCGTCAACCTGCGCCTGGTCCGTCCGGACCTCGACGAGGCCGGTGTCGAGGCACTGCTCCGGCGCCACTTCATCGAGCTCGGCATCGGCCTGTTCGAGCTCGGCCTGGCGTGGTGGGGACGGGCGGAGACCCTGCGGGGCCTGCTCGAGGTCGAGGGGCGCGAGCACCTCGAGGCGGCGCAGGCCGACGGCCGGGGCGTGATCCTGCTGACGCCGCATTTCACGAACCTCGAACTCGGCGGCCGCCTCATGGCCATGCTGCTGCCGGTCGTGATCACCTACAAGCCGAACAAGGACCCCCTGGTCGACCGCCTGATCCACGCCAACCGTCTCGCGCACGTGACCACGTCCGAGCACGGCGTCATGCCGTCGCACGACGTCCGCGGCATGCTCCGCGTGCTGCGGCGTGGCGGCGCGGTCTGGTATGCGCCGGACATCAACTACAAAGGGCGGGAGCGGGTCTTCGCCGAGTTCTTCGGCGTGCCGGCCGCGACGGCGCCGCACCCGGTGCGGATCGCGGCCCGGGGCGCGGCTCGGGTGGTGCCCTACGTGCTGCTGCGCCGCGCGGACGGCGGCTACCGGCTGGTGATCGATCCGCCGCTGGCCGACTTCCCGGGCGGGGACGAGGCGGCGGACACGCGCCGCATCAACGCGGCCCTGGAGGCGCTGGTCGCGCGCCACCCCGAGGGGTACCTCTGGATCATGCGCCGCTTCCTGACGCGGCCGGAGCCCGACGCCGACCCGTATCGCAACGGGAGGCTCTAGGCGCTACGCCTCGTCGGCCCCGACCCGCACCGCGAGCACGTCGCACGGGGCGCCGTGCAGCACGGAATTGGCCGTCGAGCCGAGCAGCAGGGCGAGCCCGTGGCGCCCGTGGCTGCCCACCACGATCAGGTCGACGTCGTGCTCCTCGGCGGTCCGCTTGATCTCGGCGCCGGTGGAGCCGAGCACGACCCAGCGCTGGGCGTCGTCCTGGCCGAGCTCCGCGGCGAGGCGGTCGAGGCTCTCGCGCGCCTCCTCGACCAGCCGTCCGTCCACGTCGACCGGTTCGGCCAGCATCATGTCGTTGGAGAGTTCCAGCGGCACGTAGTCGACCACGTGCAGCAGGCTGAGTCGGGCGTCGTAACGGCGCGCGATCTCGACCGCCCGGGCACCGACGCGATGCGACTCGGGAGCGAAGTCGGTCGCGAGCAGGATGTGGCGGTAATCTTCCATGGAGGCCCTCCGGCGGCGCCTGGCCGCGTATGAATTCTAGTGGCTGTGGTGTAATCTCGCACCGTTCCCACGCGATGCCAAGTCATGTCCGAGTCTCTCCGCGTCGCCGTCGTCGGGGTCGGCTACCTCGGCCGGTTCCACGCCAAGATCTATTCCGAACTCGAGGGCGTCGACCTCGTCACGGTCGTCGACACCGATCCCGAACGGGCCGAGGCGGTCGCCGGCGAGTACGGCTGCGCCTGGACCACCGACCCGGCGGAGCTGCCGGGCGCCGTCGACGCGGTCAGCGTGGTGGTGCCGACGCGCAGTCACCTCGAGGTGGCGCGCCCGCTGCTCGAGGCCGGCATCCACATGCTCATCGAGAAGCCGATCGCGCGCACCACCGAGGAGGGCGAGGAGCTCGTCGGCCTCGCCGAGAAGGCGGGGGTGCTGCTCCAGGTCGGGCACGTCGAGCGCTACAACGCGGGTGTCATGGCGCTGGCCGAGCACGTCCACCAGCCGCGCTTCATCGAGGCCCACCGCATCGGCGGCTTCCCGGCGCGGGCCACCGACGTCGACGTGGTCACCGACCTGATGATCCACGACATCGACATCATCCTCTCGCTGGTCGACTCGCCGATCCGCACGGTCTCCGCGGTCGGCCTGCCGGTGATCACCGAGCACGTCGACATCGCCAACGCGCGGCTCGAGTTCGAGAACGGCTGCATCGCCAATGTCACCGCCAGCCGCGTCTCCAACCAGACGCTGCGCCGGATCCGCATCTTCGAGGCGCACTGCTACGAGGCCCTCGACTTCATCGAGCAGCAGGGCGAGGTGATCAGGGCGTTGCGCCACGCCGACAAGGAGTGGCCGGAGATCGTCCGCGAGCCGATCGGCATCGTGCCGCGCAAGCCCCTCGACGCCGAGCTCGCCGATTTCGTCGCCAAGGTGCGAGACGGCGGAACGCCGCTGGTCGACGGCCACGCCGGCCTCGAGGCGCTGCGCGTGGCGCAACTGATCAACCGGCGCATGGCCGAGTGGAAGGAGCGGTCGTTGTGAGCGACGCGGTCAGGGTCCCGTTCCTCGATCTCGGCAAGGAGTTCGCCGAGCTCGAGCCCCAGTGGCACGCGGCGCTGGCCGAGATCGGCGCGCGCGGTGCGTTCATCCTGGGGCCGAACGTCCAGGCCTTCGAGCAGGAGGCAGCAGACTACGTCGGGGCCGCCCACGCGACCGGCGTCGCCAACGGCACCGACGCGCTGGTGCTCGCGCTGCGCGCGCTCGACATCGGTCCGGATGACGAGGTGATCACGTCGCCGTTCACCTTCTTCGCCTCGGCCGAGGCGATCTCGACCGTCGGCGCGACGCCGGTCTTCGCCGACATCGACCCGGGCAGCTTCAACCTCGACCCGGCCAGCGTCGCCGAGCGCATCACGGAGCGCACCCGCGGGATCATGCCGGTGCACATCTTCGGCCATCCCTGCGACATGGACGCGCTCGGTGCGCTGGCCGGGAAACACGATCTCGTGGTGATCGAAGACCTCGCCCAGGCCTTCGGCGCCGAGTGGGGCGGGCGCCGGGCCGGCAGCCTCGGCCACGCCGGGGGCACCAGCTTCTACCCGACCAAGGTCCTCGGCGGCTACGGCGACGGGGGCATGCTCTTCTGCCGCGAGGCCGAGGTGGACGCCCGGGTCCGCCACCTGCGCAATCACGGCGCGTCGGCACCCTTCGTCCACGACGCGGTCGGCTGCAACAGCCGGCTCGACGAGGTCCAGGCCGCCCTGCTGCGCCTGAAGCTGGCGCGTCTCGAAGACGCGATCGCCGCGCGCCGCGCGGTCGCAGCGGCCTACGACGCGCGGCTCGCCGGTATCGACGGCGTGGTCACGCCGTCCGACGCGGAGGACGGTCGCCACGTCTACAACCTCTACACGGTGCGCATTCCCGGGGGACGCCGCGACGCGGTGCGCAAGCACCTCGGCGAGGCCGACGTGCCCACCTCGCAGTGCTACCCCGAGGGGCTGCATCTCCAGGCCGTCTACGCCGATCTCGGCTACCGGAAGGGCGACCTGCCGGTGGTCGAGCAGACCTGCACCGAGACCCTCTCGCTGCCGATCTTCCCCGGCATGAGCGAGGCCCAGGTCGAGCGCGTCTGCAGCGTGCTCGGCGAGGCCCTCGCCCACGCCTGAACCGCACGGCCCGACCGCGCGAAGGAGTCCGCCATGCGCCTGCGCTACTCGCCCACCTCGCCCTACGTGCGCAAGGTGACCACGACGGCCCACGAGCTGGGCCTGCTCGACCGCCTCGAACTGGTGCCGACCAACGCCTGGGACCCGGCCTCCGACCTGCCCGAGGACAACCCGCTCGGCAAGGTGCCGACCCTGCTGCTCGACGACGGCGAGATCCTCTACGACAGCCCGGTGATCTGCGCCTATCTCGACGACCTCGCCGGCAATCGCCTGCTTCCCCCGGGCGGCACGGAGCGCTGGCGCGTGCTGCGCAACGAGGCGCTCGGCGACGGCGTGCTCGATGCCGCGGTGCTGGTGTTCATCGAGTGCAACAAGCGTGACGAGGGCGCGCGAAGCGCCTGGTGGGAAACGCTGCAGCGCACCACCGTGGACCGCGCGCTCGACGCCATGGAGACGATGGCTGGCGACTTCGACGACGCGGCGGATCTCGGCCGGATCACCTTCGCCGTCGCGCTCGGCTACCTCGATTTCCGCTTCCCCGACCTGCGCTGGCGGAACGACCGGCCCGATCTCGCGCGCTGGTACGAGGCGTTCGTCGACCGTCCGTCGCTGCAGGCTACGATGCCGCGCGATCCGGCATGACGCCGTTGGCGAAGCGCCGGGCGCCGTAGCCCCCGGAGGCAGCGACGCGGGTCCGGAACCGCGCCGGGAAGTCGGCGTCGACCGAGTCCCGCACCGCCGGCAGGTCGAGCAGGTGCCTGCTCCAGGCGGTACAGCGCGGCAGCGCGTCGAGCGCGTGCAGGCGCGCATTCGCCTGGAGCAGCGCCAGGCGCATCCAGAACGGCGCGAAGGCGGCGTCGACCAGCGAGAAGGCGGTCCCGTCGAAGTGGGGTCCGGCGCCGAGCTGCGCCTCGAGCCGGCCGAGCTGCGCGAGCAGGTCGCCGCAGGCCGCACCGAACGCGGCCTCGGTCTCCGCAAACGCCATCCGGCCGAGGCCGAGCTGCAGGTCGGTCGCGAACGCGATCCAGCCCCTGTCGCGTGCGCGCCGCCACGGGTCGGCGGGGTGCAGTGGCGGGGGATGGGTCTCGTCGATGAACTCGCAGATCGCCGACGATTCGAACACCACGTCACGCCCGTCGACGCACAGCAACGGCACCTTGCCCGACGGCGAAAGGGTCTCCAGCCGGGCCGGGGATGCCTCGGTGACGGTGTAGGGGACACGCTTGTGCTCGAGCACGATGCGCGCGCGCTGCGCGAACGGGCACGTGCGGGTACCGATCAGCTCGAGGTTCATGGCGTCCTGCCTTGCGAAGCATCCCTGTCCTTCGAGTATAGGCTGTCCGCGACGTCCTGCTTCCCGCCCGACCGGCCGGGTCAGCGCCAGAGGTCGACGTCGATGCCCCGTTCCCGCAGGTGCTCCGCACGCGCGGAGATGTAGCGCTGGAAGCTGGGCTGCGTGCGGTGGGCGCCACTGCTGACGTAGGCGAGGATCGAGGCGGTGTGAAAGGCCTTGAACCAGGCCTCCGAACGGATCACCTCCCGTCCCTTGGGGTCGAACAGGACCACGGTCGGCGCGTAGGCGATGTCGAGTTGGCGCGCCCATTCGCGGGCCGTCGTGCGACGGCCGTCCGGGGCGACCAGCGGCGTGTCGGCCCACATGTCGAGCTGCACGGCGTGGAACGGCGCGAGCTCGGCGCGGGTCTCGGGAACGGCCAGCACGTCGTCGTGGAGCGTCGCGCAGTTGGGGCACTCGGTCTGCTCGAAGAAGACCGCCAACGGCTTGCCGGCGGCGCTCGCCGCGGCGAGGTCGTGGGGCGGTTCGGAGAAGAAGGGTTCCTGGATCAGCCCGCCGGGCGCGGGCGGAGGTGCGCGCCGCGCGAGGTAGTCACGGTAGCTCATCTCCCGGTCGACGCGCCGGGTCACGTAGTCGAGGGCGACGCGGAACTCGGCCGGGGGGACGTAGCCGTTGAGCCTGAGCGCCACCCGGCCCGCTTCGTCGAAGAAGATCAGCGTCGGCGTGAACTGGACCCCGAGGGCGCGGGCGAAGCGCTTCTCGCTGAACGTCTCGCCGTCCACGCTCACCACCTCCCGGTCGCCCCACATGTTGATCTCGACGACGTCGAGGTGTCGGCGCATGGTCGTCTCGATGTCCTTCTGCGCGAGGTTCACCTCGACCATGCGGTTGCAGTAGGGGCAGCCGTCCTGGTGGACGAAGAGCATGTAGCGGCGGTCCCGGGCGGCGGCGTCCGCGATGTCCTCCCGGAAGTCGAGGAAGCTCGGCTTGAACCAGTCGGGGTAGGTCGTCTGCACGGCGCCGCTGAAGCTGCCGCGTGGCGCATCGGCCGCGTGGACGGGGCCGAGGATCACCAGCAGCAAGACGAACAGCGTGTGTGATGCTGGAATGCGGTGCATGGCGCCTCGACCGTGCCGGGTATCCCTTGGACTTCCACGGGAACGCCCGGTTCCTGGGGAGCCCTGAGCGTGGCGTGAGGGCGGCCGGTCCGCTTCCCGCCTCTGGGGCGCCCCGGCATGCCGCGCGCTACGGGGTCGCTCAGCCGACGTGATCGTCCTCGGCGCCGATCTCCGCCACCTGCACCTCCATGATCTTCTTGATCGCCTTGCGGTCGGTGTTGGTGAGGTCGCCCTGGTTCAGGGCCAGGGTGGCGGCGGTCCCCATGACCTGCACGAGACGGCAGCCGAGCTTGATGTCGAACGGCACGCTGTTCCGGGTGTAGGTCATGGTCAGGATGCCCATGTCCCCGGGGTTCGGGGGATTGTTGCGGTACTTGTTGAAGTCACCGCTGTTGAAGCCGGCCGACGTCGGACTCAGCGATTTCACGTAGCCGCGCAACATGCGCCCGCCTCCGAATTCGAGGTTCGCATTCATCGTCACTGCTTTTCCGCGTACGGCCATGGCTCTTCGCCTTTTGCATGATGTCGGGAGACAGAGGGTGTCATACGCCCTGCGTGACCGCGGCGCAAGCCCGGGTCAACGCAGGTTGGCGAGGGCGGCGAACTCGGCGAGCGACAGCGTCTCGGCCCGGCGCCCGGGATCGATACCGGCATGGATCATGGCCTCCGCGTCGAGCTGGTCGCGCAGGCTGTTGCGCAGCGTCTTGCGTCGCTGGGCGAAGGCCGCGGAGACCAGCCGCCGCAGGCGCTCAGGGTCGTCGACGGTCACCGGAGGGGTGGCGTGAGGCACGAGCCGCACGACCGTCGAGTCGACCTTCGGCGGCGGCCGGAAGGCGCGCGGCGGGACCTGCAGCACGGGCCGGATCTCGCACGCGTACTGCGCCATCACCGAGAGCCGGCCGTAGCTCTTGGTTCCCGGGGAAGCGGCCAGGCGGTCGACCACCTCGCGCTGGAGCATGAAGTGCATGTCGGCGACAGCGTCGCGCTGGGCGAAGAGGTGGAAAAGCAGCGGCGTGGAGATGTTGTAAGGCAGGTTGCCGACCAGGCGCAGCGGTCCCTCCCCGGCGAGTGCGCGGAAGTCGAATGCGAGGGCGTCGCCCTCGATCAGCTCGAGTCCCGAGTCGGGCGGGAACCGGTCGCGGAGCCGGGCGACGAGGTCGCGGTCGAGCTCGATCGCGGCGAGCCGCCCGGCCGCGGCCAGCAGCGGCGCGGTGAGCGCGCCCTCTCCCGGGCCGATCTCGACCAGCCGCTGGCCGTGACGCGGGTCGATCGCGGCGACGATGCGCTCGATGACGGTCCCGTCGCGCAGGAAGTTCTGGCCGAAGCGTTTCCGGGGGCGGTGGTTTGCGCCTCCGGTCCCCGGGGCGGGAGCGTCCCGGGACGGCATCGCCTCAGCCACGGGCGTCGGCCGCGCGCCACTGGCGCAGCCCGGAGCCGATCAGCGCGACGCCGAGCACGATGCCGAGCAGCAGCGCCGAGCCGGCCGCCCCCATCAGGATCAGCAGCACGCCGAGCGCGATGCTGATCCAGGGCTCGAGCCTCTCGATCAGGGGCGGGTTGACCACGGCGGATTCCCTCAGCGCGAGCAGCCCCAGGACGCCGTTCACCAGCAGCCCGCCGCCAAGCAGCATGGCGACCAGCCAGAGGGCCACGTCGGGCCACAGGAGAAGCACGATGCCGACGACGACCTGCGCCCACGGACCGAACACGCCGGCCTGGAGTCCCGCCCGGCGCGCGGCGTGCGCGTGGAACAGAGCAACGACCCCGCTGGCGAACATCACGGCGGCGAGCATCATCACCGCCAAGGTGGTGAAGAAGTAGGGCAGCAGGATCGCGGCAACGCCGAGCGCGACGGTGATCGCGGCGCTCAGCCGGGCGGTGGCGTCAGGGCTCATGGGCATTCGTTTCCCGGGTGTTTCGGGGGTCACCACCAGCATAGGGCGACGGGCGGGGTCCGTCGACGGCCCCAGGGCCCCGCGGCCTGCCCGTGGCCCGCCGCGATCAGCCGCCCGCCGCGACCATCTCCAGGGCCGTGTCGATCGCCGCGTGGAGGCTGCCGGGATCGGCCCGGCCGCTGCCGGCGAGATCGAGCGCGGTGCCGTGGTCGACCGAGGTGCGCACGAGCGGCAGGCCGAGGGTGACGTTGATCGCCCGGCCGAAGCCGAGGTGCTTGAGCACCGGCAGCCCCTGGTCGTGGTACATCGCCAGCACCGCGTCGGCGCCCGCCAGCGCGGACGGGGTGAACGCGGTGTCGGCCGGGAGCGGCCCGACCAGGTCCAGGCCCTCGCCGCGCAGCTGCTCCAGCGTCGGTGTGATGACCTCGATCTCCTCGCGCCCGAGGTGCCCGCCCTCGCCCGCATGCGGGTTGAGCCCGCAGACCAGCACCCTCGGCCTCGGGCAGCCGAAGCGGCCGGCGAGGTCGCCGACCAGCACGCGAAGCACCCGCTCGAGGGTCGCAGCGTCGATGGCCCGCGGCACCTCGGCGAGCGGCAGGTGGGTGGTGACCAGCGCGACGCGCAGCCCGGGACAGGCGAGCATCATCACCGGGTGCCCTCCGGCCAGAGCGGCGAGGAACTCGGTGTGGCCGCTGAACGCGATGCCGGCGTCATTGATCACGCCCTTGTGCACCGGCCCGGTGACCAGGCCGGCGACGTGGCCCGCGAGGCAGGCCGCGGTCGCATTGCGCAGCGTCTCGAGAACGTAGCCCGCGTTCGCCGGATCGAGCCGGCCGGGTTCGGCGGGAACCGCCAGTTCCACCGGGGCGACGGTCAGAGTGCCGGCCGGCTGGGGGATCGCGGGGCGGTCGGGATCGTGGTCGCGAAGCTCGAGGGGTAGGCCGAGCCGCTCGGCGCGCTCGCGCAACAGACGCGGATCGGCGAAGACGATCAGCTCGGCGGGCCAGTCCCGCTGGGCTGCCTGCACGCAGAGCTCGGGGCCGACGCCGGCCGGCTCGCCCGGCGTCAGGGCCAGGCGGACGGCCCCCGGGGTCACTCGTCTTCCAGGCGGTAGTCCACGTAGGCCTCGTCGCGCAGGCGCCGGGCCCAGAGCTGGGTCTCCTCCTCGACCTTGCGCCGGAACAGCGCCATGCGCGCCCGGTTGCGCCGCGCCTCCTCGGTGACATCCTGCTGACGCCGGTCCTCCACCTGGATGAGATGCCAGCCGAACTGGCTGCGCACCGGCTGGCTAAGGCCGCCGACAGGCAGTGCGTTCATCGCCTCCTCGAAGACGGGAACCAGTTCGCCCGGGCTGACCCAGCCGAGATCGCCCCCCTGGCTGGCGCTGCGTGCATCGACGGAATTGGCCTGCGCCAGCGCGGCGAACGACTCGCCGTTGGCGATCCGGTCGCGCAGGCGCTCCAGGCGCTGCCGGGCCTCGTCGCTGGAGATCACGGCGGTGGGCGTGATCAGGATGTGGCGGACCCGGGTCTGGGTGATGTACCGCTTCTCGTCGCCGCGCTTGTCGAGCAGCTTGACCAGGTGGAAGCCGCTGGGGCTGCGGATCGGTGAGCTGACCTCGCCGACCTCCATGCCGACGACGGCATCGACGAACAGCCGCGGGATCTGCCCGGCGTCGCGCCAGCCGAGGTCGCCGCCCGCGAGCGCCTGTTGGCCGTCCGACTCGGCAATGGCGGTCTGCGCGAAATCGGCACCGGCCTCCAGCCGCGCGGCGATGTCGCGCACCTTCTCCTCGGCGGCCTGGATCTGCACCGGGCTCGCCGCCTCGGGCAGGGCGACGAGGATGTGCCCCAGATGGTATTCGACCTGGGCGTCGCCGAGCTGGGCCTCGCGCTCGAGCAGGCTATCGACCTCCTGGTCGGTGATGGTGATCCGGTTGTTGATCTGCCGCTCGCGCAGCCGCGCCGTGGTCATGTCGACCCGGATGTCCTCGCGCAGGCGGCTGAACTCGTAGCCGTCCTTCTCGATGGTCTGGCGGAACTCGAGCAGGTTCATGTCGTTGCGGCGCGCGATCTCGCGCAGGGCGTTGTTGAGCTCGATGTCGTCGACGATGATCCCGGTCTTCGCCGCGAGCTGCATCTGCAGCTCCTCGAGGACCATCCGCTCGAGGACCTGGCGCTGCAGCACGTTCTCCGGCGGCAGCCGGGTCTCCTGGCGCTGGAGCTGCGCCTTGACCAGCTGCACGCGGTCCTCGAGTTCGGTCAGGGTGATGACGCTGTCGTTGACCACCGCGACGACGCGGTCGACGAGCTCGGGCGCGGCGGCGACGACGCGCGCGGTCAGCAGCAGGAGGAGGGCGGGAAGCAGGAATCGGCGAAGCGGCATCGTGACGTTCTCGGTCGGTTTGAATCGGTCGCGGTCAGGGGCGGGCCCCGGTGTAGCCGGGCAGGCTCGCGCGGAGGAAACCGGTGACGTCGTCACCGAGGTGGCCGAGCCCCGAGAGCTCGAACTGGAGCATCACCGCGGTATCCCTGGTGTCCGGTTGCTGCACGTCGCGGACGAAGTCGCGCAGCACGAGGCGTGTCGCCCAGCAGCAACTCTTATACTCGAAACCCACGAACGTTTCGAGACTGGTCGACGCCTCGATGGAGTAGAGCCAGCGGCCGACGGCGTGCCAGCTTCCACCGATCGGCCAGCTGATGCCGGCGTCGATCTGCTCGATGATTTCGCGTCGGGTGTCTCGGCTCGTGCGATAGGCGACCCGGGCTAGGCGGCGCGCTCCCGGTCGATAGGCGACCGTCAGCGAGCCGCTCTCGGTACGTTCCTTGTCAGGATCCCAGATCAGTTCACCGCTCAGGCTCAGGTCGTACCCGGGGTACGCGGTGGCGCGCGCGACGATCGGCGAGGTCGTGCTGGTATCGACTTCCCGTCGGGGCGGCGTAACCTTGCGGTCCCGGAAGTAGAGGATCTGCCCCAGGTCGAAACGCGCGCGCTCGCTGCCGTTGCGATCGTCGACGAAGCGCGAGGTGATCGCGACGCTCAGCTGGTTCGCGTCGCCAACCCTGTCTGCGCCACTGAAGCGGTTGTCGCGAAAGAGCGAGTTCCAGCTGAATCGAGGCAGCCCGGTATCGAACACGACGTCGCTGCCACGCGAGTTCGTGATCAGCCCCCGTTGGTCTTCGTACGGAACGAAGAGGTAGAAAAGGCGCGGCTCAAGGGTCTGGCGCAGCGTGCCGCCAAACGCCTCGCGATCGAAGAACAGGCCGCCGTCGATACTGGCCACAGGCAGGGTCCGGGTGGGGCGGCCGTCGCTCCCGGGTCCGGCGTCGTCGAGCCGGTAGGCGGTGTGGCGCAGTGCCACGCGGGGCTCCAGGAATCCCCATGGGCGTTGGGCGCTTGCGCCGAACCAAGGCTGCAGGTCGAGCCGCAAGCCGGTCACCTCCGGGTTGCCGTTCCGAGCCTCCTTCCGGTCGTAACGCACCATCTCGGCATCCAGGCCATAGCGCAGCAGGCCCTCGCCATAGGGGGCGTAGTCGAACAGCAGTCGTGGCAGCGCCTGGTAGGGGCGCGATTCGACTAGGGGTTGCCGGTAGTCGAACTGGGCGCTGAACCCCAAGTCGCCTGCCGCGTAGGTGGCGTAACCGCGACGCGTGACGAAATTGGCGTTGGACTCGGCCAGGGTGCCGCCCAGGTCACGCAGGTACTCGCTATCGGAAACGTAGCCGGCATCGAGGCCGAGACTCCAGTGGTCGGCAGGACGGCCGGTGTGCTGGACACGCAGGCCGACACGGTCGTCTCCGAAGATGTCATCGTCCGGCAACACCTCGAGATCGAACTGCCCCTGCTGGATGAAGCGCCGCACATCGTCGGTCACATAGAGGTAGCGGTACTCGGTGCCCAGCTGCAGGCCGCGCTTGCTCATCACCCGCGGCGTGAACGTCGCGTCGCGGTTGGGCGCGATGTTCCAGTAGTAGGGCAGGGCGAGGTCGAACCCGCTGTCGCTCGAGTTGCCGATGCTCGGCATCAGCAGGCCGCTGCGCCGGCGGTCGTCGATCGGGAACTGGATCCAGGGCGTGTAGAACACCGGCACGTCGGCGATGCGCAGCACCGCGTCCTCCGCCTCGCCCAGACCCTCGTCGAAGTCCAGGTCGATGCGCGTGGCGGTGAGCAGCCAGCTGCCGTCGCCGGGATCGCAGGTGGTGTAGGTCGCGCGCTCGAGGTCGGCGTGCCCGGCGCCGTCCCAGGCGGCCCGATCGGCGCGTCCGCGGGCGTGCTGCTCGACGAGGGCGTAGCGGGCCTGCTCGATGCGGCCGGCATTGCTGTCGAGCTGCAGCCGGAACGCGTCGCCGGTCAGCGCGATGCCGGTCTCGCGGTAGTAGACGTCCCCGGTGGCGCGGAACGTGCCCGTCGCGCGGTCGTAGCTGCCCCGCGTGGCCTGCAGCCGCTGGTCGAGGCGCGACATCTCGAAGCCCTCGTCGAGCTCCGCGCGGGTGCCCGCGACGTACTCGGCGCTGCCGGCCTCGATCAGCAGCTCGGCGCGGAGCCTCGCCTCGGGCGAGGGACGGTCCAGCGGCGAGGCGAGCGGCGCCCGGCACATCGTCCAGCCGCTGTCGGCGCGGCAGGCGGGGTCGCTCGCGTCCGGGCAGGGCCCGGCGGCGACGACGGGGCGGGCGAGGGCCAGGCAGGGCAGCAGGAACAGCGCGTAGCGGCGTGGGCCGGGCTTGGTTCTCATGGTGGCGAATGCCGCATAGAATGGCGCGGGGGGCCATTCTAACCGCCCGCCAGACCCGCTTCCACGCAACCCCCGGCAAATGACCCAACGGATCGAGCAACTCCGCGACTGGCTGCAGCACGCGGCGGACCTGGGCGAGACCTCGCTCACCCCGGCCTCCGAGGACGCCAGCTTCCGGCGCTACTTCCGCGTGCACCATGCCGGGGGGACGGCGATCGCGGTCGATGCGCCGCCCGAGCACGAGGACAGCCGCCCGTTCGTCCACGTGGCCCGCGCGCTCCGCGCGATCGGCCTGAACGTCCCCGAGATTCTCGCCGTCGACTACGACCTCGGCTTCCTGCTGGTCGGCGACCTCGGCGAGACCCTCTACCTCGACATCCTCGACGAGGCGAGCGCCGAGCGGCTCTACGGCGACGCGCTGGACGCGCTGCTGGTGCTGCAGGCCAGCGCGCCCGAGGTGCCCGGCGGTCTGCCGCCCTACGACCGGCGGCGGCTACTCGACGAGCTCGCGCTGTTCCCCGCCTGGTTCCTCGACCGCCACCTCGACCGTCCGCCCGGCGCGGTCGAGCGCACCGAGCTCGAGGCCGCCTTCGAGGTGCTGGTCGCCTCGGCGCTCGAGCAGCCGCAGGTCGCCGTGCACCGCGACTACCACTCCCGCAACCTGATGCGGGTCGAGGTCGACAACCCCGGCATCCTCGATTTCCAGGACGCGGTGATCGGGCCGGTGACCTACGATCCGGTCTCCCTGCTGCGCGACTGCTACGTGCGCTGGCCGCGCGAGCGGGTCGAGTCCTGGGCGCTGGGCTACCACGCGCGGGCGCTGCAGGCGGGTGTGCTCCGCGAACGCGACGAGGCCCGTTTCCTGCGCTGGTTCGACCTGATGGGCCTGCAGCGCCACCTGAAGGTGCTCGGCATCTTCGCCCGGCTCTGGCACCGCGACGGCAAGCCGGGCTACCTCGATGACCTGCCGCGGGTGCTCGACTACGCGATCGAGGTGGCCGCCGACTACCCCGAGCTCGGCGCGCTGCACCGGCTGCTCGCCGAGCTCCCTCCACTCGAGGGGCGTGCCTTGGCGGTCGACCGGTGAAGGCGATGATCCTGGCCGCCGGCCGCGGCGAGCGGATGCGGCCGCTGACCGACGCCACGCCCAAGCCGTTGCTGCCCGTCGGCGGCAGGCCCCTGATCGGGCATCACCTTGTCGCGCTCGCCGAGGCGGGCATCCGGGAGGTGGTTGTCAACCACGCCCACCTCGGGGAGCGGATCGAGCAGGCCCTCGGCGACGGCGCCGCCTACGGCGTGCGCATCCGCTACTCCCCGGAGCCCGTGGGTGCGCTCGAGACCGGCGGCGGCATCTTCCAGGCCCTGCCGCTGCTCGGCGACGCGCCGTTCCTGGTGGTCAATGGCGACGTCTGGACCGATTACCCCTACGATCGCCTGCCGGCCAGTCCGGACGGCCTCGCCCACCTGGTGCTGGTCGACAACCCTCCGCACCACCCGCTGGGCGATTTCGCGCTGGTCGACGGCCGGGTGCGCGAACGGGACCATGCCGGCTGGACCTACAGCGGGATCGGGGTCTACCGCCCGGAGCTGTTCGCCGGACAGACGCCCGGGCGTTTCCCGCTCGCGCCGCTGCTTCGCCGGGCGATCGCCCGCGACGCGGTCGCCGGCGAGCACTGGCTCGGTGCCTGGGCCGACGTCGGCACCCCGGAACGGCTGCGCGAGCTCGACGCCGCGCTGGCGGCGGGACAGGGCTGAGGTCGGCCGTGGGCAAGGAGATCGGCACCTCGGAGTTCACGCCCGGTGACTTCCTGCGGTTCTCGCGCAGGCTCGAGGAAGAGACCGCGCTGCTCAGCCGTTACCTGGCGTCCGGCCGGGTGCTCTCCGGCGCGGAGCGGGGTGGCTTCGAGCTCGAGGCGTGGCTGGTCGATGCCGCGGCGCGGCCCGCGCCGTGCAACGAGGTCTTCCTCGAGCGGCTCGCCAACCCGCTGGTGGTCCAGGAGCTGGCGCGCTTCAACGTCGAGCTCAACGGCGTGCCGCAGGAACTCGGCGGCAGCGGTCTGCGCCGTCTCGGCGAGGAGCTCGCGGGGACCTGGGCCGAGTGCGGCCGGGTCGCCGCGACGCTCGGCGCGCGGCTGGCGATGGTCGGCATCTGGCCGGCCGCGCGGGAGGAGGATCTGGTCCTGGAGAACATGTCCGACCAGCACCGCTACCGCGCTCTGAACGACCAGCTCACGCGCCTGCGCGGCGGTGCGCCGACCGAGATCGACATCGACGGCTACGACCCGCTGCACATGCACCACGACGGCGTGATGCTCGAGTCGATGGCGACCTCCTTCCAGATCCACCTCGAGACCTCGCCCGCGCGCGTGGTCGCCGATTTCAACGCCGCCGTGGCGGCGAGCGGGCCGCTGGTCGCCGCGGCTGCGAACTCGCCGTACCTGTTCGGTCACGACCTGTGGTGCGAGACCCGGGTGCCGCTGTTCGAGCAGGCCGTCGACGTCTCCGCCGGCGGCGGGCCCAAGCGGGTCACGTTCGGCCACGGCTACCTCGACCGGAGCGTGCACGAGCTGTTCGAGCGCAACCGGCGCGATTTCCCGGTCATGCTGCCGGTGATCGCCGACGGCCCGGTGGAGGCGTTCAACCACGTCTGCCTCCACAACGGGACCATCTGGCGCTGGAACCGTCCGCTGGTCGGGTTCGGAGAGGACGGCCGTCCGCAGCTGCGCATCGAGCACCGCACCCTGCCGGCCGGGCCGAGCATGATCGACTGCATCTGCAACGCCGCGCTCTTCTTCGGCCTGGTGCAGGCGCTCTCGGAGGCGGGCCGGGAGCTCGTCAACCGCCTGCCCTTCAGCGTGGCCCGCGCCAACTTCTATGCCGCCGCCCGCCTCGGGCTCGACGCCGAGCTCGGCTGGTTCGACGGCCGCAGCGGACCGGCCGTGGAGCTGTTCACGGCCTACCTGCTGCCGGCCGCGCGGCGCGGTCTCGAGCGGCTCGAGGTCGACCGCGGCGACCGCATGGACTACCTCGAGGTGATCGAGGCCCGCGTGCGGGGACGGCGCACCGGCAGCGACTGGCAGCGGGCCTGGGTCGCCGTCCACGGTCGGGACATGCAGGGGCTGGCCGAGGCCTACCTGGCCGAGCAGGCCAGGGGACGGCCGGTCCACGAGTGGGGGCTCGGGTGACATGCTGACCGTCGCCGAACGGCTCCCGGAGGGATTCCTCGATTGCGACGCGCGGGACCTGCACCGCATCGTGCCGGGGCCGACGCTGTTCCTGCTCGGGGGGCGGCGGGAACCGGCGCTGTTCGTCACGGTGCTGCTGCACGGCAACGAGACCACCGGGCTGCTGGCGGTGCAGTCGCTGCTGCGCCGCTACGCGCCCGGCGGCGGCGAGAAGCCGCTGCCGCGTGGCCTCGCGCTGTTCGTCGGCAACGTCGCCGCGGCGCGCCGCGGCGTGCGTCGCCTCGCGGGCCAGCCCGACTACAACCGCATCTGGCCCGGCGGCGAGGACCGCGACAGCCCCGAGGCGGGGATGATGCGCGAGGTCGTCGACCTGCTGCGCGCTCGCGGGCTGTTCGCCAGCGTCGACGTCCACAACAACTCCGGACTCAATCCCCACTACGCCTGCGTCAACTACATCGACGACCGTTATTTCCAGCTCGCCACGCTGTTCGGCCGCACCGTGGTCTACTTCACGCGCCCGGCCGGTGTGCAGTCGATGGCGCTCGGCGAGATCTGCCCCGCGGTGACCCTGGAGTGCGGTCAGGTCGGCCAGGCGCTCGGTGTCGAGCACGCCGAGCGGTACCTCGACGCCTGCCTGCACCTGGTCGAGGTTCCCGACCACCCGGTCGCCCCGCACGACATGGACCTGTTCCACACCGTAGCCGTGGTCAAGGTGCCCGAGCGGATCCCGTTCGACTTCGAGCCGGTCGAGCGGGGCCTCCACCTGGTGCGCGACCTCGACCACCTGAACTTCCGCGAGCTGCCGCCCGGGACCCAGTTCGGCTGGGTCCGCTGCGACGGCGGGGCGTGCGTCGCGGCGCGGGACATCGACGGGAGGGACGTCACCGGAGCCTACTTCGACGTGGACGGCGACCGCCTCGTGACCCGCCAGCCGGTGATGCCGTCGATGCTGACCGTAAACACCGAGATCATCCGCCAGGACTGCCTCTGCTACCTGATGGAGCGGGTCGACCCGGCGACGCTCGCGCCGCGCTGATCCCCGCGGTGGCGCACCTCTGGCTCGCGCTGTCGGCGCACGGCTTCGGACACGCGGCCCAGGCGGCACCGATCGTCGCCGCGCTGCGCGCGCGCCGGCCCGACCTGCGCCTGACGGTCGAGACGGCCTTGCCGGGCTCCCTGCTGGCGTCCCGCTACCTGGCGCCGCCGTTCGACCACGTCGCGTCCGGACCCGACGTCGGCATGCGCATGCGCGATGCGCTGGAGGTCGACGCAGCGGCGAGTTGCGCCGCCTACCGCGACTTCCACGCCGCCTTGGAGCGCCGGGTCGAGGCGGCCGCGCGGCGACTCGCGGAGGCCGCGCCGGACCTGGTGCTCGCCGACGTGCCCTACCTGCCGCTCGCCGCGGCGGCACGGGTCGACCTGCCGGCCGCCGCGGTCTGCTCGCTACACTGGGGCGCGATCCATGCCGCCTACTGCCACGGTCCGGAGGACGCCGCGTTGCGCGAGACCATCCTCGCCGCCTACCGTGCCGCGCATTGTTTCTACCGCCCGGCGCCGGCCATGCCGATGCCCGAACTGGCCAACGCGGTCGAGGTCGGGCCGATCGCCGGCCTCGGCCGCCCGCGCGGGCGGGAGCTTCGCGAGCGGCTCGGCGTCGCGCCGGGCGCGCGGCTGGTGCTGGTCGCGCTCGGCGGCGTGCCGACCCGCCTGCCGATGGAGGCGTGGCCGTCGGTCCCCGGGGTGCACTGGCTGGTCCAGGCCGACTGGGGCGTGACGCGCGCCGACAGCCACCCGTTCGACCGGCTGGAGATGCCGTTCCTGGACCTGGTCGCCTCCTGCGACGCGCTTCTCGCGAAGCCCGGCTACGGCCTCTTCGCCGAGGCGGCGTGCCACGGGCTGCCGGTCCTCGCGCTGCCGCGCGGCGGATGGCCCGAGTCGGCGGCCCTGCTCGACTGGCTGAAGCGGCACGGCCGGTGCATCGAGGTGAGCCTGGCGCAGGCGCGCAGCGGCGATCTCGCCGGGGCGCTCGAGGCGCTCTGGGAGCAGCCCGCGCCACCACGGCCGGTCCCGGACGGCGCCGGGACGGTGGCCGCCGACCTCGAGCGCTGGCTCGCCTGAAGGCCCCGGCCTCCGGGGCGGGCCGGCCGACCGGACTGGTCGCGCCCCCCGCGGGGACTAAGCTGTGTGGACGCGGTGATCGTCGCCGCGACGACCGGGAGACGACATGAACCGATTGATGCCGAGACAGCCCGTGCCCGAACTCGAGGTCCCCCTCGTCGGGGGCGGCACGTGGCGCCTGGCCGAGCGCCGGCCGGAGAATTTCACGCTGATCAGCTTCTACCGGGGACTGCACTGCCCGATCTGCAGGACCTACATCCGGGAGTTCGACCGGCTGGTCGGGGACTTCGCCGGGCTCGGCGTCGACACGGTCGCGATCAGCAGCGACGTCCGGGAGCGCGCCGAGCAGGCGGTCGCCGACTGGGGGCTCGAAAACCTCGCGGTCGGCTACGGGCTGGACCTCGACAAGGCCCGCGAGTGGGGGCTCTACATCTCCGCCGGCATCGGCACGAGCTCGATCGGCATCGAGGAGCCGGAGCGGTTCAGCGAGCCGGGGGTCTTCGCGGTGCGTCCGGACGGGACACTCTACATGGCCTCGGTGAACACCATGCCGTTCGCCCGGACCCACTTCAAGGACATCCTCGGCGCGTTGGAGATGATCCTGAAGAAGGACTACCCGGCACGCGGCGAGGCCTGAGCCGCAGGGGCCCGTCCGGCACCGCGGCCGGTCGGTGATTCAGGCCGGGGTCTGCCGCCGTGGCGGGGGCGCCGTGGGGCGCGCCAACTGGCGCAGCAGGTGGGGCAGCAGGGCGGTGGCGGCCTCGTCCCAGTCCGACGGGCCGCCGAGGTCCGCGGTCCGGGTCACCTCGAGGCCGGCGTGCCCGCACGGGTTGATGCGCGCGAAGGGGGCCGGATCGAGGTCGACGTTGAGGCTCAGGCCGTGGTAGCTGCAGCTGCGTCTGACCCTCAGGCCCAGCGAGGCGATCTTGCGCCCCGCGACGTAGACGCCGGGCGCGTCGCGCCGGCCGACGGCATCGATGCCATACCCGGCGAGCAGGTCGATGACCGCGAACTCCAGGCGCTGCACCAGGTCGCGGATGCCGAGCTGACGGCGGCGCAGGTCGAGCAGCGGGTAGACCACCAGCTGGCCCGGGCCGTGGTAGGTGACCTGGCCGCCGCGGTCGACCTGGACCACCGGGATGTCGCCGGGGTCGAGGAGGTGCTCGGGCCGCCCGTTCATCCCCTGCGTGAAGACCGGCGGGTGTTCGACGAGCCAGATCTCGTCGGAGGTATCGGCGTCGCGCCGATCGGTGAAGGCCTGCATCGCCTCCCAGGTCGGCAGGTAGTCGCGCCGGCCGAGGCGGCGGGTGACCGGGTCGTCGGCGAGGATCACAGCGCCATCAGCACCTGGTGGTGCGCGGTCAGGTCGTTGTAGATGGCGTCGAGCTGCTCGCGGCTGGTGGCGGTGATGGTCACGGTGACCGAGACGTAGCGGCCGCGCCGGCTCGCCTGGGTGGTCACCGCGCCCTCGCCGAGGTCCGGCGCGTGGCGGCGCACGATGCCGACCACCGTCGCCTCGAACCCCTCCTCGTCGCGCCCCATCGCCTTGACCGGGAACGTGCAGGGGAAATCGAACGGCGATTCGGTGTCGGTGGTCATCGTTCCGGGTCGGAAAGCGCGGCCTTGTACTCCTGGTAGAGGCGGTCCACGGTGCGCCAGAGGGGACCCGGTCGCCCGTCGCCGACCGGACGCCCGTCGAGCCGTGTCACCGGGCAGACCTCCCGGGTCGAGCTGGTGATCCAGATCTCGCAGGCCGCGACGAGCTCCGTCACCGGCAGCGCCCTCTCTTCCGTTTCGATGCCGGCCTCCGCGGCGAGTTCGATGACCAGGTTGCGGGTCACCCCGGTCAGCATCGCGAGGTCGACGGGCGGCGTGACCAGCGTCCCGTCCGCGACGACGGCGAAGACGTTGCTCGCGGTCGCCTCGATCACGCGGCCGTCGCGCACCAGAATCGCGTCGTCGGCGCCGGTCCCGGCCGCCTCGAGCTTGTGCAGCACGTTCGGCAGCAGCGTCGTGGCTTTGACCTGGCAGCGCGCCCAGCGGCTGTCGGCGACGGTCACGGCGTGCAGGCCGCGCGCCGCGATCTCGGGGTCGCGGGGCGGCAGCGGCATGGCCATCGCGAACACGGTCGGCACCAGCCCGGGGGCGACTGCGTGGTCGCGCCGTGGGGCCACTCCGCGCGTCACCTGCAGGTAGAGGGCCAAGTCGCCGCCGCCGTTGGCCTCGATCAGCCGTCCGAGGAGGTCGCGCCAGCCGGCGTCGTCGTGGGGCGGGGGGATCGCCGTCGCGGCGAGGCTGGCCGCGAGCCGCTGCAGGTGCGCGTCCATGCGGCACGGGCGGCCGCCGTAGACCGGGATCACCTCGTAGACGGCGTCGCCGAACAGGAAGCCGCGGTCGAGGACCGGAACGCGCGCCTGGTCGAGGGGCAGCAAGTCGCCGTCGAGCCAGGCGATGGACGGCGCGTCGGGGGTCATCGCGGCGCGTTCACTCGAACCAGAGGCGCACGGTGTCGCTCAGGCGCTGCCACAGGTCGCCCTCCGGGACGTCGCGCAGGGCGACCAGCGGGGTGCGTGCGACGACCTCGTCGCCGAGGCGCACCGACAGGGTGCCCAGCGTCTGGCCCTGCCGGACCGGGGCGCGGACCTGGCGCTCGACCTCCATGCTCGGCTGGAGCTGGTCGTAGCGGCCGCGCGGCACGGTGATCCACAGGTCACCGGAGGCCGGGCCGACGGGCACGCTCTGCGCGGCGCCCATCCAGGTGCGCACCTCGGTCACCGTCTCGCCGGCCTGGTAGAGGCGGTGGGTCTCGAAGAAGCGGAAGCCGTAGTTGAGGAGGCTCAGGCTCTGCCCGGCGCGCGCCTGCTCGCTGTCGGCGCCGAGGACCACCGCGATCAGGCGCATGCCGTCGCGCTCGGCCGACGAGGCGAGGCAGTAACCGGCCGACTCGGTGTGGCCGGTCTTGATGCCGTCCACGGACGGGTCGCGCCAGAGCAGGCGGTTGCGGTTGTGCTGCTTGATGCCGTTGTAGGTCATCTCGCGGTCGGCGAACCAGCCGTAGTACTCGGGGAACTCGGCGATCAGCGCCCGGCTGACGGTGGCGATGTCGCGCGCCGTGGTGAGGTGCTCCGGGTGCGGCAGACCGGTGCTGTTGACGAAGTGCGTGCCGCTCATGCCGAGGCGCGCGGCGTGGCGGTTCATCAACGCGGCGAAGGTCGCCTCGTCGCCGGCGACGTGCTCGGCCAGCGCGACGCTGGCGTCGTTGCCGGACTGGATGATCACGCCCTTGAGCAGGGCCTCGACGTCGACCTGGGTGCCGACCTCGATGAACATCCGCGAGCCCTCCATACGCCACGCCTTCTCGCTGACCGTGACCTGCTCGTCGAGCGTCAGGTTGCCGGCGCGGATCTCGTGGAGCACCGCGTAGACGGTCATGATCTTGGTGATGCTCGCCGGTTCGACCGGGTCGTCGATGCCGTGCTCGGCGAGCACGCGGCCGCTGTGCATGTCCTGCAGGAGCCAGCTGCGTGCCGCGGGCTGCGGGGGCGACGGAACGGGGAGCGGCGCGGCGGCGAGGGCCGCGGAGAAGAGAACGAGCGCGGTCAGCGCGAGGGCGCGGAGGGGGTTGGCCATCGGAATCCCTGGAACAAGCGGCTGTGGAGCGGCGCGCGTGCGGGCGCGGCGCCGCGGGCCCGGCCATTCTAGCGCGCCGTCCCCGGGCGGTGGAACCGGCGGCTCCTGCCGAACGGCGGTTGCGGTATGCTCATGGGTCCGGCCGGGCAGGTCGGGTCGTCATGGCGAGGGCGCGGGACGCGCCTCGGGGGGGGCATGAAGGTACTGGCAGTCGACCTGGGGGGCACCAAGACCCTGGCGCAACTGGTCGAGATCGGCGGCGAGTGGCCGCTCGTGACCTGCGAGCGGCGCTACCCCAGCGCCGATTTCGAGAGCTTCGAGGCGTTGCTGGAGCATTTCGTCGAGCGTGCCGACATCCACGGCCTGCAGGCCGCCTGCATCGCCGTCGCCGGCCCGGTGACCACCCGCGAGGGGCGCCAGGTCGCCAACGTCACCAACCTGCCGTGGACCCTCGACAGCCGGGCCCTCGCCGAGCGGCTCGGGGTCGCCAGCTGCCGCCTGGTCAACGACTTCGTCGCCGCCGCCTACGGGGTCGACGAGGTCGACGCCGGCCACCTGACGGTGCTGCAGCCCGGGGAGCCCGAGGCGGGTGGGTCGCGGGCCGTGGTCGGCGCCGGCAGCGGGCTCGGCCACGCCATCCTGGTGGGACGCGGCGAACAGCTCCGCTGCTTGCCCTCCGAGGCGGGCCACGTCGCCTTCGCGCCGCTCGACGACCTGCAGCGCGACCTGTGGGAGTGGCTGCGCGGCGAGTTCGGCCGCGTCTCCTGCGAGCACGTCCTCTCGGGTCCGGGGCTGATGCGCATCTACCGTTTCCTCGAGAGCCGAGAGGCGGGCGGCGAGGCGACGAGCTGGCCCGGACCCGGCGTCGCCGCCGAGGCGATCACCACCCGCGCGCTGAACGGCAGCGACCCGGTCGCGTCGCGCACCCTGTCCCTGTTCACGCGCATCTACGGAGCCCACGCCGGCCATTTCGCCCTGACCAGCCTGGCGACCGGCGGGGTCTTCATCGCCGGCGGCATCGCGCCGTGCATCGTCGAGACGCTGCACGGCGGATTCCTGGAGGCGTTCCGCGACCAGGGGCCGATGTCGGCCCTGGTGGCGCGGCTGCCGCTGGCCGTCGTCAACGAGCCGCGGGTCGGCCTGCTCGGCGCGGCGCGCCTGGCGATCCGCGACGCCCGGCGCCTCGCGGCCTGATACCGGGGCATGGCGCACTACGCCATCGGCGACGTCCAGGGGTGCCGCGCGGAGCTGCTCGAGCTCCTCGAGTCGCTCCGTTTCGATCCCGCCGCGGACACCCTCTGGTTCACCGGCGACCTGGTCAACCGCGGTCCCGAATCCCTCGCCACGCTGCGCCTCGTGCGCGAGCTCGGCGAGCGGGCCGTGACCGTGCTCGGCAACCACGACCTGCATCTGCTCGCGGTGGCCGCGGCACGCTCGCCGCTGAAGCGCAAGGACACGTTGCAGGCGGTGCTCGACGCCCCCGACCGCGACGAGCTGCTCGAGTGGCTGGCGGAGCGCCCTCTGCTGCACCACGACGCCGGGCTCGGCGTAACCCTGCTGCACGCCGGGTTGCCGCCGCAGTGGTCGCTCGACGAGGCACGGGCGCGGGCCGCGGAGGTGGAGCAGGTGCTCCGGGACGGCGACCGGGACGCCTTCTTCGGTCACATGTACGGCGACACGCCGGATCGCTGGGATCCCGGCCTGACCGGGTGGGAGCGCCTGCGTTTCATCACCAACTGCCTGACCAGGCTGCGTTTCTGCACGGCCGAAGGGCGCATGAACCTGGCCTCGAAGGGGCCGCCCGGAAGCCAGCCGCCCGGCTTCATGCCGTGGTTCGACGTGCCCGGCCGGGCCTCGGCGGGGTCGCGCGTGGTCTGCGGCCACTGGTCGGCGCTGGGCCTCGTCGAGCGCGACGACCTGCTGGTCCTCGACACCGGCTGCCTGTGGGGTGGCACGCTCACCGCGGTCCGGCTCGACCCGCCGGGCGGGCGCTGGCAGGTCGACTGCCGGGGCGTGCTGCGGCCCGGTTGACGGCGCCGTCTGGAGCCGTCGGGATTCCTGGCCGCGCGAATTCTTCCGTTCAGCCCGCGTCTGCCGCGAGGCCGCGGTAGACGTCGTAGCGGGTGGTCCGGCCGGCCACCGTCCAGTCCGGCGCGCGGTCGGCCAGGGGGCCGGCACGGCGCGGGCGTTTGACCACCACCCGGCCGCCGCTCGCCGCCAGCGCCGCTGCGAGCAGGGCGTCGGCGTCGCGGTCGTCGCCGACGGCGGCGCGGAGCAGGCGCATCTCCTTGCGCACCAGCGCGGACTTGGTCCTTTCGGGATGCATCGGGTCGAGGTAGACGACGTCGGGCCGCGGAAGGCATCGCCCGCGTGCGATCGCCGCGAGCCGCGCCCCGGCATCGGCCCGCACGAGCTCGATGCGCGCGCAGGCCGGGCCGTCGTGCAGGGCCGCCCGCGCCAGGCCGTCGCGCAGCAGGGCGAAGATCACCGGGGAACGCTCGACCAGGGTCACCGTGCAGCCGAGGCCGGCCAGCTCGTAGCCGTCGCGGCCGAGGCCCGCGGTGGCGTCGAGAACCCGGGGGCGGGCGCCGGCGCGCAGGCCCACCGCGCGGGCGAGGGCCTGAGAACGGCCACCGCCGTGGCGCCTCCGGTACCCGGTGCGCCCCCCGGCCAGCTCGCAGCGCAGCCCGGGACCGCCGTCGGCCGCGACCAGGCTCAGGCCGTCCGCCCCGACACGGAGCAGGAGGTTGGTCGCCAGGACCCCGTCGGCGAGGGGCAGGCCGAGCTCGAGGGCCAGCGCCCGGGCGGCGGGCTCATGCGCCTCGCCGTCCGCCACGACCGCGAACGCGGTCATCGTCCGTCGGGCGGGGGGAGCCGCTTCTCCTCGGCGGGCGGCCCTGCGGACTCACGCGGGCTCCCGGCCACGTCGGGGGGCTCCGGCTCGCCTGGCGGCGGGGGGTGTTCCCCGCGCAGCCAGCGGGTCAGGCGGGAGAAGAGCGAGACGATGGCGCGCAGCAGCTTGGGCAGCAGCCAGACGAGCAGCCCGAGGAACAGCACCAACAGGACCAGGAAGAGCCAGGGGTGGTTCAGCGCCGCCCAGAGGCCACCGATCACCACCAGGTCCTCGCCGATCGACGCCCCCCAGTTCGAGAAGGGTTCGGGCGAGGTGTTGATCATGACCCGGCTGCCGGCCTTCAGCGTGTGCGCCCCGGCCGCGAGGCCTCCGCCGATCAGCAGGCCCGCCAGTTCCGCGGCCGGCCCCACCTCGGCCACGGCCCCGGCGGCGAGCAGCGCGCCCGCCGGGATGCGCACGAAGGTGTGCAGGCCGTCCCACAGGTTGTCGACGCCGGGGGTCTTGTCGGCGAAGAACTCGACGCAGTACATGAAGCCGGCCGCGGCCAGGACCAGGGGGTCGGCCAAGACCTGCATGTCGGGCGGCAGTTCGACGTAGCCGCCGGCGTGCATGAAGCCGAGCATGAACAGCGCGGCGTAGAGATTGATGCCGCTGGCCCAGGCCGCGCCGAGGCTCAGGGCGACGCTGTCGATCACTTCCATGCGCGCACTCCGCCGGGGGATGCCTCCAATCTTAGCGGCTCTGGCCGGGGCCGGGATCGCCCCGCGCGTCGTCGAGGTGCCGCGACCAGTCCACCCCGGGGTCGCCCGAGACGAAGAAGTGGGGGTTGAGCAGCGACGGTTTGGCGTTGTAGCGCAGCGGACGCATGGCGGTGTCGGTGACGCGCCCGCCGGCGCACTCGACGATGCACTGCGCCGCGGCGGTGTCCCACTCCGAGGTCGGGCCGAGGCGGGGGTAGAGGTCGGCCCGCCCCTCCGCGACGAGGCACGACTTCAGGGAACTGCCGATGCGCACGATCTCGTGCGGCCCGACCCGCGCGAGGAAGGCCTCGAGCCGCTTGCTCGGGTGCGAACGGCTGCCGGCGATCGCGATCGGGCCGTCGCCTAGCGGTCTGCTGTGGATCGACTCCGCGGGCCCATCGCCGACCCGCTTGTGGGCGCCGAGCCCCTGCGCGGCGTAGTAGCAGACCCCGCTGACCGGCACGTAGACGAGGCCGAGGATCGGCCTGCCGTCCTCCACCAGCGCGATGTTGACCGTGAACTCGCCGTTGCGCTTGACGAATTCGCGGGTGCCGTCGAGCGGGTCGAGCAGCCAGTAGCGGTGCCAGCCGGCGCGTTCCTCGTAGGGGATCGTGGATGACTCCTCGGAGAGGATGGGCAGGTCGGGCGTCAGGGCCGCGAGGCCGTCGACCAGGATGTGGTGGGCGGCCATGTCCGCGGCGGTCAGCGGCGAGTCGTCCTCCTTCTTCTCGACGTCGAACTCGGTCGAGTAGACGGCCATGATCGCCGCGCCGGCCGCGTGGCCGAGGCGGTACACCTCCGGCAGCAGTTCGCCGGTGTCTCGAGTGGGGGTCATGCGTTCAGTTTCTCGCGGATCAGGAAGAGCGCGGCCAGCGTCCGCGCCTCGGTGACGTCGGGACGTTCGGCCAGCTCGGGAAGGCGGGCCAGCGGCCAGCGTACCAGTTCCGGCGGCTCGGGCTCGTCGCCGTCGAGCGGGTCCGGGTAGAGCTCCATGGCGAGCACCAGCCGCGTGCCGTGCTTCATGTACGCCGGGGCCAGGGTCAGCATCTGCAGGGCCTCGAGACGGCGCGCCCCGTGGCCGGTCTCCTCGCGCAGTTCGCGCAGGGCGGCCCGCTCGGGCGTCTCGCCCGCCTCGATCAGGCCCTTGGGGAGCCCCAGCTCGTAGCGTTCCAGGCCGGCGGCGTACTCGCGCACCAACAGCACCTGCCCGTCGGCGTCGACCGCGGCGACGATGACCGCTCCATCGGTGGTCCCGCCGAGGCGCTCGAAGGTCACCTCGTTGCCGTTGGCGAAGCGGAGGTCGAGCTGCTCGACGCGGAACAGCCTGGACGTGGCGACGGTCCGCCGGCGGAGGATCTTGGGTGGGGATGGCATCTTTCGGTCGGTAGCGCGACGGTGCGGCGGCATTGTGCCACACCGCGCGCGACCCCGACGGGCGGCCCCGGAGGGGTAGAATGGCCCCGATGCTGGCCTCGGGACGGGCGACGCGATGGTCGACTGGCAGGCGGTCCGCACGGTGCTGCTCGACATGGACGGCACCCTGCTCGACCTCCACTACGACAACCACTTCTGGCTCGAGCACGTGCCGCGCCGCTACGCCGAGCGGCACGCGCTGCCCCTCGACGAGGCGCGGGCGCTGCTCCACGAGCGCACCCGCGCGGTCGAGGGGACGATGGCGTGGTACTGCGTCGACTACTGGAGCGAGCAGCTCGGCCTCGACATCGCGCGGCTCAAGCAGGAGGTCGAGCACCTCATCGCCGTGCATCCCGACGTCGTCGAGTTCCTCGCCGCGGTGCGCGGTTCCGGGCGGCGGGCCGTTCTGGTGACCAACGCGCACGGCAAGAGCCTGGCGCTGAAGATGCGGCGCACCCGCCTCGGCGGGCACCTCGACGGCGTGGTCTGCGCCCACGATCTCGGCCTGCCGAAGGAGGAGTCGGGCTTCTGGTCGCGACTGCAGGCGCGCGAGCCGTTCGACCCGGAGGCCACGCTGCTGGTCGACGACAGCCTGCCGGTGCTGCGCAGCGCCGCCCGGCACGGCATTGCCCAACTGCTCGCGGTGCGCCGCCCGGACAGCCGGCGACCGCCGCGCGAGGTGACCGAGTTTCCCGCGATCGACGGTTTCGCCGAGTTGCTCCCGCTCAGCGGTCCCAGCGCCTGAAGCGCTCGCGACAGTAGGCGAGCAGCGCGTCGTAATCCGGGAAGTAGCGCTTGAAGTGCTTCTCTGCGGGCTCGTCGAACTCGCAGAACGTGTGGTCGTACTCGCGGCAGATGTACGGTCGCTGTTCGTAGATGGCGCACAGGCCGTCGTCGCCAAGGTGGCCGCAGCGGGTCTCGAACAGCAGGTACCAGCCGTCGTCGTCCTGGTAGGCGCGGACCCCCCGGTGGGCCACCTGCCAGAGCAGGAACTCGAAGTCCCGCTTGCTGCGCGGCGTCGGGATCCACTGGGTGATGTAGTTGCAGCAGAGCCGGCCGTGGCAGCGGCTGCACTTGTCGAGGGCGACGTTGAGTTCGGTCATGATCGACGGCTCCGCTAGGCGCGTCCGAAGCGGAAACGGGTGAAGTACTCGGTCGCGGTCAGCACTTCGCCGCAGCTGACGACCTGTTTCTTGGTGCCGAGGTCCACGCGCAGGTTGCGCAGGGGCTTGTGCATGCCGTGGGGCGCCACCAGCGACGGCGGCACCTGGATCGACTTGATCCCGGGCAGGTAGAGCCCCGGGCCGGACGGGACCTCGGGATTGGGCAGCACGGACTCGAGCGCGACGGCGACCGGGTGCCCGGGAAGGATCTCCACGCCGCACTGCATGTTGCGGTCCTTGACGCCGAACCAGCGCACCACGGTGATGACCGGCTGCATCTGCACGCGATCCTCGCGCTCGACGATGATCAGCGCGAGATCGCCGACGCGGAGGCCGAGGCCGGTCTGCACCGGGTGGCGGAGCATGAAGCCATTGAGGCTCTCGTTGACCACCTGCCAGCGCTCCAGGGTGTGAGCGACCGCTTGCTCGTCGTCGATCTCCTGGACCTCGATGCCGAACCGGTCGCCGCTGCCGGTGCTGGCCAGCGACTGGCGTCCCGCGGGCGAGAGCAGGTAGGCGGCCGCCTCGAGTCCGCCGGCCACGCGCGCCTTCTTGTCGACCTGGCGCCTCGGCTGGCTGCGCTCCCAGGCCACCTTGAAACGGGGCAACAACCACTTCGCGTAGGTTTCGAGCGGTTCGTCGGTCGAGCCCGCCGGCTGGTTGAGCAGCTCCATCAGCGGTCTCGCGTCGAGGGTGTAGGGCGCCTCGCCGGCGCGGTCGAGCTGGGCGCGGCCGAACAGGGCGGGGGGGAGGTCGCTCTCGGTGCGCAACAGGAACAGCCCGTCGGAGTGGGCGTCCCCGGCGATACCGGCGACGATGCGGCAACTTTGGCCGTGGCGCGCGAGGAACTGGTAGAGCTCCTCGATGGCGCCGTCGACGAGCCGGAACGGATCGGCCACGGCGAGCAGCATGGCGCGCAGGTAGACGAGCTGCGGGGTGCGGTCCTCCGCGGGGGTGTGGTCGTCGTCGGCGACCTGCTTGGTGGCGACGCCGCACATGTCGGCGTAGAGGTGCAGCTGGTGCATCTGCTGGTAGTGCTTGGGCGGTACGGCCCGGTAGATGCGGAACGAGTGCATCAGCGCGTTGCGCAGCTGCTCGAGCGTACGCTGGATGCAGAAGTGCAGCGACTTGTCCGAGTCCGGCCGCCGGTCGCGCTCGAACAGGTCCTGCATGACGGCCTTGTAGCCGTTGGCCATGTCGTAGCAGAGCGCGAGGACGTCGTCCTTGATCCTCTTGCGCACGCTGGAGGAGATCGGGATCTGGCGCAGGCGCCGGTTCTCGGCCGCCGCGACGACGCTGTTGACCGGGCCGCGGAAGTGCTCGAGGAGCCGGAGTTTCTCGCCCGCCGCGAGGGGCTCGCTGACCAGCAGGGGCAGCTGGTCGCGGAGCTCGGGGACGGTCTTGACGAGGTTCAGTACCGGGAGGTCGGCGGCCCAGCGGCGGACCGTGGACTCGCGGCGTTCGAAGGTCGGGTTCTCGAATTCGTTGACCGTGGGGAACTGCAGCTGGGGCGGCTGGGGCATCAGGCTACGGTCGCACGTGGACGGCTCGGGAGGCGCGCTCAGTTCCTGCGTCGACGACGGCGTCCGCCCGGACCCTCCTGGCTGCGCCGGCGGGGTCGGCGCACCGGCGGCTTGGGCGTGACGAGCATGTCGCTCTCGACCGGCTCGACCGGGATCTTGTGTCCGATGAACTGCTCGATTTCGGGCAGCGAGTAGGCGTACTCCTCGCAGGCGAAGCTGATCGCGTCGCCCTCTTTGCCGAGGCGCGCGGTACGCCCGATCCGGTGCACGTAGTCCTCGGCGTCCTGGGGCAGGTCGTAGTTGAAGACGTGGCTGACGTCGGGGATGTGCAGGCCGCGCGCGGCGACGTCGGTCGCGACCAGCACCGGCAGTTCGCCGCGCTGGAAACGGAGCAGGAGCTTCTGGCGCTTGGTCTGCGGCACGTCGCCCGAGAGCACGGCCGACTCGATGCCGTTGCCCTCGAGGTAGCCCTGCAGCCGGTCGGCGATCCGCTTGGTGTTGACGAAGACGATGCTGCGGCGCGGATCCTGGTGCTGCAGCAGGCCGAGGAGCAGCGGCAGCTTCTCCTCCATCGCCGTGTGGTAGACGGTCTGGCGGACCCGGTCGGCCGTCACCTTGTCGGCCTCCACCGCGAGGGGTGTGGGCTCGTTCATGTGCTCGTAGGCCAGCTCGCTGACGCGTGCCGACATGGTCGCCGAGAACAGCATGCTGAGCCGCTTCGACGGCGGCGGAAGCCGGCGCAGCACGTAGCGGATGTCCTTGATGAAGCCGAGATCGAACATCCGGTCCGCCTCGTCGAGGACGATCACCTCGGTCGCCTTGAGGTGGAACACGCCCTGCTTGTAGTAGTCGATGACCCGGCCCGGGGTGCCGGTGAGGATGTCGCAACCGGCCGCGATCGCCTCGCGCTGCTCGTGGTAGCCGGTGCCGCCGTAGGCCAGGGCCAGGCGCAGGCCGCTGAACTTGCCGAGCACCTCGGCGTCGCGGTGGATCTGGATGGCCAACTCGCGGGTCGGGGCGAGAATCAGCGCCCGCGGTTGCCCGGCGTGCTCCTCGGCCACCGGCCTGCGCAGCAGGCGGGCCATGGTGGCGAGCAGGAAAGCGGCCGACTTTCCGGTCCCGGTCTGGGCCTGTCCCGCCACGTCCTCGCCGCGCAGCGCGGGGGGCAGGGCGAGTTCCTGGATCGGCGTGCAGTGCGTGAATCCGGCCTCCCGGATCCCCCTGAGGAGGGTCTCCGGGAGGTCGAGCGATTCGAAAGTGGTCTCTGTAAGTACGGTTTGCGCCATTTTGGCCTGATCTTTGCGACATTTTTGCCGGTAGCGAGCGGGGTTGAAATATGCCACAGATTCGGCTCAAATGTCGCTCGTCACGGCCTCCTGTATCCTCGGGACGAGGGTGCTGGGGGCTATTCTGTCCCTGGACGGGGCTTCCGGGACCGGAACGATGGAGGCGAGCGGGTGAGCGACAGTCTGGTTCACGTCACCGACGACAGTTTCGAGAGCGATGTCATCCAGCATGCGCAGCCGGTGCTGGTCGACTTCTGGGCCGAGTGGTGCGGACCGTGCAAGATGATTGCACCGATCCTCGAGGAGATCGCCGAGGAGTACGGCGAGCGCCTCCGGGTGGCCAAGCTCAACATCGACGAGAATCCCAACACCCCGCCGCGCTACGGGATCCGCGGGATCCCCACGCTGATGCTGTTCAAGGACGGCAACGTCGAGGCGACCAAGGTCGGCGCCGTCTCCAAGTCGCAGCTGACCGCGTTCATCGACAGCAGCCTCTGAACGCCGTTCCACGGTGCCGGTCCCGGCGGGTATGGACCCGGTCGGGGTTCCGTGCTAACTTCCGATCGGTATAAAGGAGCGCCGCGACCGGCGCCCACGCCGGCAACAGCGCCGGCACCCTGACTACCCGTCCCTTCATCACGACGATCCTCGTCGCCCCAGGCCGTGTATTCCGCCTGGAGGCCCACCCTGAATTCCCCACGCCCACCGAACCCAAGATGAATCTCACCGAACTGAAGAAAATGTCGGCCTCCCAGCTGGTGGAGATCGCCGAAGAGATGAAGATCGACGGGATGGCCCGCTCGCGCAAGCAGGACATCATCTTCGGTCTGCTCAAGGCCCACGCGCGCAACGGAGAGGATATCTTCGGCGACGGCGTGCTCGAGATCCTGCAGGACGGCTTCGGTTTCCTGCGCTCGGCCGACAGCTCGTACCTCGCCGGCCCCGACGACATCTACGTCTCGCCGAGCCAGATCCGCCGCTTCAACCTGCGCACCGGCGACACCGTCTCGGGCAAGATCCGGCCCCCGAAAGAGGGCGAGCGGTACTTCGCCCTGCTCAAGGTCAGCGAGATCAATTTCGCGCCGCCCGAGAAGGCCAAGAACAAGGTCCTGTTCGAGAACCTGACGCCGCTGCACCCGAACCAGCGGCTCGACCTCGAACTCGGCAACGGCAGCACCGAGGACATCACCGCGCGAACCATCGACCTGGTCGCGCCGATCGGCAAGGGGCAGCGCGGCCTGATCGTCTCGCCGCCCAAGGCCGGCAAGACCATGCTGCTGCAGAACATCGCCCAGTCGATCACCGCGCGCCACCCGGACTGCTACCTGATCGTCCTGCTCATCGACGAGCGGCCCGAGGAGGTCACCGAGATGGAGCGCTCGGTGCGCGGCGAGGTGGTCGCGAGCACGTTCGACGAGCCCGCCAGCCGCCACGTCCAGGTCGCCGAGATGGTGATCGAGAAGGCCAAGCGTCTCGTCGAGCACAAGCACGACGTGGTCATCCTGCTCGACTCGATCACCCGGCTCGGGCGCGCCTACAACACCGTCGTGCCCTCGTCGGGCAAGGTGCTGACGGGCGGCGTCGACGCCAACGCGCTGCAGCGCCCGAAGCGGTTCTTCGGCGCCGCGCGCAACATCGAGGAGGGCGGCAGCCTGACGATCATCGCCACCGCGCTGGTCGATACCGGCTCGCGCATGGACGACGTGATCTACGAGGAGTTCAAGGGCACCGGCAACATGGAGATCCACCTCGACCGCCGGATCGCCGAGAAGCGCATCTACCCGTCGATCAACATCAACCGCTCCGGCACCCGGCGCGAGGAACTGCTGACCAAGACCGACGAGCTCCAGCGGATGTGGATCCTGCGCAAGCTGCTCCACCCGATGGACGAGCTGGCCGCGATGGAATTCCTCCACGACAAGCTGCGCGGCACCAAGACCAACGCCGAGTTCTTCGAGTCGATGAAGCGCTGAGCCGGTCCGCGCCGCGTCATTCCGACGCGTCGGCCGGCAACGGCTCCACCTGCCAGATCCGCGCGTACTCGCGCGCCGTCCGGTCGCTCGAGAAGTGGCCCATCGCGGCCACGTTGCGGATCGCCGCGGCGCTCCACGCCTCCGGGTCCCGCCACAGCGCCTCGACCCGCGCCTGCGCGTCGAGGTAGGCGGCGAAATCGGCCAGGATCAGGAAGCGGTCGCCGTCGTCGAGCAGGCGGTCGGCGAGTCCCAGGTAGCGCGTCGGTTCCCGCGGCGAGAAGTAGCCGGTGCAGATCATGTCCAGCGCCTGCTGCAGTCGTTCGTCCTCGCGGTAGATCGTCCCCGGGCGATACCCTTCCTCGCGCAGGCGCGCGACCCCGTCGCAGTCGAGCCCGAAGACGAAGAAGTTCTCTTCGCCGACCCGCTCGCGGAGCTCGATGTTGGCGCCGTCGAGGGTGCCGATGGTCAGCGCGCCGTTGAGCGCGAGCTTCATGTTGCCGGTCCCCGATGCCTCGGTCCCGGCCAACGAGATCTGCTCGGAGAGGTCTGCGGCCGGAATGATGTCCGCCGCGGTCGAGACGTCGTAGTTCTGCACGAACAGCACGCGCAGCCGGTCGCCCACCAGCGGATCGTTGTTGATCACGTCGGCGACATCGTTGATCAGGCGGATCACCAGCTTGGCCATCGCGTAGCTCGGCGCCGCCTTGCCGGCGAACATGCAGACCCGGGGCACGTGACCATCGCCGGGCGCCAGGCGCATGCGGTTGTAGAGGGTGATCACGTGCAGCAGGTTGAGAAGCTGGCGCTTGTACTCGTGGATCCGCTTGATCTGCACGTCGAACAGCGCGTCGTCGCGGATCCGCACGCCGGTGTGCTGGAAGACCAGCGCGGCGAGGCGCGCCTTGTTGGCCTGCTTGGCGGCCCGGAAGCGGGCGCGGAACGCGGCATCCCCGGCGAGCGGCGCGAGATCGCCCAGCCGGTCGAGGTCGGTGACCCAGCCCTCGCCGAGCACCTCGCTGACCAGGGCCGACAGCCCAGGGTTGGCCTGGTGGAGCCAGCGCCGTGGTGTGACGCCGTTGGTGACGTTGACGATGTGGCCGGGTCGGAGCGCCTCGGCGTCGGCGAAGGTGCGGCGCCTGAGCAGGTCGGTGTGCAGCGCCGAGACGCCGTTGACGTGGTGACTGCCGACGCACGCCAGCCCGGCCATGCGCACCCGTCGTTCGCCCGCCTCGTCGATCAGCGACATGCGTCGCAGCCGGTCCACGTCGCCGGGGAAGTGGTGACGGACCGCTTCGAGGTGGCGGTGGTTGATGTCGTAGATGATCTGCAGGTGGCGCGGCAGCAGCCGCTCGAACAGGGGCACCGGCCAGGTCTCCAGCGCCTCTGGCAGCAGCGTGTGGTTGGTGTAGCCGAAGGTGCGTTCCGTCAGCCCCCAGGCCGTGTCCCAGTCGAGCCCGTGGACGTCGACCAGCAGGCGCATCAGCTCGGCGATGGCGATCGACGGATGGGTGTCGTTGAGCTGGATGGCCACCTTGTCCGGCAGCAGCGCGAGGTCGTCGTGCTGCCGGGTGAAACGGAACAGGATGTCCTGCAGCGAGGCGCTGGCGAAGAAGTACTGCTGCTTGAAGCGCAGTTCGCGGCCCATGCTGGTGGTGTCGACCGGGTAGAGCACCCGGGCGAGGTTCTCCGAGCGGTTCTTGTCCTCGACCGCCTTGATGTAGTCGCCCTCGTTGAAGTAGCGCAGGTCGAAGTCGCGCGACGCCTTCGCCGACCAGAGCCGCAGGTTGAGCGCGGTTCCGTTGCGGTAGCCGGGCACCGGCGTGTCGTAGGCCATCGCCATGACCTCCTCGGTGTCGAGCCACTGGTGGCGGTCCCGCCCGCGGTCGTCGCGGTAGTCGACCACCCGGCCACCGAACTTGACCGGGTAGAGCACCTCGGGCCGGGCGAACTCCCACGGGTTGCCGTAACGCAGCCAGTTCTCCGGATGCTCGACCTGGCAGCCGCCCTCGATGCGCTGGTAGAACATGCCGTACTCGTAGCGGATGCCGTAGGCGTAGCCGGGCAGGCGCAGGGTGGCCATCGAGTCGAGTAGGCAGGTCGCCAGGCGCCCCAGCCCGCCGTTGCCGAGCGCGGCGTCGGGCTCGATCAGGCGCAGCGTGTCGAAGTCGAGGCCGAGTGCGTCCAGCGCCTCCTCGGCCGCCTCGAGCAGGCCGGTGTTCAGCAGGCTGGTGTGCAGCAGGCGTCCCGTCAGGTACTCCAGCGACAGGTAGTAGACCCGCTTCGTGCCGGTCCGGTAGAGCGCGCGCATGGTGCGCATCCACTGGTCGGTGAGCCGGTCGCGGACGACGTGGGCCAGGGCGAGCTGCCAGTCGCGCGGGGTCGCCGTGATCGGGTCCTTGCCGATGGTGTAGGTGAGCCGCTGGGCGATCGAGCGGCGCAGCGCATCGGCGTCGCAGCCGAGCGGGTCGTCGTGGAAGGCGTCGTCACGCGGCATGGCCCCGGTTCCCTGTCGGTCGCGCGCCGGATGCCGGCTAGCTTAACAGAGGGTCCGGCGCCCGATCGGCCGGCGGAGTGCCGTGCTAGAATCCGGCGCCATGCCGACCGAGACGCCCGAGACCGAACAAGGCGGTGCGCGCCTGCCGGGCCTGCTGGCCCTGCCGTTGCGCCTGGTCCCCGGCGTGGTCCACTCGACCGCGCTCGCGACGGTCCTCGACCGGGTGCTGGAGCGGCCGCTGGCCGACGGCGAGCTGGAGTTCCTGTTCGGGCGCACCGTGGCAATCCGGGTCGAGGACGCGCAGGTCGAGTACCGGCTGTTCCTCGGTGTCGGGGGCTTCTACGCCGGCAGCACCGAGCGCGAGGCCGACGTCACGATGCACGGCACGCTCTACGACTTCCTGGTCCTGGCGACGGGCGAGGAGGATCCCGACACGCTCTTCTTCCAGCGCCGGCTGCGGATCAGCGGCGACACCGCGCTCGGCCTGCAGGTCAAGAACCTCCTCGACGGCCTCGATCTCGGCGTCCACGCGTTGCCCGAGTCCACCCGCACCTGGATCGACGGCGCGCTGGCCGCCTACCGGCGGCTGTTCGGCGCCCGGGTCAACTGAGCGCGCCGGCCAGTTCCGACTCGATGCCCGCCTGGCCGTGCCAGTAACCGCGGCAGGGCCCGACCGGCATCCGCTCCTCGAGACGACGCCTCGCGTCGGCGACCGCAACGCGGCCCGCGCGCAGCTCGGCGAAGGTCGCGAGGATGTCGTGGGTCCCTTCCGCCTGCGGGTAGATGCGTACCAGGTCGACGCCGAGCCCGGCCATGTCGACGAGTTCCTCGACCAGGGTGTAGGTCTGCGCCGACTGGGTCTGGATGCCGTTGAAGGCGAGGAACGGCGCCTCCTCGCGGGTGCGCACCAGCAGGCCGTCGGCGTAGCGGTCGCAGATCTCCTCGCAGGCGTCCTTGGGCAGGTCGTGGTGCCGTGCGGTGAAGCAGCGGGCAGACCAGGCCAGGGGAATGCGGCCGTACACGGTGACTTCGGTCTCGACCCCCTCGGGGGCGTCGGCGAGGATCCCGGCCAGCGTGGCGCGCGACAGCTCGAACGGCATCACCCAGCGACGCAAGCCGCGCCGCGCGAGCAGGCCCAGCGTGTGCTGGTTGTAGATGTTCACGGAGGGGCCGGCGACGAACGCCACGTCCTGCTCGCTGAGCAGGCGCACGGCGCCGACGTCGTTGGCCTCGACGGCGAACCGGCCGTTGGCACAGAGGCGCCGCAGGCGCTTGAGCTCGGACTCGGCCTCGATCAGCGCGAGGCTGGAGAGCACCACCTCCTTGCCCGCCGCCTGCAGCGACTCGGCCAGTCCCAGCCAGTCGTCGAGGCGCAGCGCGCGCCGTTTCGAGCAGACCGTCTCGCCGAGATAGACCACGTCGGCGGGACCGGAGGCGACCTCATCGTAGAACGCCTCCAGCCGCTCCCGCGGCCAGTGGTACTGCACCGGACCGAGAGACAGCCGGCGGGGCATCGTGGACGTCGTGGAGGGCACGGCGGTCACTGCCAGGGCCGGTGGTAGGCACCCAGCGTGGTCTGCGCGCCCTCCGAGACCTTGCCGAGCGCCGCGCGCCACTCGGGGCGCGGCGCGAAGCCGTCGGGGTCGCGGGCCACGGCGTCGAGCGCCTCGCGCCACACCTTCGCCACCTGGCGCACGTAGGCGGGGCTGCGCTGGCGTCCCTCGATCTTGATCGCGCGCACGCCCATCGCCTGCAGCTCGGGCAGCAGTTCGAGGGTGTTCAGGCTGCTCGGCTCCTCGATGGCGTAGTAGGTGGCCTCGTCGACCTTGTAGCGCCCCTTGCAGATGGTCGGGTAGCCGGCGTGCTCGCCGTCGGCGTAGCGGTCGATCAGCAGTTCGCCGAGGCGCGACTCCAGGCCCTGCTCGGTCTCCGTCCAGCGCACGGCGCTGGCCGGGGAGCAGACGCCGCAGCTGTTCGGCGACTGGCCGGTGGCGTAGGAGGAGAGGGTGCAGCGCCCCTCGACCATCACGCAGAGGCCGCCGAAGCCGAACACCTCGACCTCGACGGGCACCTGCTCGATGACCCGGGCGACCTGGGCCAGCGAGAGCACCCGGGGCAGCACGACGCGCTTCACGCCGAACTCCTCGTGGTAGAAGCGGATCGCCTCGTAATTGCTGGCGGATCCCTGCACCGACAGGTGGCGGGACAGTTCGGGATGGGCGCGCATGGCGTAGTCCAGGACCGCCATGTCGGCGACGATCAGGGCGTCGATGCCGAGCTCGGCGGCATGGTCGACCGCCGCCTGCCAGCGCGCGAAACCGTCCGGCTGGGGGTAGGTGTTGATCGCGACGTAGACGGCGGTGCCCCTGTCGTGCGCGTAGCGGATGCCCTCGCGCGCGTTGCCCTCGCTGAAGTTCAGGCCGGGGAACGAGCGCGCGTTGGTGTCGTCCCGGAATCCCATGTAGACGGCGTTGGCACCCTGGTCGACGGCGCCCTTGAGGGCGGGCAGGTTGCCGGCGGGGCAGACGAGATCCATCGCAAGGGCTCCTTGGTTCAGCCGACCACGTCGAGTTCGCGGCGGCGGAAGCGCGCACCGCACATCCGTGCCACGCGCCGGCACGCCTCGATGTCGACGCCCTCGAGGCCGTCGATCGCCGTCGCGGTGACGTCGGGAATGTAGCGCGGCGCCTCCTGCAGGAAGGCGAGCACCGCCTGGTAGGCCCCGGGCAGAGCCGGTTGGCAGTGGCGGTTGTAGACCTCCGGGGACTGGGCGTTCAGCGACACCGAGACCGCGTCGACGAGGCCGGCCATCTCCGGGAGGATGTTGCGCTTGTTGACCAGGCTGCCCAGGCCGTCGGTGTTGAGCCGCACGCGTCCGCCACGCGCCCTGATCCAGCCCGCCACCTCGAGGAGGAGGTTCAGGCGCAGCGTCGGCTCGCCGTAGCCGCAGAAGACCACCTCGGCGTAGTCGGTCGGGTCGCCGATCGCCGCGACGACCTCGTCGAACTCGGGACGGTGGTCGAGGGTCAGGTCGTAGTCGTGCACGCGGCGCGAGCCGAGGGTCTTCGGGCAGAAATCGCAGACCAGCGTGCACCGGTCCGTGATGCTCAGGTACAGCCGATCCCCGATGCGGTAGGCGATCGTCTGCTCGGCGTGGGTCGGCGTGCTGGCGGGTTGGGTGGACATGCGCTGGGCGGGTTGCCGGTTCGGCGAGACGCTGCGTGGGCCGCGCATTATACTCCCAATCGTGCGCGTCATGCCGGATCGCGCGGAACGGGAGGGTGTCGAGATGGGACGGATTCTGCTGGGCGCACTGCTGGCGGTCGCTACGGGGCCGCTGCCCGCCGGGTGGCTGGTCGAGCCGGACCGGGTGGTGGTCGACGTCGAGGGCATCTTCGCCGACGTGCGCTTCAATCTCGAGAACGCGATCATCGGCGAGGGGCTGGTCGAGAGCGGCACTTCCAGGGTCGGCGAGATGCTGGAGCGGACCGGCAGGGACCTCGGCACCACCAGCGTCTACGGCGAAGCCGTGGTCGTCGAGTTCTGCAGCGCGCCGCTGACCCAGGCGCTGACCGACGCCGACCCGCACGACCTCGTCCACTGTCCTTACCGGATCGCGGTCTACACGCTCCGGGCCCGGCCGGGGACCGTCTACCTCGCCTACCCACGGCCGACGGCCGGCGGCGCGACCCCCGAACGCGAGGCGATCGAGGCGTTGCTCAGGCGGGTGATCGAGGGCGCGATCTGAGTCGGGACGACCGCACCGCGCCGTAAGCCGTCGTCTTGCCGGGGGCGGTGGCCGCTCGCTACCATCCCCCGCCGGGCCGGTTCCGGCCCGCTCCTCCAGCAACCAGGGAGAAGGTCTTGGCCACGCTGATCTGCGGTTCGATCGCCTACGACACCATCATGGTCTTCCAGGACCGGTTCCGGAATCACATCCTTCCCGACCAGGTGCACATCCTGAACGTCTCGTTCCACGTGCCCGAGATGCGACGGGAGTTCGGCGGTTGCGCCGGAAACATCGCCTACGGCCTCGACCTGCTCGGTGGGCGCCCGCTGCCGATGGCGACCGTCGGCGAGGATTTCGCACCCTACGCCGAATGGCTCGATTCACGCGGGATCGATCGCCGCCACGTCACCCGGGTGCCGGACACCTACACCGCGCAGGCCTACATCACCACCGATCTCGACGACAACCAGATCACCGCGTTCCACCCGGGGGCGATGAACGCCTCGCACATGAATCGCGTGGACCAGGCTGCCGGCGTCACCCTGGGCATCGTCTCGCCGGACGGCCGCCAGGGCATGATCGACCACGCGGCCCAGTTCGCGGAGGCGGGCATCCCCTTCGTCCTCGACCCCGGCCAGGGCCTGCCGCTGTTCGATGGCCCGATGCTGCTCGAAATGATCGATCAGGCGCGATGGCTGACCCTGAACGACTACGAGTCGCGACTCCTTCTCGAACGCACCGGCCTGTCCCTCGCCGAGCTGGCCCGTCGCCTCGACGCGGTCGTGATTACCCGGGGCGGCGAGGGTTCCACCATCTACACCGGTGGCGAGGAGATCGCCGTGCCACCGGTCGAGGTCGCGACGGCCGTCGACCCGACCGGGTGCGGTGACGCCTACCGTGCCGGTCTGCTGTACGGGCTCGAACAGGGGCTCGACTGGCCGACCACCGGCCGGGTCGCGAGCCTGATGGGCGCGCTGAAGGTGGCCCACCACGGCACGCAGAACCACGCCTTCGAGCGCGACGAGTTCGAGGATCGGTTCCGCGAGCAGTTCGGCTATGTCCTGCATTGACACAAGACAACATTGAATAGTGACAGCGTTATCGTCCTTGACTATGCTTCATTTCATCTACGCGAGGGAGGGCGCGCGGAACTGCGCGATCACTGGGCGTAGCAACCAAAGAAGTGTCAGGGAGTTACCGATGAAGAAGATTCTTACCGCGCTGCTGGGCGCTGCGATCATGACCGTGGTCCTGGCGGGCTGCAGCACCGCCCCGAAACAGACGGAGCCGCCACCTGCGCCCGTACCCAAGGCGGAACCGGCACCGATGCCGCCGGCCGACACCGACGGCGACGGCGTCCCGGACAGCCGCGACAACTGCCCGAACACACCGAAGGGCACCAAGGTCGACGCCAACGGCTGCCCCGAGATGATGGCGCCCGAGCGCATGGAGCTGAAGGTCCTGTTCGACTTCGACAGTGCCCAAATCCGCCCGCAGTACCATGCTGCGCTGGGTGATGTCTCCGCGTTCATGAAGAAGCACAAGAGCGCGGTCGCGACCCTCGAGGGGCACACCGACAGCATCGGTACGAACCAGTACAACCAGGGGCTGTCCGAGCGTCGCGCGAACTCGGTCCGTGACTACCTCGTCAAGAACGAGGGCATCGCCGCCGATCGCATCAAGACGGTCGGTTACGGCGAGAGCCGTCCGGTGGCCACCAACGAGACCCGCGAGGGCCGCCAGAAGAACCGTCGCGTTATCGCGGTGATCATCGAGTCCAAGTAAGACTCGACGACCTCACGAGGTCAGAGGGCGGCCCACGGGCCGCCCTCTTTTTTTGGTTCTTCGCACAACCCCGGGATGAACGCCCGGTTCGAGGGCGACGAATCCCGTCGATGCAGGGCAGCCTCGCAGCCGCGGCGGGAACAGCCCGAAGGGTGCGCGCAGGGACGCGCGCGCTCGCCAACGGGGCAGGAGGCCCCGTTCGGCGAGCCCCGCGTGGCCGCGAGCCACGGCAAGCCATGCCCCGGGAAGGCCATCCGGTCTCAGTGATGTGCGATTCGCCAACGAGAAAGGGGCGACCCTTGGGCCGCCCCTTGGTTGGATTGCCGCGTGGCGGGCTAGCTTTTCGGCCGCTCGTCGCGCACCCGGATCGCCTTGCCCTGGGAGCGCGGCACTTCGCCCGGCGCCTTGAGCATCACGTCGCAGGTGACGCCGATCATCGACTTGATGTGGTGGCGGATCTCGCTGGCGAGTTTCGGGTAGTCGCTGGCCGAAGTCTCGGGCGCGGCCTCGATCTCCGCGGCGAGGGTGTCCATCGAGCCCTCGCGGCTCACCACCAGCTGGTAGTGTGGCGCGATGCCCGCGAACCCGACCATGACCGCCTCGATCTGCGACGGGTAGACGTTGACGCCGCGGATGATCAGCATGTCGTCGTTACGACCGGTCACGCGCAGGATGCGCACGTGGCTGCGTCCGCAGCTGCACGGCTCGTTGCTCAGGCGGGTGATGTCGCGCGTGCGGTAGCGGATCATCGGCAGTGCCTGCTTGGTCAGCGTCGTGATCACCAGTTCGCCCGACTCGCCCATCGGTTTCGGCTCGCCCGTCTCGGGGTCGATGATCTCGAACAGGAAGTGGTCCTCCCAGCCGTGCAGGCCGGCGCGCTCCTCGACACACTCCGCGGCCACGCCGGGCCCGAGGATCTCCGAGAGGCCGTAGATATCCACGGCCCGGATGCCGAGGCGCCGATCGAGTTCCTCGCGCATCGCCTCGGACCACGGTTCGGCCCCGAACACGCCGATCTTCAGGGGGCCGGCGGCGAGGTCGATGCCCTCCGACTCGGCCACCTCGGCGATGTTGAGCGCGTAGGAAGGCGTCGCACAGAGCACGCGCGCGCCGAAATCCTGAAGCAGCACGATCTGCTTCTCGGTGTTGCCCCCGGACATCGGCGTGACGGTGCAGCCGAGCCGTTCGCCCCCGTAGTGGGCGCCCAGACCGCCGGTGAACAGCCCGTAGCCGTAGGCGTTGTGCAGGATGTCGCCGGGCCGTCCGCCGGCCGACGCGATCGAGCGCGCCATCAGGTTGGCCCAGGTGGCGATGTCGTCGCGCGTGTAGCCGACCACGGTCGGCTTGCCGGTGGTGCCCGAGGAGGCGTGCACGCGCACCACCTGCTCGCGGGGCACGGCGAACATGCCGAACGGGTAGTTGGCGCGCAGGTCGTCCTTGACGGTGAACGGGAAGCGCGCGAGATCCTCCAGCGCGGTCAGGTCGCCCGGCTTGACACCCGCCTCGTCGAAGCGCTCGCGGAAATGGTCCACGTTGGCGTAGGCGTGGGCCAGGGTCTTCTGCAGGCGCTCGAGCTGGAGCGTGGCCAGTTGTTCGCGCGGCAGCGTCTCGATGTCGGGCTGGAAGTGGTACGGACTGTCGCTCATCGGAAGCTCCTCCTCAGACTTCATGTTTTATTTGATGTTCTCGACTTCGCACAAGGCGGCTCGACCGCCATGCGTTGATTTCACGGCACGTCACTCTCCGGGGTCACCAGCCTGGCTTGCTGCCGACGCCGCCCGTGCCGGAGCCGCGCGACGGGGTGTGGTCGATCGCGAATCCCTGGTTGTAGCCGGCCCGGGTCACGATCGCGAACTTCACTCCCCAGCCGGCGAGGAGCACGGTCGCGGCCGCGAGCGTCGCCAGGATCCCCTGGGCCTGAGGCACGCCCGCGGCGACCAGCAGCAGGAGGACCGGGGCGACGTGACCCGCACCCGTGAACGGGCCCTCCGCGCGTTCGAGGACCTCCTCGGAAGCGCGCGGGGCCCTGCCATGCAGCGCCGTGCGGTACTGCTTCCAGGCGACGTAGCGGGCCGCCAGCACCGCGAGCAGCACCGCGCCGACGACGAGCACGGCGAACGTGTGCGCGCCGGGCAGCAGGATCAGCAGGTAGATCGCCGCGCCCTCGGCGAGGCCGGTGAGCACGATCAGCGGCACGATGCGCGGCTCGCGCCACGCCGGGATGCCCCGGGACTCCTTCAGGATGCGCGCCTGGCAGTACAGGAACGCGGCGGCTGCGAGCGCGGCCGGCATCCCCGCCAGGGGCGAGTCCGTCAGGGCGGCGAGCAGCGCGCAGGGCATCAGTGCCGCGGCCGCATAGGCCTCGCGGGTCATCCACGAGGTGCGCAGGTTGGTCAGCGCCCGCCAGCCGCGGACGGGGCGTCCGAGGTGGAGCGAGACCTGGGCGAGACCGCCGGCGACCAGAAGCAGGCCGATCCAGGAGGCCAGCGCCAGAGGTTGCCCGGCGAGCGCGGCCAGCCCGGCGATCACCAGCAGGCCGCTCCCGCTGCCCCCGGTGAGGAAATTGACGGCCACATGCCCGTCCCAGTGGGCCTGCAGCCAGGGCTTGCCGTCGGCGCTCATTGGTCCTCCCAGAGGTAGTAGAAGCCGGGCTCGGTGCCCAGTTCCTCGTGCATGCGGAAGTGCTTGTGGGTGGCCAGCAGCTGGCTGACGTTGCTCTCCGGATCCTCGATGTCGCCGAACTGCAGCGCGCTGGCGATGCAGGCGTTGACGCAGGCCGGCGTGGCCTCGGGGTCGATCCCCGGCGTCAGGCCGTGGGCCTGGCCGTAGTCGATGCGTTCGATGCAGAAGGTGCACTTCTGCGCCACGCCCTGGCGGCCGGGATCCTCGCGGTTGGTCTCGTTGCGCATGCGTCCCTCCGCGTAGGCCTGGGCGGGACGGTCGACCTTGTAGCGTGCCTGGTAGGGGCAGGCCACGGCGCAGTAGCTGCAGCCGATGCAGATGTCGTAGTCGATGGTGACCAGGCCGTCGGCGCGTTGCCCGGTGGCGGTCGTCGGGCAGACGTGCATGCAGGGCGGATCCGCGCAGTGCATGCAGCCGACCGGCACGAACGCGCGGCGCACGTCGGGGTATTCGCCGACCTCCATGTCGAGCACCCGCCGCCACTGCACGCCGGGCGCGGTGGCATTGGTGTGCTTGCACGCGGCGGTGCAGGTCTGACAGCCGACGCAGCGCTCGAGGTCGGCGACCATGACGTAACGGGTCATGGCGCCTTCTCCACGCGCGAGATGCTTACCCGGGCGAGGTCCGAACCCGATCCGGTGGAGTCGGTCAGGTCGAGCAGCATCGGCACCAGCTTGTTGAGGCTCGGCAGTTCGAGATCCTTGGCGAACGGCGTCGCCCAGTGCTCGAACTGGCCGATCATCAGCAGCGTGTCCGGACGGATGCCCTGGCGCGTCACGACCCGGCCGCGGGTGGCGTTGAGCGGCGAGCGGATCTCGACCAGGTCCCCGTCGGCGAGCCCGAGCTCGGCGGCCTTGCCGCTGTTGATCACCACGCCACCGTGGCCGCCTATGTTCTCGGCCACCTCGCGGATCATCTGGATGCCGGCGTTACCGCCCCAGGCATACTGCATGCTGCGCGCGGTGACCGCCCAGAACGGGTAGTCGCGGATGTCGACGTTGAAGTTGCGCTCGAGCGCCTTCTCCCACATCTCCGGGTAGTTCTTGTACTCGGGCAGCGGGTCGTACTCCTCGAGCTGCTCGTCCCACCAGCTGATGCCGTGTTCATGGAGACGGCGGCCGAGCTGCTTGCCGATGCGCATCAGCCGCTCCTGGTAGGGCAGCTCGAAGCGCAGGCCGGCGTCCTCGATCGCGGCATAGAGGTACCACTTCAACCGTGGGAACGGGGCGAGCCGGAAGCCGTGCTCGCGGTACCAGTCGAGCCCCTGGTCCTCGGCACCGTCGGTGATCTCGGCGCTTGCCGCGCGGCAGGTCGCGTCCCAGACCTGCTCGACGCTGGGCGGTTCGTCATCGGCGAGCGAGAAGTCGTAGTTCTCACCCTTCAGCGGCACGCCGGCCGCGCCCCGGTTGACCGCCTTGACGTACTTGTCGAGCACGCCGCTGCGCCGGGCGAGCTCGGTGGCGATCCAGGTGAAGTCGCGCGCGTCGCCCTGCGCCTCGGCGACCGGCTGGCGCAGCGCGAAGCCCTGGTAGTCCCAGAACTGCTCGATGAACTTGGTGCCGCCGACGCGGATCAGCTGCAGCCCCTCCAGGTCGGTGGCGTCGGGCAGCAGGATGTCGGCGAAGTGGTTGGTCTCGTCGGCGGTCATCGCGAAGCAGACCGTGAACGGGAACCGGGCCATCACCTCGGTGATCTGCCGGGTGTCCCAGAACGAGATCGCCGGGTTGGTGCGGTAGACGAACCAGATGTCGGGCGGCGTCGCCTGCGGCCAGTGCTCCGGTGCCTTCTGCTGCTGCATCCAGGCGAGGTGGGTCGGTCCCAGCGCCTGGCTCCACGGCGAGTTGGCGACCAGCGGGATCAGTGTCCGGTTGGCGTTGCGCACGTCGGGCTTGGCGAGCCAGCCGGCCTTGTCGGTCGGGTTCATCGGGTAGTCCATGAACCCGTCGGGATGCGCCTTGACGCTGAGGTTGCGATCGGTCGCCGGCCGGTTCAGTCGCACCGTGGTGCCGAGCGTCCCGCCCGGGACCTCGAGCGCGCCGACCAGGCAGGCCATCAGCGTGCGCGCCCAGCAGCAGTCGAACCCGCCCCAACCGTTGTTGACGGTCTTGCCGAGCGCGATGGACACCGGCCGGTACGGCAGTTCGCGGCCCTCGACCTCGACGGTCTCGCCCACGCGGGCGTGGTCGAGGAACTCCAGCGCGAGGCGCCGGATCACCTTGTGCGGCACGTCGCAGATCCGGCCGGCCCAGAGGGGGGTGTATTCCGCCGTGTGGTCGATCAGCTTCTGGAACGCCGGCTGGACCTTCTCCAGGCGGTGTTCCCAGACGTCGTCGTCGGCGCCGATCTCGAGGCCCGAAACCTTGAACGATCCTTCCAGCGCCGGGTCGATGCCGGGCGTGTCGAAGGGCACCGCGCGCTGGCCCGAGAGATCGTAGACCAGCGGCTTGCGGGTCGCGGGATCGCGCAGGAAGAAACCGTTCGGCGCGACCAGGTACGGCGAGGTGGTGCGGTGCTTCAGGAACGGGATGTCCAGGCGGTTGCGCTGCTCGTGGAGCATCACGTGCAGCAGGCCGAACATGAAGGCCGCATCGGTCTTCGGCCGGATCGGCACCCACTCGGCCGAGCAGGCGCCGGTCACCGACAGGTGCGGCTCGATCTGCACCCGCTTGGCGCCGCGCGCCCGCGCGTCGGCGTGGCGCTTGACGCCGCACACACCGCCGGAGGCCTCGACGTTGTAGCCGAACGAGAGCATGAACTCGGTGTTCGGCGTGTCGGGCGCGACCGTGAAGGCGCGGTGCCACAGCTCGCCGTAGAGGTGCTCCGAGTGGTAGCACTTGACGCCCTGGCCGCTGCCGAAGCCGAAATCGATCGGGCCGATCGAGGCGAGGAACGCCGGCAGCGTGCCCATATAGTAGGTCGGTGTGCCGCCGCCGCCGAAGCTCGCGGCGATACGGGGGTAGCCCGACTCGTCGTTGGCACCCCGCGCCTGCACCGTCTTGAGCCGCTCGGCGATGGCGTCGAGCGCCTCGTCCCAGGAGATCGGCACGAAGCCCGGGTCCTGGTCGACGCCCTTTTTCGGGTTGGTGCGCTTCATCGGCGTCAGGATGCGGTTCGGGTTGTACATCTTCTGCACCAGCCCGAACGCCTTCACGCACACCTTGCCGGCCGAGGGAGTGACCTCGGCCGCGGTGAAATTGGGCTCGACCTCGGTGGCGACGCCGTCGACCACCTTGACCGTCAGCAGGTCCGGCCCCGCCACGCACTGGTAGCAGTAGGTCGGGACCTTCCTGACGGTCTTCTCCGCGGGCGCGCTCACAGCCCGGCCTTGGCCGCCTTGCCCTTGAGCCGCTCGGCGGTCTTCGCGACGTCGATGACGAAGCGGTTGTGCTTGCCGCGGGCCACGTCCTCGACGTTGTCGCGGGCGGTGACGTCGAAGCTCACCGCGCGGCCCTCGACGGCGCTCACGGTCACCGTGATCTCGACCCACATGCCCATCAGCGTCGCACCGATGTGGTCGATCTCGACGCGGGTGCCGACCGAGTCCTCGCCCTCGTCGAGATGCTCGAGGAGCAGGTTGCGGCAGGTCATCTCGATGTCGCGGACCAGCTCGGGCGTGGCGTAGACGCGCCCCTCCTCGCCCATGAAGTCGATCGTGCGTCCGGCGTCGATGTCGACGCGCGTGGTGGTCGTCACCCCTTTGGCGAGGCTCTCTTTCATCGGGTATCTCCTCCGGTTGTGCGGTCGGGGCACGCTCCATTGGCAGGCCCCTGGAAGGTGGCTAGCTTACCTTTACGTAAACGTAATACACAACCCCGCACGAGGTGGCGTCGTGTCGACCTCCCGGAGCAGAATAGCGTCGCGGTGCCCGGCGAGCGAAAGGTATTGCGCCTGCCGGGAATCGCCGCTAGAGTAGAGCCTGGTCTGTTGACCTTTACGTAAACGTCAACGATCGCTCGAGGGGCCGCCAACGAGCAGATAAGCCCAGGACGCGATCGCACAACAACCGCATCCCAGGAGGAGATCACATGGTCAAGCAACGCCTCGTATCGGCTCTCGCCACCGGCCTCGTCGCAATGGTGCTGGCGGTCAGCCCGCTCCAGGCCGCCGAGCCGATCAAGATCGGCACCTTCCTCGCCGTCACCGGTCCCGCCTCGTTCCTCGGTGACCCGGAACTCAAGACGCTGCAGATGTACGTCGACATCGTCAACGCCGACGGCGGCGTCCTCGGTCGCGAGGTCGAGCTCGTGCACTACGACTCGGGCGCCAACCCGCAGAAGGCGGTCGATTTCGCCAAGCGCCTGATCCAGCGCGACCGCGTCGACGTCATCGTCGGCGGCTCGGCCTCCGGCGAGACGCTCGCGGTGATCCCCGAGGTGGAGAAGGCCGGCATCCCGTTCATCTCCCTCGCCGGGTCGATCAAGATCGTCGAGCCGGTCAAGAAGTGGGTGTTCAAGACGCCGCACACCGACCGCATGGCCGCGGCCAAGATCTACGAGGACATGAAGGCCCGCGGCATCTCCAAGGTCGCCCTGATCAGCGGCGACGGCGGCTTCGACAAGTCGGGTCGCCAGCAGAGCCTGGAACTGGCGCCCGAGTACGGTATCTCCATCGTCGCCGACGAGACGTACGGCAACAAGGATACCGACATGACGACCCAGCTGACCAAGATCCGCGCGACCGACGCCGAGGCGATCCTCAACTTCGGTTTCGGCACCGGTCCGGCGATCGTCACCAAGAACGTCCGCCAGCTCGGCATCGACCTGCCGGTCTACCAGTCGCACGGCGTGGCGTCGAAGAAGTTCATCGAGCTCGCCGGCGACGCCGCCAACGGCGTGCGCCTGCCGGCCGCCGCACTGCTGGTCGCCGACAAGCTGCCCGACAGCGATCCGCAGAAGGACGTGCTGCTCGCCTACAAGAACACCTACGAAGCGGTCCACGGCCCGGTCTCGACCTTTGGCGGCCACGCCTACGACGGTCTGTTCATCGCCATCGAGGCGATCGCCCGCGCCGGCGGGACCGACAAGGCGAAGGTGCGCACCGAGATCGAGAACACCAGCGGCTTCATCGGCACCGGGGGCGTGTTCAACATGGGCCCGGACGACCACCTCGGCCTGGACCTCGATGCATTCAAGATGCTCGAGATCCAGAACGGCGACTGGACGCTCGTCAACTGAGCTGACCGGCTCGTGACCTTTTCGGCCACGACGCCCCCTGCCGCCTCGCGCGGCAGGGGGCAGGAGCCCCTACGCCCATGTTCGACCAGATCCTGCAGTTCCTGATCACCGGCGTCACGGTCGGCTCGACCTACGCGCTGGTCGGTCTCGGCTTCGCGATCATCTACAACGCCTCCGGCGTGGTGAACTTCGCCCAGGGCGAGTTCGTCATGATCGGGGCGATGAGCGCGGTGTCGCTGCTCGCGGTCGGCATGCCCTACCCGGTGGCGCTGTTCGGCGCGGTGATGATCACCACCGGGATCGGCATGGCGTTGCAGAAATTCGCGATCGAGCCGGCGCGCGGAGCGACGGTGATCTCGACGATCATCATCACCATCGGCGCCGCGATCTTCCTGCGCGGCGCCGCGCTGCTGATCTGGGGCAAGGACATCCACGCGCTGCCCTCCTTCTCCGGCGAGGAGCCGATCTCGATCGGCTCGGCGACGATGCTGCCGCAGAACTTGTGGGTGATGGGGATCACGGCGCTGATGGTGCTCGTGGTCCGCTTCTTCTTCGACCGCACGCTGATGGGCAAGGCGATCCTGGCCTGCGCCAGCAACGTCACCGCCGCCCAGCTGATGGGCATCAACGTGCGCATGATGCTGCTCTTCTCCTACGGCCTCGCCGCCTTCCTCGGCGCGGTGGCCGGGGTGCTGCTCGCGCCGATCGCGTTCACCTCCTACGACGCCGGGATCATGGTCGGCCTCAAGGGCTTCTCCGCGGCGATCCTCGGCGGCATGGGCAACCCGATGGGCGCGGTGGCCGGCGGCCTGCTGCTCGGCGTCCTCGAGTCGCTCGGCGCCGGGCTGATCTCGTCGGGCTACAAGAACGCGATTGCCTTCACGATCATCCTGCTGGTGCTGATCTTCCGCCCCAGCGGTCTCTTCGGACGCAAGGCCTCGGACCGGGTATGACGAGCTTCCGCCGACTTCGCGGCTTCCTCGCGTTCGCAGTTGCGGTCGCCCTGCTGCCGGTGTTCTTCCCGGACAACTACTTCGTGACCGTGGTCGGCGTGACCATCGGCTTCAACATCGTGCTCGCCGTCGGCCTGAACCTGTTCATCGGCTACGCCGGGCAGATCTCGCTCGGCCATGCCGCCTTCTTCGGCATGGGCGCCTACGCCTCCGCGATCCTCACCACCCGCTACGGGTGGAGCCCGTGGCTGGCGATGGCGTTCGGGCTGGCGGTCGTCTACGTCGTCGCCACCGTGATCTCGCGGCCGATCCTCAAGCTCAAGGGGCACTACCTGGCGATGGCGACGCTCGGCTTCGGCATCATCGTCAACATCATCATGGTCCAGGCGACCAACTGGACCGGTGGGCCCGACGGCATGGGCGGCATCCCGTCGCTCTCGCTGTTCGGCCACGTGATCGACAGCGACCTCGAGTGGTACGCGGTCATGACCGTGGTGGTGCTGGCGACGGTCCTGGTCTCGCTGAACATCATCGACTCGCGGGCCGGGCGCGCGCTGCGCGCGGTGCACGGCTCCGAGGTCGCCGCGCAGACCATGGGGGTCGACACGGCGCGGACCAAGAGCCAGATCTTCGTCTTCTCGGCGCTG